>NZ_JAZHPE010000047.1:0-34053 GCF_036553535.1 Subtercola sp. YIM 133946
CAGAGCAGGAGCTCGAGTCGCTGCAGAAGTTCCTGCGCCGCTAGCTGCCCTCGCTGGTTGAGTAGGCCCGGAGGGCCGTATCGAAACCGGCGCTTCGGCTGGGGGTTCGATACGCGGCTGCGCCGCTACCTGCCCCCGCTGGTTGAGTAGGCCCGGAGGGCCGTATCGAAACCGTCGCTTCGGCTGGGGTGTCGATACGCGGCTGCGCCGCTACTCAACCGGCGGATGCGCGCGGCCGCGACACGAGCATCCGGAGCCCGGGCGTAGGCTCGAAGCATGACCTCAGCTGCCACCCGCCCCGTTCGTATCGGCGTTCAGATCGCTCCCCAGCACTCCAGCTACGCAGAGATTCGCGACACCCTCGCCACGCTCGAAGAGCTCGGCGTCGACATCGCCTTCAACTGGGACCACTTTTTTCCCCTCAGCGGCGACCCCGAGGGCCTGCACTTCGAGGGCTGGAGCATGCTCGCCGCCTGGGCCGAGCAGACCACGAGCATCCAGTTCGGCCCACTGGTCACCTGCAACACCTACCGCAACCCCGACCTGCTCGCCGACATGGCCCGCACCGTCGACCACATCAGCGCCAAGAACGGCGCCGAGGGCCGCCTCGTGTTCGGCATCGGTTCGGGCTGGTTCGAACGCGACTACGACGAGTACGGCTACGAGTTCGGCACCGTCGGCCAGCGACTGGATGCCCTGGCCGAGGCCCTGCCCCGCATCGAGTCGCGCTGGTCGAAGCTGAACCCGGCGCCGACGCGCAAGATCCCCGTGCTGATCGGCGGTGGCGGCGAGAAGAAGACGCTGCGCATCGTCGCCACCCACGCCGACATCTGGCACAGCTTCGCCGACACCGAGACGCTGGAGCGCAAGCTCGGCATTCTGCGCGCACACTGCGAGGCCATCGGCCGCGACTTCGACGAGATCGAGATCTCGACCGGAACCAACGCCCGCACCGGTGCCGGCGGCGACGGCGATGTCGCCTCGCGCGAGGCGCAGCTCGCCCTCGGCGCGACCCTCTTCACCCTCGGCATCACGGGACCGGGCCTCGACACCGCCCCCGTGGCCGACCTGCTCGCCTGGCGCGACGAGGTCAACGCCCGCTGACGCGGCGCGCTGAGGCCGCGCCCCGGAGCCGCGTCCGCCCCGGGCCGCGCCCGCTCCGAGCCGCGCCCAGCCCCAGCCGCGCCCGCCATCGCCCCCTATGTCCTGATGTGCGCGCGCCGCCCGGGCGCGAATCCGGCCCGGCAGGCTCTGGCACGTCGGGGCCGCCGGGCGTTATCGTCGAGCATGGCGGGGGCTGAGAAGGGTGTCGACACCGGGGCCCGTGTACCGGCCGCGGCCGCGCCGGGTGCCAGGCGCGGGTCTGCCACGGGTGCCAAAGACGGCGGCCGGGCATCCGCGGGGCCGGGGGAGCGGCGCCTCGCGGCGTTCGCGCGCGGGCCCGTGGTGGGGGCGGCCGGCGCGCTGCTCGTGGTGCTGGCGGCGACCGCGAACCTGTACGGGTTCCATCGCGACGAGCTGTACTTCCGCATGCTGCCGCCCGCGTGGGGCTACATCGACCAACCGCCTCTGACACCGGCGCTCGTGCGGCTGCTGGCGGGGGGCGTCGACGAGCCGTGGGCCATCCGCATTCCCGCCATCGCCTTCGCGGTCGCTTCGGTGTTCGTCGTCGCCCTCATCGCACGGGAGGTCGGCGGCAGCCACCTCGCCCAGGGCCTGGCCGCGTGGGGGTACGCGTTCGGGTCGTTCACCCTCAGCTTCGGGCATGTGATGCTGCCGGCGAGCGCCGATCTGCTGGTGTGGCCCGCGGTGGTGCTGCTGGTCATCCGCACGGTCATGCGACGACAGGGGCAGTGGATGCTCGTGGCCGGTGTGATCGTCGGCCTGAGCACCTACAACAAACTGCTGGTCGTCATGCTGCTCGCCGCGATCGCCCTGGCGCTGGCCGCCCTCGGCCCGAGGTGGATCTTCCGTTCCCCCTGGCTCTACGCAGGCCTCGGCGCGATCGTCGTGATCGGCTTTCCGAACCTGCTGTACCAGCTTCAGAACGGCCTGCCGCAGCTGACGATGGGGCAGGCGCTCAGCGTGCACAACGGCGCGTCGGTGCGGGTGATGATGTGGCCGTTCCTGGCGCTGATGCTCGGGCCGCTGCTGGTGCCGTTCTGGGTGGCGGCGCTGGTGTCGCTGCTGCGGCGGCCCCAGTGGCGATCCTTGCGGTTTCTCGTGCTGGCGTTCGCGCTCGTGCTGCTGTTCATGTTCATCGGAGCGACTCAGTCGTACTACTCCTACGGCCTGCTGGCGTCGCTGTTCGCGATCGGCTGCGTTCCGGTAGCCGAGTTCGCCGCCCGGTCGACGGCGCGGCGCCGACTCGTCTACACAGCGGTGGTGCTGAACTCGGTGGTGAGCGTGGTGATCTCCCTGCCGGTGATTCCCGCGGCGGTGGTCGGGGCGACGCCGATTCCGGCCATCGACCAGGTGGCCGCCGACCAGCTCGGCTGGCCGCAGTATGTCGCCGAGGTGGAGGCGGTAGCGCGCTCAGCGGCCGGTGCCACCGCCGACGGTAGTGCCGCCTCGGGTTCGACGATCGTGCTCGCCAGCAACTACGGCGAAGCCGGCGCTCTCGAACGTTACGGCTCGGCCGACCTTCCGCCCCTCTACAGCGCACACAACGCCCTCATCCGCTCAGGGCCACCCCCGGCCGACACCAGCACCGTCATCGTCGTCGGCTCCCAGGTGCGAACGCTCGGAAACTTCTTCGCCTCCTGCGAGACGGTGGCGCACCTCGACAACGGTGAGGGCGTCGACAATGAGGAGCAGGGCGACCCCATCTCGATCTGCCGCGGCCCGGTCGAGCCGTGGTCGACCCTCTGGCCGAAGCTGGCCCACCTCGACTGACCAGCCGCACCCAGCCAACCCACCCTCGACGGCCCCGCGTCAGGGGCGCGGAGCGGCCAGTCCGTGGCGCAGTTCGTGGGTCAGCGACGAGACGACGGCGTGCAGGCTGCCGCCGTTGTCGGCCGCCACCCGCAGCTGGCGTTGGTAGCTGGCGCCGTGCTCGAGAATGAGGTTGACCTGCTCGAGTTCCGCCGAGCATCCGAGTCGCGAAGCAACCGGAGCAAGCAGCACCAGCAGATCGCGGATCTCGTCGGTGACCAGGCGTTCGTCTCCCGCCGAGTTCAAAATGATCTCGGCGTCGAGCCCGTATCTGGCCGCCCGCCACTTGTTCTCGCGGGCGAACCACGGCTGCAGCGTCACCAGGTCGCGGCCCGCATCGAGCTCAGACGACATGTGCTCGACGAGGCACTGGATGAGCGCCGCGACGGCCCCGATCTCCTGCGGACTCGACAGACCGTCGCAGGCGCGCATCTCGACGGTGCCCCACTTCGGCGAGGGCCGGATGTCCCACCTGACCTCGGTGAAGTCGTCGATGATGCCCGTGGTGGTCATGTCGGCCACATACGACTCGTATTCGCTCCACTCGGTGAACTGGTACGGCAGCCCCGCCGTGGGCAGCTGCTGGAACATCAGCGCGCGGTTCGAGGCGTACCCCGTGTTGACCCCGCCCCAGTACGGGCTCGACGCGCTCAGCGCCTGCAGGTGCGGGTAGTAGGTGAGCAGGCCGTTCAGCAGGGGCAGTACCTTGTCGCGCGACTCGATTCCGACGTGCACGTGGATGCCCCAGATGAGCATGTTGCGGCCCCACCACTGGGTGCGATCGACGAGGCGGTGGTAGCGCTCCTTGTCGGTGACCTGCTGGTCGAACCACTGGGCGAAGGGGTGGGTTCCGGCGCACATCAGCTCGACATCGAGGGGGTCGGTGATGGCGCGCACCTCGTCGAGCTGCGCCAGGAGGTCGGCGACGGCATCCGGAACCGTCTCGTGCACCCGGGTGACCAACTCCACGGTGTTCAGCAGCAGTTCGCCGGTGATCTGCGGATGCTCGGAGCCGTCGTGCTGGCGCAGGGCGTCGAGCACCTCTGTAGCGACCGACACGAGGTCGCCCGTCTGCTGGTCGACGAGGGCGATCTCCCATTCGATGCCGAGAGTGGAGCGGTCAGAGCTGGCGAAGGAGATCTCCATGGATCAACCTTGTCATCGAATCTGGAAAAACCGAGACGAAATGCTCCCGGGATTACTGTGCGGGCCGAAAATCTGACAGAATGGTCAGTCGAGTCTGTGCCCGCCCGACCCTCTAATCAGGCGGAGAGCAGAACCTTAGAACTTATTCTTGGCCGAGTGTGCATCCCCACGCTCACGGCAGGCAGTTCGCCCCCACAAATTATTCAGGAGAATTGTGTCTGTAAAAATCCGTTTGAAGCGCCTGGGCAAGATCCGCGCTCCTTACTACCGCATCGTCGTGGCCGACTCGCGCACCAAGCGCGACGGTCGTGTCATCGAGGAGATCGGCAAGTACCACCCGACCGAAGAGCCCTCGTTCATCGAGGTCAAGTCTGACCGTGCCCAGTACTGGCTGTCGGTCGGCGCTCAGCCCACCGAGCAGGTCGAGGCCATCCTCAAGCTCACCGGCGACTGGGGCAAGTTCAAGGGTGACCCCGACGCCGTGTCGACCGTTCGCGTCAAGGAGCCGAAGGCCGCCTTCGTCGCCGACGAAAAGAAGAAGCCCGTGCTGCGCCCGAAGGCTGCGGCTCCCGCAGCTCCCGTCGCCGCGCCCGCCGACGAGGCCTCAGACGCCCCGGCCGACGACGCCGCTTCGACCGAGGCGTAAGTCTTGCTCGCATCTTCGCTCGAGCACCTCGTGAAGGGGATCGTCGATCATCCTGCCGATGTGCACGTCGTGGCAAAGAACTCACCACGCGGCGAGGTTCTCGAGGTTCGTGTGAACCCCGACGACCTCGGCCGCGTGATCGGTCGTTCGGGCCGCACGGCGAAAGCCCTGCGCACCCTCGTTGCAGCGCTCGCCGACGGCAAGCGCGTTCGTGTCGACGTGGTTGATACCGATTTCTAAGAACGACACCCAACTCAGAGTAGGTCGCCTCACGAAAGCCCACGGGCTGAAGGGTGCGATGAAGCTCGAGCTGTTCACCGACGACCCGGGGCGACGTTTCGTTCCGGGCGCGGTGTTCACGCTGCAAGTGCCGACGTCGTCGCCGTGGCACGGCAAGACCCTCGAGCTGGCCGAGCTGCGCTGGTACAACGGGCATCCGGTCGGCTTCTTCGTCGGTGTGCCCGACCGGTCGGCGGCCGAGACGCTGGCCAAGGCCATCCTCTGGATCGACCATGACCTCGACGAGAAGACCGACGAGGAAGACGCCTGGTTCGACCATCAACTGGTCGGTCTCGCGGTGATTCGCGACGGCGTTCGTATCGGAACGATGACCCAGATCGACCATCTGCCCGCCCAAGACCTGCTGCACGTGGCGACCGTGTCGGGCGAGGTGCTCGTACCCTTCGTGAAGGCCATCGTGCCGGCCGTCGACATCGAGGCGGGCACCATCACGGTGACGCCGCCGCCGGGGCTGTTCGAGGAGCTGCCGGCGTCTGACGCCGACGCCGCTCCTGACGACGATGAAGCGTCCGGCCCCGTCGGTGAGGCTGCTGCCGAGACGTCGGGGCAGGCGATCGTGTCATCCGCCGCTGAGGCAGACGAAGTCCGTTCGGAGTAGGTTCGCGCGGTCATCCGCACCACGAATCGGCGGCGTTCGGCCATACCTCGACTCATTTTACCGATGGTCGGCTCGGTGCCGCCGATTCCCTTTTCCACAGCACGATTTCCTTCTCCACAGATGGCGACGCTCCGGCCGGCCGGGCATCGCGGCTGCGCGATCCTGTACCGATGACCTTCGAAGACGCCGTCGCACGGGCCGGCGGGGTCGTCAGTCACGCGCAGCTGACAGCCCTCGGCTTCTCTGCCGTCGATGCCCGGCGCGCCGTCTCACGCGGCACGGTGACTCGGGTACGGCAGGGCTGGGTCGCCCTTCCCTCCGCTCCACCGCAGATCGTTCGCGCGGTTCGCGTCGGCGGCCGCCTTACGTGTGGTGTCTCCCTCCTGCGGCACCTCGGAGTCTGGTGCTACGACGATCGACGCATCCACGTATCGCTGGGTCGTCACACGAGCCATCTGTCGTCTCCGGATGACTGGGGTCGCCCCATCGACCCCAGCGATGCCGTCGCTCTGCACCGAGTGCCCGACGGCCTCGGTATTCCCCTCGAAGGCGCCACGGATCCGGTCGAGCTGGCGTTGATGCATCTCGTCGACTGCCAGCCCCGAGACGACGCGGTCGCCGCCTTCGATTCTGCGCTCAACCTGAACGCGACAACCCGTTGGCGCCTCGACCGGGTGGCCGCCTCGTTCGCGCAGAAGCACCGCGACGTGATCGCCCTGAGATGGCACACGAACGAATCGGCGTTCTACGATGACCGGCGGCGTGATCTCGTGCTGCACGAGCGCGAGTATCTGGTCATCCGGCTGACGTACGGCCAGGTGATGCATGAGTGGGCCCGCGTCGAACGGCTGATCCGGGCGGCGGTGCAGAGAAACGAGCATCGCTGGAGCGCAAGGCAGCGACGCGATCGCAATCGGGCGGCGCTGAACCCGACCTCGACGCATTCCACCGAGGTTCGGCGGAGGGCCGCCGAACGTGACGTCGAAGGCGCGGGATAGGGTTTTGGCATGCGCATCGACATCGTGACGATCTTTCCCGAGTACTTCGGGGCGCTCGATGTGTCGCTGTTGGGCCGCGCGCGTGAAGACGGCATTCTCGACGTGAACGTGCACGACCTGCGGGCCTTCACGCACGACCGGCACCGCACGGTCGACGACAAACCGTACGGGGGCGGGGCCGGCATGGTGATGAAGCCCGAGCCGTGGGGGGAGGCGCTCGACGCCGTGCTCGAGGTGGATGCCCCGGTGGTCGACGTTCTGACCGTGGATGCCCCGCCCGCCGAACCCGTCGAGGGTGGGCCGATCGTGATCTTCCCGTCGCCCGCGGGCGAGGTCTTCACGCAGGCGATGGCGCGGGAGCTGAGCGGGGCCGAGCACCTGGTGTTCGGCTGCGGACGGTACGAGGGCATCGACCAGCGGGTGTTCGAGTATGCCGGCAGCCGGGCATCCGTTCGCCTGGTGAGCCTCGGCGACTACGTTCTCAACGGCGGGGAGGTTGCCGTGATGGCGATGATCGAGGCGATCGGGCGGCTGATTCCGGGCGTGATCGGCAACCCCGAGAGCCTCGTCGAGGAGTCGCACGAAGACGGCCTGCTCGAGTACCCGAGCTACACGAAGCCGGCCGAGTGGCGCGGGCTCGCCGTGCCGCCGGTGCTGATGGGCGGAAACCACGGTGCCATCGCGGCGTGGCGCCACGCGGCCCAGCTCGAGCGAACCCGCCGCGTGCGGCCCGACCTGCTGCCGCCCGCGTAGCCGCTCGGCCGGCATTTCGCCGAACTCGCGTAACAGACAGGGCCTGGTCGACTCTCTTCAGGTGGGAACCATTCTGCCCGAGCACCCAATCGGGCTTGAACGCGAGAGACAGCAGATGACACCGCTCGAAACCAGCACGCAGCTCACCCAGACCAGAGACCAGTCACTTCAGACCGCAGCACGATCGAGCGCCGCACGATCGAGCAGGGCGAGAACCTCACCGGCCCGAACTTCGACACCTCGGGCGTTCAGGATGCTCGTCCCAGCGCTCGCGCTCGCCGCAGGCCTCACCGCCGGGTTGAGCGCCGTGACGCCGACCGCCGCCGAGGCGTACATCCCGACCGCGCCCGTCATCACCTCCGACGCGCCTCCGCCCGCGATGCAGGGAGTTCCCTATTCGTTCCAGGTGACGGCGACGGGATGGCCGGCGCCCCGCTTCGACGCGGGTGGCCTGCCTGCTGGCCTGACGATGGACGAGTACTCCGGCGTCGTGTCGGGCATCCCGAAGGCGCCGGCAGGTTCCTACACCGTGCAGATCGTCGCCGAGGGAGCCCTGTCGACACTCAACACGTACACCCTCGTAGTGACGAGTGATCCGCCGGTGATCGTCACGACGTCACTCCCACCGGCGTCGCAGTTCGAGTGGTATGCAGCAAAGGTGCGGGTGACCGGAAACCCACTACCCATCGTCGGCGTCGGGCATCTGCCGGCCGGTTTGTCGTGGGATGCCTCGACAGGCACGATCGTCGGAAAGACGACTGCGCCCGCTGGCACGTACCAGGTCCTTGTTCTGGCGAAGAACATCGCGGGCGCGTTCTCAAAGGCGGTGCTCGACCTCGTCGTGAAGTGACCCGACGCAGGCAGAGACCAAGCCGCCACGGGTGAACAGCGGAGAGGAGCTTCGTCAGCTCCTCGAGCTAGGCGCGGGCGCTCAGGATGCGCGGGCCATCGGCCGTGATCGCGATGGTGTGCTCGGCGTGGGCGCCGCGTGAGCCGTCGGCGCTGCGCAGGGTCCAGCCGTCGCGGTCGGTGACGAGCTTGTCGGTGGTCTCGAGGAACCAGGGCTCGATCGCGATGACGAGGCCCGGGTCGAGGTGCACACCGCGGCCCGCCCGCCCGTTGTTCGGAACGTGCGGGTCGCCGTGCATGGTGCGTCCGACGCCGTGGCCGCCGAAATCCGTGTTGATCGTGTAGCCGTCGGCCAGGGCGACCGCAGCGATGGCGGCCGAGATGTCGCCGACCCTGCCGCCGGGCTGGGCGGCGGCGATGCCCGCGTCGAGGGCTCTCGTCGTGGTGTCGATGAGCCGGGCATCCTCAGGCCGGGGAGTGCCGACGATGACCGTCACGGCGCTGTCGGAGACCCAGCCGTCGACAGACGCGGCGAAGTCGAGCGTGAGCATGTCGCCGTCGCGCAGGCGGTAGTCGTGGGGTAGACCGTGCAGCACGGCGTCGTTGACCGAGGTGCACAGCACCTTGCCGAACGGACTTGCGCCGAACGACGGGTGGTAGTCGATGTAGCACGACTCGGCCCCGCGGGCCCGGATCATCTCGTGCGCGATGGCGTCGAGCTTCAGCAGATTGACGCCCACCGCGGCTCGGGCGGCGAGCTCGGTCAGCACCTCGCCCACGAAGATGCCGGCGGTGCGCAACTTCTCGATTTCGGCGGGGGTTCTGAGCTCGATCACTGCGATTCCCTTTGATTTGACTGTGTTTTTCGGTGCCGACGGGCGCAACCTACGTTACCCGCCGTAACCTTGAGAGATGTTCGTTCGTCGAGCTCTCTACTACTGGCAGCCAGCCGCCTTCGTCGTGCTTCCGCTGTGGGTTCTGATCGGCTGGTCGGTCTTCGGCGGCTCGGCCTGGCAGTTCCTGCTGGTGCTGCTCTCGTGCGGCGTTCTGGCGCTCTCCCTGGCCGGCGTGGGCATGCTGAACTTCACGCGCAAGCAGGTTCGAGCCGAGCGTGCGCTGTCGTGGCCGGATGCCGCACTGGCGATCGCCTGGCACGCCGCCATCATCGCAGTCGGGTTTCTCACTCCTGCGACGACCATCCTCGCGGTGGCCGTCGTCGTGCTGGGCCTCGCCGCATTCTGGGTGTCGATCGTCGAGCTCGCCCGTGAGACCCGTCGTCGGGTGCAGGGCGTGTACGACTCGTTCCAGTACATGGCGCAGATGGGTGCTCCGGCGCCCTCAGGCCCCGGCGTGGGTGCCGCGCCCCGGGGGCCGATCGTCGACGAGCACGAATACATCGTGATCGACACGGCTCGCATCCACCAGGAGTAGCGCCGAGCATCCGCCCGCCTTTGCTTTAAGGGGTCGGTTCGTGGCAGAATTGTCGATTGTGCCACCGCCAGGCTCTGCCACAGGGGAGTTCTGCAGTTACGAGTGTGCACACACTCCTTTTTTCTACTTACCCGTAGTCGACCTGTGGCGGTTGCAGAGAGCGATACATCATGCACATTCTTGACGAACTCGACGCGGCTTCGCTGCGCAGCGACGTTCCCGACTTCCGCGCCGGTGACACTGTTCGCGTTCACGTCAACATCATCGAAGGTACTCGCTCGCGTGTGCAGGTCTTTCAGGGAATCGTCATCGGCCGTTCGGGCGAGGGCGTTCGCGAGACCTTCTGCGTTCGCAAGGTCAGCTTCCAGGTCGGCGTCGAGCGTACCTTCCCGGTGCACTCCCCGATCATCGACCACATCGAGGTCGTGACCCGCGGCGACGTGCGCCGTGCCAAGCTGTACTACCTGCGTTCGCTTCGTGGCAAGAAGGCCAAGATCAAAGAGAAGCGCGACGCGTAGGTTTTACGCGATTCGCACGTCGGCTTCGCGCGAACGTTCCATCTCGCGCAGATCGTGAAGGCCGGGCATCCTGAGGGTGCCCGGCCTTTCGTTCGTCAGGGCCGCCGCGGCGAGGCGTGTCGATTCGCTGCTGCGGCTGTGAAAATGCCCATGGCAGGCAGCGTCGTGTCTGATCATCTGAGCGCCTTCCCCATAAAATGGGTCGAGGGCCCAGTGACGTTCAGCGAACCAGAGACAACTCAATGACAGAAACATCGGTGCCGACGCGGCCACGCGGCGGTCGTCGTGGGGGGCGCCGATCGCGCAGCGCGGCCCTCTTCTTTCGCGACATCGTCATCATCTTCGTGGTGGCGCTGCTCGCCTCTGTGCTCATCAAGACGTTTCTGGTGCGCTCGTTCTACATTCCGTCGGGGTCGATGGAGAACACGCTGCAGATCAACGACCGCATCCTGGTCAACGAGCTCGAGCCGAACGTCATCCCCATCGCGCGTGGCGACGTCGTGGTGTTCAAAGACCCGGGTGGCTGGCTGCCCCCGCACGTCGACGCGCCGACCACGCCCGTCGTCACCGCGGTGAACTGGATGCTCGACGCCGTCGGCCTCGCCGCGACCGACAGCAACGACCACCTCATCAAGCGGGTCATCGGGCTGCCGGGCGACCACGTGACGTGCTGCAACGCGCTCGGGCAGATGACCGTGAACGACGTGCCGCTGAGCGAGCCGTACATCACCCTGCCCGACGGGGTGACGAAGGTGTCGGAGGTCGACTTCGACGTCACGGTGCCCGCAGGCTCGCTGTGGGTGATGGGTGACAACCGGTACAACTCGGCCGACTCGCGCTACAACCAAGACAAGCCGGGCGGCGGCTTCGTGCCGATCAGCGACGTCGTCGGCCGCGCACTCTGGATCACGTGGCCCTCCAGCCGCTGGACCTTTCTCGACAACTACTCCGCCGTCTTCCGGGCCGCCAAAGACGCGGCCCCGGGCCCACCGGGCGGTTCGGGATGACCCCGGTCAGTGACCCGACCCTGAAACACGAGCGGGCGCTCGGGCGCCAGGGTGCGCGTCTCGTGATCGGGGTCGACGAGGTCGGCCGTGGTGCTCTCGCCGGGCCGGTCGCGGTGGGGATGTGCGTCATCGATCCGGTGCGCCCGGGGCGGTTCCCGGTAGGGCTTCGCGACTCGAAACTGCTGGCCGAGCCGCGGCGGGAGCAGCTTGCGCCGCTTGCGGCTGCGTGGGCCCGGGCATCCGCTGTCGGGCTGGCGAGCGCGAACGAGGTCGACGAGCTGGGCATCATGGTGTGCCTGGGGCTGGCGGGGGCGCGCGCGTTCGCGTTGCTGCTCGAGGCCGGGGTGGATGTCTCGGGGGCGGTTCTCGTGCTCGACGGCAACTACGACTACCTGAGCCGGCACCTTCCGGTCGCTGGGGTGCCGGCGTCGGCTGCCGCGCCGGCCGTGCCACCGCTGCCGGTCTCCGCGTCGGCTGCCCCGCCGGCCCCGTCGGCCGTGTCGCCGCTCCCGGTCTCCGCATCGGCTGCCCCGTCGGCCGTGCCGCCGCCGTACGCCGCGGCTGGTGGTAGCGAGGGGCCGTCATACCGCGTGACGACCCGCATCAAGGCCGATCGTGACTGCGCCTCGGTCGCCGCAGCCTCGGTCGTCGCGAAGGTGCACCGCGACCGGCTGATGATCGACCTCGACGCCCAGGTGCCGGGCTACGGCTGGGCCAGCAACAAGGGTTACTCGTCGTCGGCGCACTTCGAGGCGCTCGACCTGCTCGGCCCCAGTGCGCATCACCGGCTCACCTGGCTGAAGAGCGAGCGGATGCTCGTGGAGCTCGAGCAGGGCTGAACCTGTCGTCGCCGCCGGGCATAGACTTGTCGAACCATGGAAGAAGATGAGTTCGAGGACTACGACCGCGAGGTCGAGCTGGCCCTCTACCGCGAATACCGCGATGTCGTTTCGCAGTTCAAGTACGTGATCGAGACCGAGCGCCGGTTCTATCTGGCCAACGATGTCGACCTCGTGCGCCGCGATACAGAGCACGACTTCTACTTCGAACTCACCATGAGCGACGTGTGGGTGTGGGATGTGTACCGCTCAGACCGGTTCGTGAAGTCTGTTCGCGTGCTGACGTTCAAAGACGTGAACATCGAGGAGCTGTCGTCGAAGGACTTCGAGCTGCCGAAGGAACTCGCACTCGACGAATAGGGGCATTGCGCTCGCCTCGTGTGCGTCGCCTCCCTCACATCCACGTGAACCCGACGTTCTGCACAGAGTGACCCTTTGCGGCCCGTGAGGCTGCTCTGCTTCGCCAGTCTTGCTGGCGGAGGCAGAAATGAAAGCAAAAGACGAGCTCGGCAGGCGCGGCGAACAACTGGCCTGCGACTATCTCTCGCAGGGCGGGTACGCGGTCGTCGGGCGCAACTGGCGGTGCGCCCAGGGTGAGATCGACGTGATCGCCGAGCGCGGTGGTGTCACGGCGTTCGTCGAGGTGAAGACGCGCTCGGGGCTGCGGTACGGGCATCCGTTCGAGGCGATCACGGTCGCCAAGCTCGCCCGCCTCAAACGCCTGAGCGCTGCCTGGTGCGAGGCGTGCGACGAGGGCGGGCGCCCGCGGCGAATCCGCATCGACCTCATCGGTGTGGTCGCGCCGCCGGGCCGGGTCGCCAGCATCGAGCACCTCGAGGGGGTGTTCTGATGGTGGCGCGCACGTACTCGGTCGCTCTGCTCGGCATGACCGGCTCGATGGTCGAGGTCGAGAGCGACATGGGCAACGGCCTGCCGACCCTGATGATCATCGGCCTGCCCGACACCGCCCTCTCAGACTCCCGGGATCGGGTGCGCTCGGCGGCCGCCAACTCGGGCTGCCCCCTGCCGGTGAGCAAGATCACCGTGAACCTCTCGCCGGCCGCCCTGCCCAAGCACGGCTCCACCTTCGACCTCGGCATCGCCATGGCGATTCTGGCCTCGGCCGGAACCATCTCTGCGACCTCGGTCGAGAGCGTCGTGCACCTCGGCGAGCTGAGCCTCGACGGGCGCCTGCGGCCGATGAACGGCGTGCTGCCCGCGATCGCCGCCGCGGCTCGGGCCGGGTTCCGCACCTTCATGGTGCCGGCCGGCAACCGGCACGAGGCCGAGCTGGTGCCCGGTGTGCGCATCGTTCCCGTCGTCTCGATGCGCGACGCGGCGATCTTCCACGGCGGCGCTTTCGACCCCGTCGAGCTCGAGACCATCGAGGGTAGCGACAGTGTCGCCGACGTCGACCGCGTCGAAGAACTCGCCGACGTCATCGGCAACCCCGATGCCGTTCTCGCGCTCGTCGCGGCTGCCGCCGGAGGCCACCACATGTTCATGCTCGGCCCGCCCGGCGCGGGCAAGACGATGCTCGCCACCCGCCTGGCGGGGCTGCTGCCCGACCTCGACACCGAGCGGGCACTCGAGGTGAGCTCGGTGCGATCCCTGGCCGGAGCCGGCGTGCCGCGGGCCCTCGCAACGCGGCCGCCCTTCGAGAGCCCGCACCACACCGCCACCGCCGCCTCCCTCATCGGCGGCGGCTCCAAGCAGATCCGCCCGGGTGCTGCGGCGCGCGCCTGTCACGGCGTGCTGTTTCTCGACGAGGCGCCCGAGTTCGCCTCCAACGTTCTGGATGCCCTGCGGCAGCCGCTCGAATCGGGCGTGATCAGCATCCATCGCGCCAATGCGGTCGCGAAGTTCCCCGGCAGGTTCCAGCTCGTGCTCGCCGCGAACCCCTGCCCGTGCGGACAGTACGGGGCCGCCGAGTCGAACTGCGTCTGCAGCCCGAACACCCGGCGCCGGTACCTCGCCCGGCTCTCGGGCCCGCTTCTCGATCGCATCGACATTCAGGTTCAGGTGCGGCGTATCACCGCTGGCGAACTGCGCGTGTCGGCCTCCGAGCCCCGGCTCACCACCGAGGAGGCGCGCCGGCGGGTGACGGCCGCCCGCCAGCGCATGGCCGCGCGCCTCTCGGGTACGGGTTGGCACCTCAACAGCGAGGTCTCGGGCGAGTGGCTGAGGGCGGGCCCGTTCCGCCTCGACCACGAGACCACCTCCGCCATCGACCGTGCCCTCGAGCGCGGCGGAATCACCATGCGCGGTTACGACCGCATCCTCCGCGTCGCCTGGACGCTCGCCGACCTCGACGAGGCGTCACAGCCCGGGTTCGAGCACATCGGTCGCGCCCTCTACCTCAGAAAGTCGTTGTCGACATGACCCTCTTCTCTCTCGATGAGTCCGTGGTGATCGAGGCGGTGATGGCCCTGGGTGGCCCGCCCTCCGCGCGAGCATCCGCCCGCGCGGCGGCGGCCGGCAATGGGTCACCCGCCGACGAGTCGCGCGACAACGAATCGGCCGGTGTCAGATCGGCCGCTGGCGCATCGGCCAGCGGCAGATCGCTCGACAGCGAATCGGGCGGAGACCTGTCGGCCGGCGGCGGATCAGCTGGCGCGCGGCGGGGTGAGCTCGATGCGATCGCAGAGCGGTTCGCTCGAGCGACGTTGAGCGGGGTTGCCGAGCCGGGCGACGTCGTGGCCGGCATCGTGGTTCGGGCCCTCGGGGCGACGGCTGCGCTGACGGCGCTGGTCGAACGGCACGACCGCGACCGGGTCGTGGCGGCGCTCGCCGCGGCCGGGGTCGAGGAGGTGCCGCCCGACGCCGTCGCCCAGGCGCTCGAACGGTGGATGCCCCGACTGACCTCGAGCGCGGCACTGATGTCGCTGCGGCTCGCGGCCCGGTGCGGGGCCCAGTTGGTGGTGCCCGGCGACGACGACTGGCCCGCGCCGCTGGCCGACCTCGGCGAGCACGAGCCCCTCGCGTTGTGGGTGCGCGGCGACCGCGGGAGGCTGGGAAGGCTCACGCAGTCCGTCGCGCTCGTCGGCGCACGTGCTGCGACGGGGTATGGCGAGCATGTCGCGATGGAACTGTCGGCTGGGCTGAGCGATCGGGCAGTCGCAATCGTGTCGGGAGCGGCCTACGGCATCGACGGCATGGCGCATCGAGCCGCACTCGCCAGCTCGGGCCTCACTGCAGCGTTCCTGGCTGGGGGCGTCGACCGGTTCTATCCGAGCGGACACGATGGCCTGCTGACGCGCATCGCGCGCGAGGGGTTGATCATCTCCGAGCTGCCCTGTGGGTCGCCGCCGACGAAGTGGCGGTTCCTGCAGCGCAACAGGCTCATCGCGGCCGTCTCGCAGGCGACGGTCGTGGTGGAGGCGGGCAGCCGCAGCGGTTCCCTCAACACGGCCGGGCACGCGGCGTCGATCGGCCGGCCGCTCGGAGCGGTTCCCGGCCCGGTCACCTCGGTTTCGTCGGCGGGCTGTCACCGCCTGCTCCGGGAGTACGACGCGGAATGCGTCACGAGCACCGACGACATTCTGACGATGCTCGCCCCCTTCGGCGACGGTGGGACACACCGAATATCCGCGACCGAGACTGGAGCTGGAGCTGGAGCTGGAGCTGGAGCTGCGGCAGGTGCTGGTGCCGCGGCCAATGGTGGGGCCGACAATCGCAGGCGGGGAGGTCGAGCCGCGGGCCGGTCGGCCGAGGAGGTGCGCGTGCTCGATGCGATGAGCGTGCGGGCGCCGCGGAGCCCGAGCGACATCGCCCGACGGGCCGGGCTGGGGGTCGACAGCACGCGGGCGCTGCTGGGAGTGCTGGCTCTGAATCGCGGTGCGACGGAGACGGAGCGCGGGTGGACGAAGATGGAAGCATGACCTCGAGCACTCCGTCCCACGTCATCGCCCACATCAGCGACACCCATTTCCTGGCCGGGGAGGCGAAGCTCTACGGGGCTGTCGACACCGATGCGACCCTGCGGCAGATTCTGCGCCAGCTGGAGGGCTCGGGCATCCGGTTCGACGCGCTGGTGTTCACGGGTGACATCGCCGATCTGGGCGAAGAAGACGCCTACCGGCGCATCCGGTCGATCGTCGAACCCGCTGCCGAGCGGCTGGGGGCGCAGCTCGTGTGGGTGATGGGAAACCACGACCTGCGCGGCCGCCTGCGCACCGACCTGCTCGATGAGGCGGCCAGCGAAGAGCCCGTCGATCGGGTGTTCGACCTCGACGGGCTGCGGCTGATCGCTCTCGACACCTCGGTGCCGGGGTTCCACCACGGCGAGCTGACGGCGGCGCAGCTCGGCTGGCTGGGGGAGCAGCTGGCGGTGCCGGCACCGGGCGGCACGATCATTGCGCTGCACCATCCGCCGATTCCGACCACGCTGCCGCTCATGCCGATTCTCGAGCTGCAGGAACAGCAGCTGTTCGCCGACGTGATCCGGGGCACGGATGTTCGCGGCATTCTCGGTGGGCACCTGCACTACTCGACGCACTCGTTGTTCGCCGGCATTCCGATCTCCGTTGCCGCGGCGACCTGCTACACGATGAACATCGCCGCACCGCGGAGGGTGCTCTGCGGGGTCGCGGGCGGACGGTCGATCAACCTCGTGCACGTCTACGACGACCAGGTCGTTCACTCGGTGCTGCCGATCGGCGACTTCGAGGCCGTGAGCGAATTTCCGGCCGACTTCGTCGAGCGGGTCGAGGCGCTGTCGCCCGAGGGCCAGCGCGACGCCTTCTCGCGCCAGTCGCCGCCCGCTACCTGACAAGGCCCACCGGCGCGGGCGCGCGCCCGTTCGAGGTGGGTGGGGCATTCTTGAGGGATGGACCTGGCGCCAAGCATCGACGAGTTCGTGGCCTACCTGACGCTCGAGCGCGGGTACTCGCCGAACACGGTGCGGTCGTATGCGTCAGACCTGGCTGCGCTCCGGTCGTTCGCGGCGGCGCAGGCTTCGAAGACCTCTGCCGCTCGGCCTCCCCAGACTTCACGGGGTACGGCATCCTCTGCGGTGGCTGCGGGGGTGGCTGAGGCCGAGCGGTCGGCGGAGGTGGCCGGCGCGGGTGGGGCCGCCGGGGGAGTGGAGCTGACGCTGGAGCTGCTGCGGGACTGGCTGTGGGATGCGTCGAACCGTGGGCTGTCGAAGGCGACGCTGGCGCGGCGGTCGGCGACAGTGAAGAGCTTCTCGGCATGGCTGACACGCACGCACCAGCAGGAGGCGGACTCTGCCGTGCGGTTGCGGGCGCCGAAGCCCGACCGGTCGCTTCCGCGCGTGATGAGTGCGTCGGCGATGGAGACCATCTTCGGCACGCTCGCCGAGCGAGCGGCGCACGATGACCCGATCGCACTGCGTGACTCGGCCATCGTCGAGCTGCTGTATGCGTCGGCGCTGCGCGTGTCGGAGCTGGTGGGCATCGACATCGACGACCTCGACCGCTCGCGCCGCACGGTGCTCGTGACGGGCAAGGGGTCGAAGCAGCGTGTGGTGCCGTTCGGCGCGCCGGCCAATGCCGCCCTCGGGCGCTACCTGGCGAGCGGCCGCCCCCTGCTGTACTCGGGGGTCAGCGTGCCGGCGCTCTTTCTCAACACCCGCGGCGCCCGGCTCGGAACGCGGGCTGTGTACGCGGTGGTGTCACGGCTGCTGCAGCAGGTTCCGGGGGCGGGACCAGAAGGCCCGCACGCCTTCCGGCACACCGCGGCAACGCACCTGCTCGACGGGGGAGCCGACCTGCGTGCGGTGCAGGAGATGCTCGGCCACGCCAGCCTCGGCACGACCCAGATCTACACACACGTCACGACGGAACGGCTGCGCCAGACCTACCTCTCGGCCCACCCCCGCGCCTGACACCGCAGCTGGAGGCTGCCCCGCCGCGGTGTCGCGCAGCAGCTGCGCCGCGGGTCTCGACGGTAGCAGCGACGCGGCACCGGGCGGCAGGCCCGCCGCGGCGTCGGGCAGCAGGATGGCGCGGGGCACCCGCGCGAGCAGCAGCAGCGGCGAGACGTAGGCGCCGTTCAGCCGTACGCCGAGGTGAAGGCACGACTGGGGGCAGTGCGTCCACCCCGTGACGACGCCAATCTGCTGCCCGGCCGCGACGGTGTCGCCGGCCGCGACGGTGGGTTGCACGGGCTCGACGGTGCTGACGTACCCACCCGGATGCTCGATCGACACCAGGGGCCGGTCGACCACGGTGCCGGCGAACGAGACCACTCCGGCGGCGGTGGCGACGACGGGCGCGCCGACGTCGGCGGCGATGTCGATGCCGCGGTGACCGGCCGCGTAGGGGGATGCGGGTGCCTCGAACGGCCGGATGACGGAATGCTGAGGCCCGACGGGCCAGACCCCGCGCAGCCCACCACCCGCCGACGTCCACGCGCCCGCCGGCACGCCGCCACCCGCAACGAGCCCCAGCGCCACGACACCCACGACACCCACCGAGCAAGCGCCGCGCACGAACCCCACAACCACTCCGACCAGACGATTTCGCATGGCTTCATCGTCACCGGCGAAATCGCAACCCCCGAGACGTTTGGCGCCATCTGTGCAACTTCGTGCCAAGATCGAAATGTGAGGGAGACAACTTGCAAACAGCTTTCGACCCACGCAGGTAGCAGAAGTTCACACCGCGGCACGACGCGCGGGCACACTGTTCAAAGGGGTTTCAATGTCTGGCACGGCTAGCACAACGGGGTCTGGCGTTTCAGAGAAAGATCTGCAGAAGAAGCTCAACCGCAAGGTGATCGGGCTCTCTGTGGCGGCCGCCCTCGGCGGGTTTCTGTTCGGTTTCGACTCATCGGTCATCAACGGCGCCGTCGACGCCATCAAGAGCGACTTCGACCTCGGCGGGGTTCCGCTGCTGAGCGGTTTCGTGGTCGCCTCGGCCCTGCTCGGCTGCGCGATCGGCGCCTACTTCGCCGGCCGTCTGGCCGACCGCATGGGCCGCATTCCGGTGATGCTCATCGGTGCCGCCCTCTTCCTTGTCAGCTCCATCGGTTCGGCGTTCGCCTTCGCCGTGTGGGACTTGGTGTTGTGGCGCGTACTCGGCGGCCTCGGCATCGGCATCGCATCCGTCATCGCGCCGGCCTACATCGCCGAGATCGCGCCGAAGGCCGTGCGCGGCAGCCTCGCCTCGCTGCAGCAGCTCGCCATCACGCTCGGTATCTTCGCCGCCCTGCTCTCTGACGCGATCCTGGCGAACGCCGCCGGCGACGCGAACAGCCCGCTGTGGTTCGGTGCGGATGCCTGGCGGTGGATGTTCGTGATGTGCGCCATCCCGGCTATCGTCTACGGCCTGCTCGCCTGGCGTCTACCGGAGTCGCCACGGTATCTGGCGGGCAAGGGAAAGCAGGACGACGCGCGCGACGTTCTCGCCAGCGTCATGCCGAAGAGCCAGGTCGACGACGCCCTCGCTGAGATCGAGCGAACCCTGAAGGAAGACAAGGAGAACGCTCGAACCGCGTCGCTGCGGGGCAAGATGTTCGGCCTGCTGCCTGTCGTCTGGGTCGGAATTCTGCTGTCGATGTTCCAGCAGCTGGTCGGCATCAACGTGATCTTCTACTACTCGACTTCGCTCTGGAGTTCGGTCGGCTTCGACACCAGCAACCCGGGCACGTCTCTGACGATCTCGGTGGTCACCTCGGTGGTGAACGTGGCCGTCACCTTCGTCGCCATCTTCACCGTCGACAAGGCCGGCCGACGGCCCCTGCTGCTGAGCGGGTCGATCGGCATGTTCGTGTCGCTGGGCGTCATGGCGCTCGCCTTCGCGCAGTCGGTCACGGTCGACGGCAACCCGTCGCTGCCCGGTGTGTGGGGCCCTGTGGCCCTCGTGGCAGCCAACGTGTTCGTCATCTGCTTCGGTGCCACCTGGGGCCCGCTCGTCTGGGTGCTGCTCGGCGAGATCTTCCCGAACCGCATCCGTGGCAAGGCGCTCGGCATCGCGGCGGCGGCGCAGTGGCTCACCAACTTCGCCATCACCGAGACGTTCCCGGCGCTGTCGGCGTTCTCGCTCTCGTTCACCTACGGCATGTACGCGTTCTTCGCCCTAATCTCGTTCGTGTTCGTCTTCTTCGCCGTTCCGGAGACGAAGGGGCGCTCGCTCGAGAGCATGGATGATCTGAAGGTCGATCGCGGCGGCCGTGCCGCTAAGGCGGCTGCAGCCCTGAAGGCCGACGCCCCGGCGTAGAACCTGCTCAGAAGTGCTACTCTGGTAGACGCGCCGTGCTTGTCGCGGTGACTACGCGTGCCATTCGGCCGCCAAACCTACTCGGTCTGCGAATCTGCGTCGAAAGACGTGCGATCTGCGGCGGGTTTGTGCCGGGCACCAGGAGAGACGATCATCCGGTCGTCGCTAGCAACCGATATGGGTTTCGCCGTGCATCCGTGCGCCGCGGCCCGAGAACAGGAGAACGGCTCATGGCCGTCGTCACCATTCGCCAGCTGCTCGACAGCGGCGTTCACTTCGGGCACCAGACCCGTCGCTGGAACCCGAAGATGAAGCGCTTCATTCTGACCGAGCGCTCGGGCAGCCACATCATCGATCTTCAGCAGTCGCTGACGTACATCGACAAGACCTACGACTACGTCAAGGAGACCGTCGCGCACGGCGGCACCGTTCTCTTCGTCGGCACCAAGAAGCAGGCCCAGGGCTCGATCGCCGAGCAGGCGACCCGCGTCGGCCAGCCCTACGTCAACCAGCGCTGGCTCGGTGGCCTGCTCACCAACTTCCAGACGGTGTCGAAGCGCCTCGCCCGCATGAAGGAGCTCGAAGAGCTCGACTTCGAAGACACCGCGAAGAGCGGTTTCACGAAGAAAGAGCTGCTCATCAAGAAGCGCGAGCTCGACAAGCTGCACAAGAGCCTCGGCGGTATCCGCAACCTGACGAAGACGCCCAGCGCCCTCTGGGTGGTCGACACCAAGAAGGAGCACCTCGCCATCGACGAGGCGCGCAAGCTCGGCATCCCCGTCATCGGCATCCTCGACACGAACTGCGACCCGGACGAGGTTCAGTACCCGATTCCGGGCAACGACGACGCGATCCGCTCGGTGGGCCTGCTCACCCGCATCATCGCGGACGCCGCCGCTGAGGGCCTGATCCAGCGTCACCAGAAGCCCGAAGAGGCCGGCAACGTCTCGGCCGTCGAGCCGCTGGCCGAGTGGGAGCGCGAGCTGCTCGAGGCGAGCACCGTCGAGCTGGCTGCGACCGAGACCGCCGTCGCCGAGACCCTCGCAACCGAGGGTGTCGCCGAAGAGGTCGTCGAGAACGCCGAGGCTGCTGCTGCGGTCATCGACGCCGACGTCGCCGAGCTGGCAGAGGAGCCCAACACCGAGGAGAACGACGCTGACGCGCAGCTCATCGGCAAGAACATCGGCGACCCGGTGGCGCACCCCGTCGCCCCGTCGCGTGGCGAGACCCTCTCCGAATAATTTCCAGATCAAAGAAATACGCTGTGCCCGGGGTGACTCGGGCACAGCCGTTTAGCTAGGAGTAAAGAAGCACATGGCAAATTTCAACGTTGCCGACGTAAAGATCCTCCGCGACCGCCTCGGTGCCGGAATGGTCGACAGCAAGAACGCTCTGGTCGAGGCCGATGGCGACATCGACAAGGCCATCGAGATTCTGCGCCTCAAAGGCCAGAAGGGTGTCGCCAAGCGTGAGGGCCGCGCCACCAGCGAGGGTCTCGTCGCCGCGAAGGAGAGCGGCACCAGTGCCACTCTGATCGAGCTCGCCTGCGAGACCGACTTCGTCGCGAAGAACCAGAAGTTCATCGACCTGAGCGAGAAGGTTCTGGATGCCACGATCGCAGCGAACGCGTCGACCGTCGCCGAGGCGCTCGGCGCCGCGTGCGGCCCGCACCAGACCGTCGCCGAGGTCATCACCGACGAGGCCGCGATTCTGGGCGAAAAGCTCGAGCTGCGCCGCGTCGCCCAGGTGGGTGGCGAGCACTTCGCGATCTACCTGCACCGCACGAGCAAAGACCTGCCCCCGCAGGTCGGCGTGATCGTCGGCTACATCGGCTCTGACGCCGACACCGCTCGCAGCATCGCGCAGCACATCTCGTTCGCGAACCCCGAGTACCTGAGCCGCGAGGATGTTCCCGCCGACGCCGTCGAGGCTGAGCGCAAGATCGTCACCGAGATCGCCGAGAACGAGGGTAAGCCCGCCGCGGCGCTGCCCAAGATCATCGAGGGTCGCCTGACCGGCTACTTCAAGCAGGTCGCCCTGCTCGACCAGGACTACGCGAAAGACAACAAGCTGTCTGTCGGCAAGGTCGTGGCCGACGCGGGCCTGACCATCACCGGCTTCGCCCGGTTCAAGGTCGGCGCGTAGCCGTAGAGGGTTCGTGGGGTTTCGATACGGCCCTTCGGGCCTACTCAACCGGCGGGCGTTCGTGGGGATTCGATACGGCCCTTCGGGCCTACTCAACCGGCGGGCGTTCGCTGGGTTTCGATACGGCCCTTCGGGCCTACTCAACCAGCGGCGGGTGTTCGCTGGTTGAGTAGGCTGCAGGCCGTATCGAAACCAGGCCGGGCAAGGGGCAGCGCGAGCTGCCCCTTTTTCGTGCCCGGGCACCCGGTGCAAAACCGGTAGCCTGAACAACGAAGCAACGAAGGGATCCACCTCCATGCCAGACGAAACACTCCAGACGCCGAAGAAGCGCAGGGTTCTGCTGAAGCTCTCGGGTGAGGCATTCGGCGGCGGTTCGCTCGGAGTCAACCCCGATGTGGTGGGCGAGCTGGCGCGTGAGATCGCCGAAGCCGCCAAGAGCGTCGAGATCGCGGTCGTGGTCGGCGGCGGCAACTTCTTTCGAGGCGCAGAGCTGTCGCAGCGCGGCATGGACCGCGGCCGGGCCGACTACATGGGCATGCTCGGCACGGTGATGAACGCTCTCGCGCTGCAGGACTTCCTCGAGCAGGCGGGGGCTGAGACGCGGGTGCAGTCGGCGATCTCGATGACGCAGGTGGCCGAGCCGTACATCCCGCGCCGTGCCGAGCGGCACCTCGAGAAGGGGCGCGTCGTCATCTTCGGCGCCGGAGCCGGCCTGCCGTACTTCTCGACCGACACCGTGGCTGCCCAGCGCGCACTCGAGATCGGCGCCGACGTGGTGCTGGTGGCGAAGAACGGCGTCGACGGCGTCTACGACTCCGACCCGCGCACGAACCCCGACGCGAAGAAGATCGACCGTCTCACCTACATCGACGCTCTGCAGCGCGAACTGAAGGTGGTCGACTCGACCGCTTTCAGCCTCTGCATGGACAATCGCATGCCCATGGTCGTCTTCGGAATGGAGCCGACAGGCAACGTCACCCGCGCCATTCTCGGTGAGGAGATCGGAACGCTGGTGCACACCTCGCACGAGTGAGCGGCTCGCGCGTCTGCCGGGCGACGCGCGAGGTTCGCGTTGCCCTCTAAACTTGGGTCTTGAAGTAAGGGAGTTCTACCGTGATTGCCGATGTACTGACCGACGCAGCCGACCGAATGAAGAAGGCGCTCGAGAACACCAAAGAAGATTTCTCGACGGTGCGCACCGGGCGGGCGAACCCCGCGCTCTTCCAGAAGGTGCTCGTCGACTACTACGGTTCGCCGACGCCGCTCGCGCAGCTCGCCTCGCTGCAGAACCCCGAGGCGCGCACCATCATCGTCACCCCCTACGACAAGGGCGCGTTGCGTGACATCGAACAGGCGCTCCGCGACATGCCGAACCTGGGTGCGAACCCGACCAACGACGGCAACATCATCCGCGTCACCCTGCCCGACCTCACCGAGGAGCGCCGCAAGGAGTTCGTCAAGCTGGTGAAGGGCAAGGCCGAAGACGGCAAGGTCTCGGTGCGCAACATCCGCCGCAAAGCCAAAGACGATCTGGATGCCCTGAAGAGCGAGGTCGGAGACGACGAGGTGGCCCGTGCCGAGAAGGAGCTCGAGGCGGCAACGAAGGCCACCGTCGACGCCATCGACGACGCCCTGAAGCGCAAAGAGACTGAACTGCTGGAAATCTAGGCGCACGGTGACCAACGAGCCGGGTTCGGCCGATTCGACGGCGGCGACCCCAGGGGCCGATCCGCAGGGGTCGGCCGAGGGCGTGAAGCCCGCCAAGACGAAGCGGGCGCCGCAGGGCATCTCGCGCGCCGAGCTCGAGGAGCGCGTTCGCGCACGCCGCGAACAGTTCGAAGAGGTCAACGACAAGATCACGGCCCGAACCGGCCGCAACCTCGTCAGCGCCATCTCGATCGGCCTGGGCCTCGGCCTGATCATGCTGATCAGCCTGCTCTTCTTCAACGTGGTGTTCTTTCTGTTCGTCGGGGTGCTGGTGTGCATCACCTCGGCCGAGCTGGTGGGCGCGCTCGGAAAGTCGGGCCGGCACGTTCCGCTCATCCCCACCGTGCTCTCGGCCGCGGCGGTGTCGGTGGCCGCGTTCTTCTGGGGGCAGCAGGGGCAGTGGCTCATTTTGCTCGCCGGCAGCGTGCTCGTGCTGCTGTGGCGGCTCGTCGAGCTGGCGCTACCGAAGTACCGGGCGACGCCGCAGAAGCTCTGGCGTGACCTCGCCGCCGGCTTCCTGGTGCAGGCCTACGTGGTCTTCCTCGGCAGTATCTCGATTCTGCTCGTCGCCCAGCCCGACGGCCGGTGGTGGGTGCTGTCGTTCATGATCGTGGTGATCTGCGTCGACACCGGCGCCTACGTCACCGGCCTGAACTTCGGAAAACACCCGATGGCACCGCGCATCAGCCCCAAAAAGACGTGGGAGGGCTTCGCCGGCGCGGCGGGTCTCGCCCTCATCGCGTCGGTGCTGCTGGGTGTGCTGCTGCTCGGCCAGCCCTGGTGGTTCGGTCTCATTCTGGGCGCCGTCATCACGGCGACGGCGACGTTCGGCGACCTGGCCGAGTCGCTGCTCAAGCGCGACATGGGCATCAAAGACATGAGCACCTGGCTGCCCGGCCACGGCGGCTTCCTCGACCGGCTCGACTCGATGCTGCCCTCGGCGGCCGCGGCGTACGTGCTGTTCATCGTCTTCCACTGACAGGCTCAACTGGCACAATGGGTGCGTGAGCCAAACGTTTCCGGTCAGTCGCAAGTCGTCCATGGGCTACAACGTCGACGAGGTCGAGAAGTTCCTGAGCGACGCCCGCGCAGCCTACGAGGCGCAGAACGACCCTGCGAGCGCGACGGGGGCGCCCGAGATCGATTCGCGCAGCATCCGTCGGGCCTCGTTCTCGCTGCAGAAGGGCGGCTACTCGACCACCCACGTCGACGCCGCGCTCGAACGCCTCGAAGACGCCTTCTCGGCCCGCGAACGGTCGCGCGCGAAGAACGATCTCGGCGAAGAGAAGTGGTTCACGCTCAGCCGTGACCGCGCCCGCGAGATCGTCGCGCGCCTCGAGCGCAGCCCCGGCCACCGGTTCAAGCGCGTCGGGCTGCTGTCGGGCGGCTACGACCGCGGCGACGTCGACGACTTCTGCGACGTGATCATCAGCTACTTCCGCACTGGCGCGGCGCTCACCGTCGACGACGTGCGCGGCGCCGTCTTCAGGCCGAAGCTCGGCGGCTACAACGAGGCACAGGTCGACATGGTGCTCGACGCCGTGGTCGACGTCATGCTCTCGGTGCAGTAACCACCACACCGATGGATGCCCGCGGGAGCGTCTGTGCGCAATGAAGTCGTCGCCGTCATCGGCGTCATCGTCATCGTGGGGGTCTCGGCGTTCGCGCCGCGGTTGAAGATCGCCGCCCCGATCATCCTCGTGCTCATCGGGGTCGGCATCTCGATCATTCCGGGCGTGCAGCCCGTCGTCGTACCGTCGGCGCTGATTCTGGCGGTGGTGCTGCCGCCCCTGCTCTACGGCTCGGCGATCAACCTGCCGCTCGCCGACTTCCGAAAGAACATCGTCAGCATCACCGGCCTCTCTGTCGCCCTCGTGTTCGTCAGCGCCTTCGGCACCGGTGTGCTGCTCTTCGTGCTCTTCCCGCAGCTGAGCTTCGCCTCGGCCATCGCCCTCGGCGCCGTCATCAGCCCCACCGACGCGGTGTCGGCCGCCTCGATCGCCAAACGCCTGGGGCTGCCGCACCGCCTGACGGCCGTCATCGAGGGCGAGAGCCTGGTGAACGACGCGTCGGCCCTCGTTCTGCTGCGCTCGGCGATCGGCGCGACCGCCGGGGTCGTGAGCGTGTGGCAGGTGGGCGGCGCCTTCGTCTACTCGGTGGTCGTGGCCGCGGTGGTGGGCGGCATCGTGGGCGTGGTGACGGTGTTCGTGCGGTCGAAGCTGCGCGACCCGGTGCTCACCACGGCCATCTCGTTCGCGGTGCCCTTTCTCGCCTACGTTCCGGCCGAGGCGATCGGTGCCTCCGGCGTGCTGAGCGTGGTCGCCGCGGGGCTGCTGACCGGCCACTTCGGGGCGAAGTACTTCACCGCCCCCTCGCGCATCAGCGAGCGGCTGACCTGGCGAACGCTGCAGTTCCTGCTCGAGAACGCGGTGTTCTTGATCATGGGGCTGCAGCTCAAGGGGCTGCTCGAGCAGGTGGTCGACCACGACCTGAGTGTGCCGCAGTCGATTCTGTTCGGGTTGCTCGCGACCGCGCTGCTGATCATCCTGCGCTTCGCGTTCGTGATGCCGCCCGCCGTGTTCATGGCGTGGCGGTACTGGCGCCGGGCGGCGCCGCCCGGCGTGACGCGAGCGAACGCGCCGGCCGACGCCCCGGCGGGAGCCGCGGGGGGCGTCGTGCTCTCGTGGGCGGGCATGCGCGGCGTCGTGACGCTGGCGGCCGCGCAGTCGTTGCCCGAGAACACGCCCTACCGCCCCCAGCTCATTCTCATCGCGTTCACCGTGGCGATCGTGACGCTCGTGGTGCAGGGTACGACGCTGCCCTTCGTGATTCGGTTCTCGGGCATCCGGCTCGCCGACCCGGCCGAGGAGCGTGAGGAGTTCGCCGAGCTGATCGACGAGCTGCAGGAGGCGGGGCGGGGGATGCTCGACAACCCCTCGCTCGTGCTCGCCGACGGTGTCGTGCCCGACCCGGGCGTCGTCGAGCGGGTTCGGCGTGACGCGCTGCTGCGCAGCCAGTCGGCGTGGGAACTCGCCCAGACCGCCGACGCGAGCACGACCGCGCCGGCGCCGAACCAGCAGTATCGTGAGCTGCGGCTCGAGGTGCTGCGGGTCGAACGCGAGACCCTGCTCGACGCCCGGGAGCGCGAGTCGTTCAGCTCGCACGTGCTCACCCGCGCCCACGAGATGCTCGACCTCGAGGAGTCGCGACTGGTGCAGAACGAGGGTCTCGAAGACTGATCGGGCACGGCTCGCCCTGCCGCCACCGACCGTAGGATGGAAGGCATGCCCCGCAGCAACCGCCCCCGCAACAGGTGTGGCGCGGCGCAGGGCTCGTTCGGCGCCGACGACGACGAGAACGAGAACATCGAGCGCCTACTGACGGGCTGGCGCACGGTGGAGCACCGCCGAACGGGCGACTGGAACGTTCAGCCGATCGCCGCGGTTCAGGCCACCAAGGAGTACATGTGCCCCGGCTGCCTGCAGGTGATCGCGCCCGGAACGGCTCACCTCGTGGCGTGGCGGTCAGACGGCGTTCTGGGCGATGCCGCCGACCTGGCGGCCCGCCGACATTGGCACACCCACTGCTGGAGGATCGGTTGACCCACACCATCGAGGTCAGAAGCGGGGTCGAGCTGCCGGCGGTGCGCTCCGACATCGAGCTGCACACCGCCGACGGGCTCACCCTGGTGGGCGAACTGGCGATGCCGGTCGGCAGGCCGCCGGTCGCGACGCTGGTCACCCTGCATCCGTTGCCCACGGCCGGCGGATTCATGGATTCGCATGTCTTGCGCAAGGCCGCCGCACGGCTGCCGGCGCTGGCCGACCTCGCCGTGCTGCGCTTCAACACCCGGGGCACCTCGTCGCCGCGGGGCACCAGCGAGGGCGCGTTCGACGACGGCACCGACGAGCGCCTCGACCTCGACGCGGCCATGCGGTTCGTCGCCGAGCACTCGCTGCCGCACCCGTGGCTGGTGGGCTGGTCGTTCGGCACCGAACTGGCGCTGAAGTACGGGCTCGCGCACGACATCGACGGCGCGATTCTGCTCTCGCCGCCGCTGCACCGCGCCACCGAGGCCGAGGTCGCGGCGTGGGCGACCAACAGTGTTCCGCTGGTGGCGCTGATCCCCGAGTTCGACGACTTCCTGCGGCCCGACGAGGCGCGCGAGCGGTTCTCCTCGGTGCCGAACATCGACCTGGTCGAGATCGCAGGCGGCCGGCACCTCTGGGTGGGGGAGGCGCAGACCAGGCGGGTGCTGAACGAGATCGTCTCGCACGTGAACCCGGCCGCGGCGCCCCTGCCCGAGACCTACGAGGTCGCCGGTTGAGTAGACCGCTACGAGCTCGCTGGTTGAGTAGACCGTGAAGCGGTCGTATCGAAACCTACGAGCTCGCTGGTTGAGTGGACCGCGAAGCGGTCGTATCGAAACCGGGTCGGCGGGGTTTCGATACGCTGCGCTCCGCACAGCTACTCAACCGGCGGCTGCGGCGCTGCTCGACCGGCGACTCGACCGGCGGCTGCGGCGCTGCTCGACCGGCAGGCCGCGGCGCTGCTCGACCGGCGAGGCCGCTCAGCGCTCGTTCTGAATCGGAATCACGACCTGCTTCACGACCAGAATGATCGACGCGGCAATGGGAATCGCAATCAGCGCCCCCAGCACTCCCAGCAGAGACGCCCCCGCCAGCGCCGCGATCACGACCACCGACCCGGGCACCGACACCGCTCGGCGCATGATGTTCGGGCTCAGGAAGTAGGCCTCGACCTGCATGTAGACCAGGTAGTAGATGGCGGCGACCAGGGCGGTCAGCGGCGAGCCGATGCTCGGAATGAGGCACACCGCCACGATGATGACCGAACCCGAGATGGTTCCGACCAGGGGGATGAGCGACAGCAGCCCGGCGATGAACGCCAACACCGCGGCATAGGGCGCCTGGATGATCGTCAAGAAGATGAAGCTCAGCACGCCGTTGCACAGCCCCAGCGTCACCTGACCGATCACGTACCGGCCGACCGCGTCGGTGACCTGCTCTCCGAGATCGGCGAACCGTTCGCGCTTGGAGGCCGGCACAAGCAGGTACACCGTGCGCTTCATCATGCTGATGTTCGCCGTGAAGAACAGGGTCAGGATGATCACCACGACCACCCCGAAGATTCCGTTCGCGATGCCGATGCCGACCGCGAGCGCACCGCCGGCGATGGCGGTGACGTTACCGGGGTCTTGCAGGTACTTCGTGACGGCGTCGACGACCGCCTGAACGTCGATGAACCCGCCGAGGCGCTCGCTGAGGTCTGACGCCCACGTCGACGACTGGAACCCGCGCAGCAGCAGGGGTACCTGGCCGAACAGCTGGGTGAGCTGGTCGATGATGATCGGCAGCACGGCGAACACCAGTCCGGTGATGACGCCGGCCACCCCGATGATGACGATGAGAATGGCGAGCGGCCGCCTGACGTGCCGCTTCTCGAGCCACGAGACCAGCGGGTCGAGCCCTAGCGCCAGGAAGATCGCGATGCCGATGTAGGTGAGAACGGTGGCCAGGTTGCCGATGGCCATCAGGATCACGATGCCGAGGCCCACCCCCAGCGTGCCCACCAGCCCGAGGGTGAAAGCGTTCTGGATCTTCACCGTCACTCCTTGTGTTGTTGCCCTGCAAATCTAGCCCCTGCACACGACAACCCAGAAGTCTGGGAGCATTCACAAGGAGGATCGGCTATCTTTTAATGTCTTTGTCTGGAGAGTTCATTCGTGCGTTTCATTCTTGCCATCATCGCCTTCGTCATCGCGCTGGCGTTCATCGGCATCGGCATCGCCCAGCGCACCGTCTTCCTGCCACCCTCGTCGGTGAGCGTGCAGACGACCCAAGACAGCGGTTCGCCCTACCTGTTCATCTCGAGCGACACGCTGCTCGCCGAGTCGGGTGACCAGACCGTCACCTTCAGCGGCAGCCCCAAGGTGTTTGCCGCCTACGGCCGCACCGACGACGTGAAGGCCTGGCTGAGCGGTTCGAGCTACGCCGACCTCACGGTGACGCCGGGCGACAAGCCCGCGCTCGTCTCGACCACCGTGGCCGCCGACCCCGACGGCGCCGCCAACGTGGCGAGCGGGTCTGCCGATCCCGCCGGGTCTGACCTCTGGCTCGAGCAGTACACCACCGACACGTCGATGATGCGCACGTTCAACCTGCCTGCCGGCTACTCGCTGATCGTCGCCGACGACGGCACCGCCCCCGCTCCCACGACGGTGAGCATCTCGTGGCCGCTCGACGACAGCACGCCCTTGGCGGTTCCGTTCCTGCTCACCGGGGCGATCTTCCTCGTCGCGGGTCTCATCCTGCTGCTGCTCGGGCTGCGGCACATGAAGAAGTCGCAGGGTCCGAGGCGCAAGCAGCCCGCGCTGCCGAAGGGCAAGCGGTTCTCGTCGTCGCGCACGAACGGCGTCGAGTCGGGCGTGCGGCGCGGCCGACGCTCGATCACGAAGTCGGTGGCGGTGCTGGTGCCCGCGAGCATCCTGAGCGCGCTGGTGCTGAGTGGATGCTCGACCCAGACGCTGCCCGCAGCGTTCGCCGACACGGCCACCCCCGCGCCGGTCTCGACGAGCGACACCGGTACGACGACCGACACCGGCACGCCGACCCCGGTCGACACCGACTCCCCGACGCCCGTGCCGACGCCCGACCAGGGCCCCGCGCCCGTCGTGTCGGAGGCGCAGCTCAACACGATCCTCGGCAAGGTGTCTGAGGTCACGACGGCGGCCGACGCCGCATCAGACGCGACGGCGCTCGCCGCCCGCATGACGGGACCCGCGCTCGACCTGCGCACCGAGACGTACACGATTCGTGCGGCCGACGCCGATTACCCGGCCCAGCCCGCGATTCCCACCGGACCCGCCTCGGTGGTGCTGCCGCAGGCCTCCGACACGTGGCCGCGCACCGTGTTCGCCATCGCCGAGAACCCGGCCGACCCGACGGTGGCGCCGCTGTCGCTGATGATGACGCAAGACACCCCGCGCAGCCAGTACAAGGTCTACTACGCGATTCCGCTCGAGCCCTCGACCACGCTGCCGCCGGTCGCGCCGGCCACGGTGGGCACCTCGCGCCTCGACAACGACACCAAGCTGCTGTCGATGACGCCCGACGACGTGGTCGCCGGGTACGCCGACATCCTCGCCATCGGCGACCAGAGCCCCTCGTTCAACAGCTTCGACGCCACCGGCGACACGCTGCGAACGAGCGTCGGCGCCGACTACAAGGCCACCACGAAGGCGAACCTGCCCAACACGGCCAGCATCGACTTCGCGAAGGTTGCGGCCCCCGGCCAGACCGTGGCCCTCGCCACGAACCAGTCGGGCGCGATCGTCGCGGCGAACATCCGCGAGTCGGTGACGGTGAAGCCGGTCGAGGCCGGCGCGACGGTGAGCCCGACAGGCGCGGTGAAGGCCGCGTCGGGCGTCACCGAGACGTCGAAGGGCACCGAAGCGATCTACGATTATCAATTGTTGTTCTACGTGCCGGCGTCGGGATCGACCTCGAAGGTTCAACTCCTCGGGTTTGCCCAGGGCCTGCTGTCTGCCAAGGAGCTGCCATGAGTAATGTCCCCCCCTCCGCTGCCAGCCTGAGAGGCGCCGTCGACCTCTCGTCGCTCGTCAACCGTGCCGCCGCACCCTCTGGTGCCCCCGGCGCGGGCGCGGGTGCGCCGGGCGCTCCCGGGGTCGCCCCGGGTGCCGGCGGAGCGCCGGGCGCGGGCGTGCAGGTGCCGAGCCTGCTGCTCGACGGCACCGATGCCACCTTCTCGCAGATTCTCGACCTCTCGAATGCCGTACCGGTGATCGTGGAGCTGTGGGCGTCGTGGTCAGACGGTTCGCGTGTGCTCGCGCCGCTGATGCAGAAGCTCATCCTCGAGTACGCCGGGCAGTTCGTGCTCGTCCGTGTCGAGACCGACGCCAACCCTCAGCTCACGGCCGCCTTCCAGGCGCAGACGCTTCCGACGGTCGCCGCGATCATCGGTGGCCGGCCCGTGTCGCTGTTCGAGGGCGCGCAGCCCGAGCAGAGCATCCGCGACGTACTCGAGCAGGTTGTTCAGCTCGCTGCGCAGAACGGTGTCACCGGGCGGGCGGTTCCGCTCGACGGCCGCACCGGGGCCGCTGCCGAAGGCGAGGGCGCTGAGGCCGCAGAATCGGTCGAAGAGCCCCTGCCGCCGCATCACGCCGAGGCGTTCGACGCCATCTCGCAGGGCGACTACAAAACCGCGATCGCCGAATACGAGAAGGCCATCGTGCAGAACCCGCGTGACGCTCTCGCGGCAGCCGGTCTCGCCCAGGTCAAGCTGCTCAACCGTCTCGACGGCACGTCGCTCGACGAGATCCGTGCGGCAGCCGCGGCCGACCCCGCCGATGTGGATGCCCAGCTCGCCGTCGCCGACCTCGACGTCTCGGGGGGTCACGTCGACGACGCGTTCGACCGCATCCTCACTCTCTTTCCGAAGGCCGACCAGCCGACCAAAGACCGGCTGCGCGAACGGATGCTCGAACTGTTCGAGGTCGTCGGCGTCGATGATCCCCGTGTGACCGCGGCCCGCCGCCGTCTCACGATGCTGCTGTACTGACGCACCAGCCATATTTCGCGGCTCGTGTCAATCGGTGCGCCGCTTGCCCGCACGGCGGTCGCATTGGCAATACAGTCAGAGCATGAGGATACGCCGCACCCACGATTCGTCGAAGACTGCCGTCACGCCGCAGGCCAAGGTCTCGCCCGAGATCCAGACCGTGACGCAGGGTTCTGAGACGTTCGCCCAGATCAACGCGTTCAAGATCGGGTTGCTCGGCGGTCTGGGCGTGCTCGTCGCCCTCGTCATCGGCGGGCTGGTCACCCAGCTCGGCACGGTGCTCATCTATGTGGGGGTGGCGCTGTTCATCGCCCTGGGGCTCGATCCGTTGGTCTCGAGGCTCGCCCGCAAGATGCCGCGTCCGCTGGCGATCACCATCGTGTTCGGCGTCGTGGTGCTGGTTCTCGCGGGGCTGCTGCTCACGATCATCCCGATCATCGTCACGCAGACGAGCAACCTCATCAACAACTTTCCGACCTACATCACGAACTTGCAGAACGCCGACTGGGTGAAGAACCTCGAGACGCAGCTCTCGGGGGTGGTCAACCTCGACGACGTGATCTCGAACATCCAGAGCTTCATCAGCCCCGACAAGATCCTGACGTTCGGCGGCGGCCTGCTGGCGGTCGGGGCCGGTGTGGCCAGCGGCATCACCGGCACGGTCATCGTGCTCATTCTGACGCTGTACTTCCTCGCGTCGCTGCGCTCGATGAAGCGTGTGACGTACCGCTTCGTTCCGGCCACCAAGCGTGCCAGCTTCGCCGACATCACCGAGCAGATCACCCAGGCGGTGGGGCGGTATGTGGTGGGTCAGATCGCGCTGGCGCTGGTCAACGGCATCCTGAGCTTCATCTTCCTGACGATCATCGGGGCTCCGCTGCCGGTGCTGCTGGCGTTCATCGCCTTCCTGCTCTCACTGATTCCGCTCGTCGGCACGGTGACCGGCTCGGCCATCATCGTGCTGGTCTGCTTTCTGGCCTCTCCGCTCACCGCGCTGGTCGCCGCCATCTACTACCTGATCTACATGCAGGTGGAGGCATACTTCCTGAGCCCGCGCATCATGAACCGTGCGGTCTCTGTGCCAGGCGCTGTTGTAGTGATCGGGGCGGTCGCTGGCGGGACCATCGCGGGAGTGCTCGGTGCCCTCGTCGCCATCCCGATCGCGGCATCGGCCATCATCATCATCGAGAAGGTCGTCTTCCCGAAGCAAGACGCCAAGTAGGCCGCCGCCGTCACCGCCGCTGGTTGAGTAGCCGCGCAGCGGCGTATCGAAACCGGGTGCGGGCGCGGATTTCGATACGCGCGGCTGTGCCGTGCTCAGTCGGCGGGGCGCGCATGCGCCGTGCTACTCAATCGGCGGGGCGCGGCTGCGCCGTGCTACTCAATCGGCGGGGCGCG
>NZ_JAZHPE010000048.1:0-2800 GCF_036553535.1 Subtercola sp. YIM 133946
ACATCCTTCCAGCGAGAACAAAATTCTCACACGGTAGGAGTCAACTAAACCGTCAGCAGTCCCTTTGGGCCGACAATGACTGTTAGTCCATCCGAGACTTCCAAAGCTTCACCTGAGTGAAGCTTGATTCTCTCGAGGACGATCGAATCTGCTAGAGAGGATTGCGCCACAGTTCAGTCTCCCAGAATTTGAAGGCAACGTCGTGATCACCCATCGCACCTGCAGATGGTTTGTCGATATGGGCCGCATTCATCGGTCTATTGTCGCGTAACGGCCAGATCCGACCAGCAGACGAGGGAGGCGCTGTCAGCTCGACGCGAGCCCGACCAAGCCTCGATGCGGATCGGCTGACAACATCAGCACCGCTCCCTCGTCCATCTCGCTGAGGTGCTCAGCGCACACCGCGTAGATCAGTTGCAGACCGGCCTCGCGCACTTCGATCTCTTCGGCCGCCGCACTCCCACAGCGGTCGACCATGCACTTGTTCATGCGCTAAACGTAACCAGCCGAAGGCGCCGGGTGCGGTAGCCACACTGATGACGCGTCGACGACAGGCGGCAGGCCGCCGATCAGGCTCGGGATGCGGCGCTGGCCGTGGAGCCGCGGGGAACGAACTCGGTCTCGAGGGGGCTGCGGGCCTCGGGCGGGGCGCCGGCGAGGTCGGCCAGCAGGGCGCGCACGGCCTCGTCGCCGAGGGAGTCGAGGGGGGTGCGGATGGTGGTGATGGGGGGCGAGGTGAAGTCTGAACCGAAGATGTCGTCGAAACCGATGATGCTGAGGGTGCCGGGCACGTCGATCGACGCCTCACGACAGGCCTGCAGCAGGCCGATCGCGACGAGGTCGTTGTAGGCGAAGACGGCGGTGACGGCCGCGGCCGCGTGTTCGTGTGTGGGCGCAGTGCGTGCCCCGGGAGTCTCGGCCGGGAGGGCGGATGCGGCGGTGGCAGAGGGGTCGACGAGGCCGGCGGCGAGGAGGGACGGGAGGGCGGCGCGGCCCCCGTCGACGGTGGGGGTGGTCGTGGCTAGCTCGATGGCCGCGAGGCCCCGTGCGGCGGATTCCGCGCGGATGGTCTGCCAGCGCAGATCGCTCATCCACGAGGTCGACGGCCCGGGCAGGTAGGCGATGCGACGATGACCGAGGGCGCGCAGATGGTCGAGCGACGAACGGATGCCCGAACCGACGTCGGCGACGAGGCCGGGCAGCCCGGGCATCCGTCTGTTCACCAGGATGACCGGCTTGCGCTCAGCGAGGGCCAGCAGTCGCGGCTCGTCGAGGCGCGAGGCGACGAGCACCAGTCCGTCGACCGAGACGAGCAGGCGGCTCGCGATCTCGGCCTCGCGGTCGGCGGTCTCCTGCGACTCGGCGAGCACGAGGGTGTAGCCGGCGTCGGCCGCTGCGCGCTCAGCGCCTCTGACCAGGCCGAAGTACACCGGGTTGGTGATGTCGGAGACGATCAGCGCGAGGGTGCCGGTGCGTCGGGTGGGCAGCGACCGGGCCATGGGGTTGAGCTGGTAGCCCAGCTCGGCCGCTCCGTCGCGGATGCGTTGCTCTGTGGCGGCGTTGATGCGTCCGGGTTTGTTGAGGGCGCGCGACACCGTCGAGGGGCTGACGCCGAGGTGGCGGGCGACGTCGTAGATGGTGGCGGGCGGCTTGCGGGCTCCGCGTCGGTCTGCGGCGGGGTCGCCGGTGTCTGCGGGGCCGCTCACCAGTCGTGCACGGTTCCGTCGGCGAGGCGGTTGAAGGGCAGGTAGGCCTGCGCGTAGGGGTACTTACCGGCCTCGTCGACGTTCAGTTCGACGCCGATGCCGGGCTGCTCGCCCGGGTGCAGGTAGCCGTCGGCGAAGGTGAACGACTGCTCGAACACCTGGTCGGTCTTGGCGCCGTGCTTCATGTACTCCTGGATGCCGAAGTTGTGGATGGCCAGGCCGAGGTGCATCGCGGCCGCCATGCCCACCGGCGAGACATCCGTCGGCCCGTGCATGCCCGACTTGATCTGGTACTGCGAGGCGTACTCGAGCACCTTCTTGAGGTGCGTGATGCCGCCCGTGTGGGTGACTGCGCTGCGCACGTAGTCGATGAGTTGTTCGCGGATGATCTGCTGGTAGTCCCAGATCGTGTTGAAGATCTCGCCGATCGCCAGTGGCGTCGTGGTGTGCTGCCGCACGAGCCGCAGCGCCTCGGGGTTCTCGGCCGGGGTGCAGTCTTCGAGCCAGAACAGGTCGAACGGCTCGAGCGATTTGCCCAGCTGCGCGGCTTGGATGGGCGTCATACGGTGGTGCCCATCGTGCAGCAGCGGCAGCTCGGGCCCGAACTCGTTGCGCACCGCCTCGAACACGGTCGGCACGTGCCGCAGGTAGCTGCGCGTGTCCCAGTCCTCCTCGGCGGGCAGGGCGCCGCGCTGGGCGGGCTCGTGGTCGTAGCGGGTGCCCTTGTTCGCTTCGAACGTGGCGTTCGAGGCGATGCCGTAGATCGACTTCAGCCCGGGCACACCGGTCTGCACCCTGATCGCCCGGTAGCCCTGCTGCTGGTGGTCGCGGATCGAGTCGAAGAGCTCGTCATTCGACTTTCCTGAGGCGTGTCCGTAGGCGAGCAGCCCGGTTCGGGATGCCCCACCGAGCAACTGGTACAACGGCATGCCCGCCGCCTTCGCCTTGATGTCCCACAGGGCGACGTCGACCGCGGCGATGGCGGCCATCGTGACCGGGCCGCGGCGCCAGTAGGCACTGCGGTACAAGAACTGCCAGGTGTCTTCGATGCGGCTCGCGTCACGCCCGATGAGGAGTTGGGCGACGTGGTCGCG
>NZ_JAZHPE010000049.1:0-119046 GCF_036553535.1 Subtercola sp. YIM 133946
CAGAAAAGACCCCCTGCGCACCCGCCAGAGCCCGGTTACCCTTGCTGCATTTCTGCCCTGGGGGAGTTGGCCTGGATGGCGCCACGCAGGGAGCCGTCGGCCAGTTTACCCGTTCCGCCGCCCGCGCGCGACGCGGCCTCCGAAACCCTCCCAATCGACCGGTCACGGTTGGCTTCTCCTCCGCAGCGCGATTGTATTGACTCATGAGAATCGCCATCGCCGGAGGTCACGGCGCCATCGCCCTGCACATCGAACGACAGCTTTCGACTGCCGGTCACGAGGCAATCGCCATCATCCGCAACCCCGAACATGCCAGCGACATCCTCGCCGCCGGCGGAATCCCCGTCGTCGTCGATCTCGAGAAAGTGGATGCCCGCACGCTCGCCATCGACCTCCAGGGCGTCGACGCGGCGGTCTTCGCGGCTGGTGCCGGCCCCGGATCGAGCGCAGAACGCAAGTTCACCGTCGACCGTGACGCGGCAATACTCCTTGCAGACGCGGCGGAATCGGCGGGCATCCGTCGTCTCGTGCTCATCTCCTCGATGGGAGCCGACTCGTTCGACCCCACCTCCGACGACGTCTTCCAGGTGTACCTGCGGGCGAAGTCGGAGGCCGACGCGAACATCCGCCAGCGCGACCTCGATTACACGATCATCCGCCCCGGTGGCCTCACCGACGACCCGGCCACGGGCGAGGTCGAGCTGGCCGAGTCGACCGGCCGTGGCACGATTCCGCGCGCCGACGTCGCAGCCCTGGTCGTTGCGGCCGTGCTCGACGGCATCGCCATCAACGCCCAGTTCGAGGCGATTTCGGGCGACACCCCCATCCCCGACGCTCTGGCGGCCGTGCGGTACTGACCGGCGCGCCGCGGCGGGGCGGATGCCGAGCCGACGCCGAGGGGATGCTGAGCGAGCGCTGGGCTGGCGACGGGCGGCGACGTGCGCGCGCCGGCGGGAGCCGAGGGGATGCCGAGCGAGCGCCGGGCCGATGCCGAACCGGGCGCTCGGCGCGGATGCCGTAGGATGCTCTTTGGTCGTTTCTGCTCCGACAGAGGCTGCCCGCCAGGAGGATTCGCCTAGTGGCCTATGGCGCACGCTTGGAAAGCGTGTTGAGTGAAAGCTCTCGGGGGTTCGAATCCCCCATCCTCCGCCGACAGAGTGCAGCGCAACCCCCACCCCCGGGTTCGAATCCGCAGCCCCTATCGGTTCGACGGCGTGCGGCGCAACCGCCGACGGCGAGCGCGAGCACCTCACTAGACTGTGGAATTCTTCGCAACGATGAGGGAGCACGCGATGAGCGATTCGAACCTGCCGCCAGAGAACCCAGCCGAACCCACCGCGGTGCCGCCCACTCCGCCGAGCCCGGTCATCCCGCCGACGCCACCCGAGGCACCGCCCGCCGCGCCGGCTCCCGCCCCGCAACCCGGCTCTCCCGCCCCGCAACCCGGCTCACCCACCCCGGTGAACGGCTACGCCCCACCACCCCCGCCCCCTGCCGCGCCCGACATGTACGCGATCCCCGGCCAGCCGGGCCAGCCGGGCCAACCCGGCCAGCCGGGCCAGCCGGGCCAACCCCCCGCCCCGCAGGGCGGCTACAACGTGCTCGCGATCATCTCGCTGATCGCGGCGTTCTTCGTGTCGCTCGCCGCCGTCATCACCGGGCACATCGCGCTGCACCAGATCAAGCGCACCGGCGAGAAGGGCCGCGGCCTCGCGATCGCCGGGCTCATTCTGGGCTACCTCGGCATCGTGCTCGGTATCGTCGGAACGATCATCCTGATCATCGCTCTTGTCACCGCCGGCACGAATGCGGCCCGCGACCGTGAGCTGCTGAACGACGAGAACAACTACCTCTCATCGATGACGCCCGAGCCGACCGACGGCGCGTCGGGCTCGGTGCCGACGGGCGATCTGACCTTCGGCGCGGGCCAGCAGCTGACGGCACTGAACACGGCGAGCTTCGCCGACAACCTCAGCTCAGACCCGTCGTGGGTCGTGAAGACCCCCGATACGGGAACCGGCAGCTGGTCGTTCACCTCGAGCGACAACCAGTGCACGCTGAAGTTCTTTCAGGGCGACCTCGGCACGAAGGTGACGGTCGTCGACGGCGACGACCAGGCGACCACCGACAACTTCCTCGTCTACGTCGACAACGCCACCGCCGACGACGTCGACCAGTATGCGGTCACCGACTCGGTCGACTACCAGTACTCGGGCTCGGGCGACATCGTGAAGACCCGCACCCTCACAGGCACCGACAGCGACGGCACCCACTGGATCACCGCGGCCCGCGCGTTCACGCAGCTCGACTCCGGCCTGTACTTCGACCTCACCTGCCAGCCCGCGACCGACCTCACGAAGGTGTACGACCAGGTGCTGACCGAGGTCGGAATCGTCGTCGACTAGCTGTCAGCCTCACGCCCCGGCGACGCCGAGCCGCCGGGGCCGTACGAGCAGCGCGAGCCCGGCGGTGACCAGCACGGCCACCCCGACCACCACCGTGATCGTGTAGGTGCCGTGCGTGTTCGCCACCGCGCCCGCGCCCAGCGTGCCGAACGCGATGCCGAGGTTGATGGCGCTCACCACCCAGGCGTTCGCCTCGGTGAGCCCGGACCGTGCACTGACCTGCTCGACCGTCTCGAAGATCTGGGTGAGCGTCGGCGGAAGCAGCAGTCCTGACACGACAGCGGCCACGAGATAGTAGCCGGCCCCGGCCGACCCCACCGCGAGCGGAACATAGACCGCCGCCAGCAGCAGACCACACACCCACATCGCCCGCTGCGGGGCCGCACGCAGCGGCCGCACGGCCAGCACCGTGGCACCGATGAGCGCGCCGAAGGCGTTGGCCGCCAGCGCCCAGCCGGCGAACCCCGGCGCTGCGTGCTGGTCTTCGAACACCGTCACGGCGATCGTCAGAACCCCGACGGGAATCCCCACCCCGAACGTGAACACCAGTATGCGTACGAACTGCCGGTTGCGCAGGGGCGACGGATGCCCGCCGGCACCACCCCGCGCCACACCGCCCGACGCACCCGACCCCGCCTCTGCCGCAACCGGCCTCCCCGCCTCCGGCAACCGAGCCTCGCCGGGCGGTGCCGCAACCGGCCGCCCCGCTCCCTGCGACACCGGATGCACGGCGAACGCCACGGCCCCTGCCAACCCGAGCAGCCCCGCGAACACCACGTCGCCGGTCGATCCGAACCAGGCGATGCCCAGCACGGTGAGCAGGGGGCCCACGATGAACAGGATCTCCTGCGCACCAGCGTCGAGGCTGAAGGCGGCTTTCAGCGTGCGGCCCTCGCCGAGCATCCGGGGCCAGAGGGTACGAAGCGATGGCTCGAGCGGCGGCGTGAACACGCCCGCCACGACCGCACAGAGCAGCCCGAGCACCGGCACCGGGGCGGCGAGCAGCGCCAGACACACGAAGGCGGCCGCGCTCACCACGGCCGAGATCAGCAGCACCAGGGTCTGCCCGACCCGGTCGATACGCCTGCTCAGCAGGGGCTGGCCGAACGCGCCAGCGACGATGTAGGCGGCCGTCATGGTGCCGGCCAGGGTGTAGCCGCCGCCCTGCAGGCGCACGAGCTGAACGATGGCGAGGGCCGCCATCGCGGTCGGCAGGCGGCCGACGAGCGAGGTGCCGAGCAGGTAGATCGTTCCGCGGGTGCGCAGAACGGTGCCGAGCGGGCTGCTCACGCTACTGCCCCGCTGCGGCCGGCCCGAGGGCTCAGCCGAGCTCGCGCTCGGTGATCGTGTCGGTGTGCAGCGCGATCCACACCTCGGCCGCGTGCTTGTCGGCCAGCTCTTTGAGCAGCTTGCCGTTCACGCTCTCGACCCGGAACGGGCGGTCGCCGTGACCGTGCTCCTCACGAATATTCGCAACGTGAACGTCGCCGATCCATATCTCTTCGGAATTTCCAGATTCGGCCATGCACCCACAATACTCAATGCATGACTTCCGAGCGCGAGCCCCACGCGCGCATGACGCAGGAGCGCTGGCAGACGGTCACCGAGTGGCCGCTGAACATCGCAGCGCTGCTCTTCCTGGTCGCCTACTCGGTGAAGGTCATCGCCAACTCGCAGGGCTTCACGCTGGCATTCCTCTACGGCGTCATGATCGTCGTGTGGGTGGCGTTCGTCATCAACTACGTCGTGAACCTGGCCATCGCCGGCCCGAACCGCCGGCAGTGGGTGCGCAAGAACTGGTACCAGATTCCCATCACCCTGCTGCCGGCGCTTGAGCCGTTGCGGCTGCTGCGGCTGGTGAAGCTCGCCGACCTGCTGCCGCCCACCACCGAGGGGGGCCGGCTGCGCGGCCGCGTCGGCCTGTACGTGCTGTCGACGCTCATCCTCGTCGTGTACGTGGGTGCGCTGGGGGTTCTGGATGCCGAACAGAACGCTCCCGGAGCGAACATCCTCAACCTGCCCGACGCCCTCTGGTGGGCCATCGTCACGGTCACGACGGTCGGCTACGGAGACTTCGTGCCCATCACCGCCCAGGGCCGCCTCGTCGCGGCGGCACTGATGCTGAGCGGAGTGGCCCTCATCGGTACCATCACGGGAACCCTGGCCTCGTACCTGGGCGAGCGGTCACGCGCCCACGACGCCAACCGCACGGGCGCGAGCAAGAAGCAGGTCGACGACCTCGCCGCGCAGATCACGGCGTTGCAGGCGCAGTTGAAGGCGCGCAGCGACGACGAGAAGCGTCACGACACAGGCACAGGCACCGCCACCGGCACCGAGATGCGCCCTGCCACCGCCGACAGTGGCGCTGCCACCGCCACCGGTACCGGCAGCGGCACCGGCACCGGCACGGACACAGGCGTAAGCGGTGCCGTCTGACCCCGGTGTCCCCCTTAATGCGGCCTATACACGTCGAGCGCGATAGGCGACACTGGTGTGCAGCAGAGCCCGGTGACGAGGGGCGCGGGTACGCGCGCACCGATTCCGCCGCCTGCGAGGGGTGAGATGGAAAGTACAGTGCTGCACGCGACGCCGTTCGCCACGCCTCGAACCCTCCGCCCGAGCCGCACGCTGTTCGCGCAGTCGCGCGCCGTCGCCGCAGCCCTCACGCTGCCGGTCTTTGCGGCGATGCTCTGGTTCGCCATTCCGCGCGGCACGTGGCCGAGAGTGCTGGCCGTCATCGCTGTCATCACCCTGGCCTACTTCGGTGCCGTCTACCTGCTCTCACGGGTTCGCGTGGTGATCGAACCCGACGCACTGGTCGAGAACGGGTTCTTCACCCACAACCGCCGCATCGCGGCCAAGCGCATCGCGAGCGCCCTGGTCGTGCAGGTCTACCGCGGCCAGAGCATGGAGACCGCACCCCAGCTCTTCGTGCTCGACGCGGCGGGCGAGCTGCTGCTGCGCATGCGCGGGCAGTACTGGGGTGACGAGAGCGTGCACGCGGTCGCGAACGCCTACGGCGTGCCGGTGCGGGTGTCGGCCGAGGCGCTCACCCGGGCGCAGCTGCGAGCAGATCATCCAGAGCTCGTGTACTGGTTCGAACGCTGGCCGTGGGTGCGCACCTTCTGCCTGGTCGGTGCGATCGCGGCGCTCTCACTGCTGATGATCGCACTGATGTCGTCGGCGAACCTCTGACGCGACCTCACAGGGTGCCGCCTCACAGGGTGCCGCCTCACACCGCGCGGTCTTCGAGCCCCCAGGCCTGGCCGTAGCCGCCCTCCTCCACGGGCAGCGCCATCAGCTCGAGGAACGGCAGCGCGTCGAACGCCTCCGGGCCGAGCACACCACTGCCTCCCCACACGCCGAGCGACAGCAGCTCGAGTGCGATCACCGGGTTGAGGGCGGTCTGCCACACCACGCACTGCGACTCGTACTCGGCCATCGTCCACTCGTTGTCGGCCACGTGGTACAGGTACACCTCGCGCGGGTAGCCGTCGACACCGGTGCCCGTGACCCAGAGGCCCGCGCAGGTCTTGCCGGTCATCCGTGGCCCGAGGGTCGCCGGGTCGGGCAGGCCTGCCGCCACCACGTCGCGGGGTGCGACCTGAACGGGCCCGTTCGCCGAGCGCACCGTGAGCGGGGCCGTCTTGTCGAGGCCCAGCTGGTGCAGGGTGCGCAGGATGCCGATGAACTCATTACCGAGCCCGTACTTGAAGGTGACCCGTTTGGCGTCGACCCAGCGCGGCATGAGCAGCACCTCTTCGTGCTCGACATTGACGCACTCCACGGCGCCGATGCCGCCCGGAAAGTCGAAGACCTCGGGCTCGCTGAACGGCGCGGTCGTGAACCAGCCCCGATCTTTCTCCCAGATCACGGGCGGGTTCAGGCACTCTTCGATCGTGGTCCAGATGCTGAACGACGGAGCGAACACCTCGGTGCCGTCGTCGTCGCGCACCACGAGGTTGGCGCCGTCGCGGGTGCCGAGCTCGTCGATCTCGCTGAACAGGTGGTCGGCGGCATAACGCGCGAACACGTCGGAGAGGCCCGGCTCGACGCCCATGCCGACGAGCGCAAGCGTGCCCTTCAGCTCCCAGTCAGCGCTCTGCGCGAACTGGTCGTCGCCGAGCTTGATGCCGGTCTCGCTGTAGGGGTCGGTCGGATGCGGCTCTGACAGGCTCATCGCCATGTCGACGTAGTTGGCGTCGGCGGCCAGGGCCCCGGCGAAGATGGTGGGCACGAACTTCGGCTCGACCGCGTTCATGACGTGCGTGGTGCCGTGCCGCCGGGCGACCCTCTCGACGTCGCTCGCGTCAGAGGCGTCGATGCGATCGGCCGTGAACTTCGCCGCGACCTCGGGCGTGTGCCGCGCCGCGATCCAGGCCACGGTGCGCTCAGCCCGGGCCAGGTCGTAGTCGGTCACGACGATCTGCTCGTAGAACGCCCGCCGGGCCGCGATCTTCGCGATCGAGTCACCCACGCCGCCGGCGCCCACCAAAAGTATCTTCATGGCCCGAGGGTACCGGATGCCCGTGGCCGGGCGAACACGAACGGATGCGGCCTGGCGCGCTCCTCCCACAGCTTCACGGCGAACGGTGCCCACACGATGATGGCCACGCCCGCCCCGATCAGCATTCCGGCGAGGGTGTCGGTGAGCCAGTGCGCTCCGAGGTAGGTGCGGCTCAAGAGCATCAGCACGACGTAGGCCGCGCCTGCCGCCCACACCCACACCCGCGGAAAGATGATCGCGAGGCACACCGCGATGGTCGCGGCGTTGGCGGTGTGGCCGCTCGGAAACGAGCCGAAGTCGGCGGTCACCAGGATCTCTGACGGCCGTGCGCGGCCGAATGTCGCCTTCAGCAGCTGCACCAGACCGGCGCTCAGCACGGAGGCGATCAGGAAGAACAGCGCGGCCCAGCGCCGCCGGAAGAGCAGGAGCACCACGATGATGCCGACCGGCACCACGAACACGCCCACGACTCCCCCACCGAGATAGTTCATGAACAGGGACGGCAGGGTCCACACCGGTGAGCGGTGCTCGATGATCTCGTCCATCCAGTCGGTGTCGATCTCGGTGGGGGCGCCGCGGTCGCGCAGGGCGATGATGAGCCCGGTGACGGCGGCGAGCAGCACGGCGATCACGCCCGAGATGAGCGGCCAGAACCGGCGCACGCGGCGCGCCTTGGCGGGGTCGGTGAGGGGGCCGGGAACGGTCATCCACCGACCCTACGCGACGCCACCGCGAGCCACGGGGGCCTTGCGCCGCAGCGCTTCCGCAGTCGTGCGGCGGTGCCGCCTGCTAGAACGCCGTGCCGGCGGGGTCGGCCAGCAGATCACCGAAGGCCAGTTCGGCCGCCCCGATCGTGAGCAGGCGTGAGCGCAGCTGGGCCCGGTCGATACGCAGCGTCTCACCCAGCGAACCGAGCGTCAGTTCGCGCACCGCCGCTCGCAGGCGCTCGGGATTCGCCTCGTAGAGCGACCCGAGAAAACCGCCGAGCACCACCGATTCGGGGTTGAACACGCTCACGAAGTTGCCGATGGCGAGTGCCAGAACGTCGAGCTGCCGATCGACCTCGGCACGAACATCCGGGGCCAGGGTCTCGTTCAGCAGAAGCTCGTCGAGCTCGTCGAGCCCAAGACTGTCACGACCCAGCACGGCGAGCAGCCGGTCGAGGTTGACCTCGGTCTCGAGGCAACCGGTCTTGCCGCAGTGACAGCGCTCGCCCCGGCTGTTCACGAGGGTGTGGCCGAGTTCGGCCGCGAAGCCCTGGCTGCCGCGCAGCATCGACCCGCCAGCGAGCACGCCGCCGCCGATGCCGCTGGCACTGCCGTTCAGGTAGACGAGGTCGTGCACCCCGCGACCGCTGCCGTAGAGGCTCTCGGCCACGGTCGCCAGCCCTGCGTCGTTCGCGGCACGGGTGGCGAAGCCGAGCGCATCGGCCAGCGGCGCCGCGACCGGCTCGTCGCGCCAGCCGAGGTGCGGCGCCAGCAGCACCGTGCCGTCGTTCGAGTTCACGAGCCCCGGGATGGCCACCCCCACGCCCACGACCCGAAACTGCGCCTCGAGCTCGGTGCGCATGCCCGCCAGCACGGCCGACACCACGTTCACGGTCTCGCGCACCGTCGGCACCGCCGCCGTCTCGAACCGGATGCGTTTGTGCAGCACCGCCCCCAGCCCGACGAGGCCGATCGTGATGGCGTCGACGTCGGGGTTGACCGTGATCGCCACGACCTTCTCGTTGGCATGCACCAGCGGACTGGGGCGCCCGACGAGCCCCGAATCCTGCGGGTCGGTCTCGTAGGCGAGACCGAGGTCGGCCAGTTCGGTGACGAGGGCGCCGATGGTCGAGCGATTGAGCCCGGCCTGGCGCGTCAGCTGAGCCCGGGTCTGCGCCCCGCCGTGGTGCAGCATCGTGAGCAGTGTGGAGAGATTGTGCCTGCGCGTCTGGTCGTTGCGGTTGCCCACGCCGGCAGAGAGGGGCCGGGATGCACGTGTCAGGGTCATCGGCAGGGCTCCCTCCGGGGGTTGCAGCGCCGCCCGCGACGCTTTGTTGACACTACGAACATATACCGCATCGCTGGCATCGACCTCAGATCAACACGGTCGGGCCAACCGCGTCAAGCCCCAGCCGACCTTTGACAACCGCCGGGCATCCGGAATATGTTGGGCGAGGTAACTATTTCGGCCCGCTTCCCGGCGGGCCCGGTCACCCGAACTCAACGACCTGTATCACCAACGATGCTGACTGGAGCACTACGGCATGTCTCTCACGCCCACCCGCGACGACAAATTCTCTTTCGGACTCTGGACGATCGGCTACAACGGCGCCGACCCGTTCGGCGGCCCCACCCGCGCTCCCCTCGACGTGGTCGAGGGCGTCGAGAAGATCAGCGAGGCCGGCGCATACGGCCTGACCTTCCATGACGACGACCTGTTCGCGTTCGGCTCGACCGACGCCGAGCGCCAGAAGCAGATCGACCGCCTCACGGGCGCGCTCGAGTCGACCGGCGTCATCGTTCCGATGGTCACCACGAACCTGTTCAGCGCTCCTGTCTTCAAAGACGGCGGGTTCACGTCGAACGACCGCCAGGTTCGCCGCTTCGCGCTGCGCAAGGTGCTGCGCAACCTCGACCTCGCCGCCGAGCTGGGCGCCAAGACGTTCGTCATGTGGGGTGGCCGCGAGGGCGCCGAGTACGACGCCGCGAAAGACATCCGGTCGGCGCTCGAGCGCTACCGCGAGGCAGTCAACCTGCTGGGCGACTACGTCACCGACAAGGGCTACGACATCCGGTTCGCCATCGAGCCAAAGCCGAACGAGCCCCGCGGCGACATTCTGCTGCCGACCGTCGGTCACGCCATGGCGTTCATCCAGACCCTCGAGCGCCCCGAGCTCGTCGGCGTGAACCCCGAGGTCGGGCACGAGCAGATGGCCGGGCTGAACTTCGCGTCGGGCATCGCTCAGGCGCTGTACCAGGGCAAGCTGTTCCACATCGACCTCAACGGCCAGCGCGGCATCAAGTACGACCAAGACCTCGTGTTCGGTCACGGCGACCTGTACAACGCGTTCGCGCTCGTCGATCTGCTCGAGAACGGCGGCCCGAACGGCGGCCCCACGTACGACGGCCCGCGCCACTTCGACTACAAGCCGTCGCGCACCGAAGACTTCACGGGCGTCTGGGACTCGGTTGCGGCGAACATGCGCACCTACCTGCTGCTCAAGGAGCGCGCCGCGGCCTTCCGCGCCGACCCCGAGGTGCAGGAGGCGCTGGCTGCTTCGCGCGTCACCGAGCTCGCCGAGCCGACCCTGAACGACGGGGAGACGTACGACGACCTGCTCGCCGACCGCAGCGCCTACGAAGACTTCGACAGCGCGCAGTACTTCAATGGCAAGGGCTTCGGCTTCGTGCGCCTCAACCAGCTCGCGCTCGAGCACCTCACGGGCGCGCGCTAGGTCGTACTGGTCGGGGGGTTTCAATACGCTCCTGCGGAGCTACTCAACCAGCGGCCCACCCACCGCCGGTCGAGTAGCGCGCAGCGCGTATCGAGACCAACCATCGCCCCACCGCCGGTCGAGTAGCGCGCAGCGCGTATCGAGACCAACCATCGCCCCACCGCCGGTCGAGTAGCGCGCAGCGCGTATCGAGACCAACCAGCGCCCCACCGCGGTTTCGATACGCTCCTGCGGAGCTACTCAACCGGCGCGCCACCGCCGGTCGAGTAGCGCACAGCGCGTATCGAGACCAACCATCCCCATCACCGAACACATGTAAGGAACACCGATGTTCGTCGCCGGAGTCGACTCGAGTACGCAGAGCTGCAAGGTCGTCATCCGTGACGCCGACACGGGGGCGTTGGTGCGCGAAGGGCGCGCCGGGCATCCTGACGGCACCGAGGTCGACCCGGCGGCGTGGTGGGATGCCCTGCAGAAGGCCATCGCCGACGCAGGCGGGTTCGCCGATGTCTCTGCCGTGTCGATCGCCGGCCAGCAGCACGGCATGGTGGTGCTCGACGCCGACGGGCGGGTGATTCGCGACGCGCTGCTCTGGAACGACACCCGCAGCGCCGCCGCCGCCACCGCCCTGCGCGAAGAGGTGGGCACCGATGGGCCCGACGGGTACGCCGCACGCTCAGGATCTCTGCCGGTGGCCTCGTTCACCGCGACGAAACTGCGCTGGCTGCGCGATGCCGAGCCCGAGAATGCTGCTCGGGTCGCCGCAGTGGCCCTCCCCCATGACTGGCTGACCTGGCGGCTGCTCGGCTACGGCCCTGCTGACGAGTCCCCGCTCGGCCCGGTACTGGATGCTCTGACCACCGATCGCTCTGACGCCAGTGGCACCTCGTACTGGAGCCCGGCGACGAACGATTACGACTACGGGCTGTTCGAGACGGCGTTCGGCCGCCCAGCCGTCGAGGCCCTCGGAGTCGCAGAGCTCACTGACGAGGCCGGCGCCGAGTCAGCCCTCGAGGCGGAGGCCGAGCAGGAGGCGGATCGTGCCCACGGGCAGGCTCCGGTCACCCTGCCGCGCGTCGTGCAGACCGGCGAGGTCGCCGGCGTGACAGTCGACCACCCGGGCGACGCCTCGTACGCCTCCGGCGACGCCGCCGGCGCACCCGCGTCGATCATCCCGGCGGGCATCGTGGTCGGAGCGGGCGCGGGCGACAACGCTGGCGCCGCGCTCGGCCTCGACGCCACCGCGGGCGACGTGGTCATCAGCATCGGAACCTCTGGCACCGCCTTCGCCGTCACCGATCATCCGGTCGCCGACCTGAGCGGCACCGTCGCCGGCTTCGCCGACGCCGCGGGCGGTTTTCTGCCCATCGTCGTGACGCTGAACGCGGCGCGCATCCTGGCGTCGATCAGCGCGCTGCTCGGCGTCGACTACGACGAGTTCGCCCGCCTGGCGCTGGCCGCCCAGCCCGGCGCGGGCGGCGCGGTGCTCGTGCCGTACTTCGAAGGCGAGCGCACCCCGAACCAGCCCGAGGCGACCGCCACGCTGGCCGGCCTGACGATCGCCTCGACCACCCGCGAGAACCTGGCGCGTGCCGCGATCGAAGGGATGCTCTGCGGCCTCGCCGACGGAGTGACCGCCATTCGCGACCTCGGCGTCGACACCCAGCGCGTGCTGCTGATCGGCGGCGCGGCGCAGAACGCGGCCGTGCAGGCCGTCGCCGCGCAGGTGTTCGACGCACCCGTGTCGGTTCCGACGCCGGGTGAGTACGTGGCCGACGGGGCCGCCCGCCAGGCCGCCTGGACCCTCACGGGCGCCCGCCCCACCTGGCCGGTCTCGTTCGTGGCCGAGCTCGAGGTGGCCACCGTGCCCGCCATCGCCGCCCAGTACCGCGCCGCGCAGGTGCTCGGCTCACTCCCCCAGCCCCACTGACCACCCGCGGTTGACGGAAGGCGCGGCACGCGCGCATGATGTGGGCATGACGATCACCCACGTGCGGCTGTTCTCGGTTCCGGTGAGCGATCAAGACCGGGCGCGTGACTTCTACGTCGACACCCTGGGGTTCGACCTCGTCGACGATGTGCAGATGTCTCCCGACATGCGCTGGGTTGTCGTGTCGCCACCCGGTGCGCAGACCGCCATCACCCTCGTCACCTGGTTCGGCACGATGCCGGCGGGCTCGGTGAAGGGCATCGTGCTCGAGACCGACGACCTCGACGGCGAGGTCGAACGCCTCCGCACGCTCGGCGTTTCGATCGGCGAGATCGAGCGCGCGCCGTGGGGCACGTACGTCACCATCGACGACCCCGACGGCAACGGCATCGTGCTGCAGACGACGGCCCTCTTCGACGCAGCGGAGCTCGACGGCTGACACCTGTCGTTGCTACTCGTCCGTCGCGGCTCGGCGGTTGGTGGCACCCGGAGTCTGCGCGGCAGTGGTGGCGCGAGCGACGGCGGGAGCGGTGGCGGCGGGAGCGGCGAGCCCCGTGGCCACCGGGCGGCCGGGGGTGTTCGACCAGGCCGACCATGAGCCCGGGTAGAGTGCGGCGTCGAACCCCGCGAGGGCGAGGGCCGCGATGTCGGCCGCAGCCATCACACCCGAGCCGCAGTAGACGCCGGTGGGGGCATCCGGTCGCACACCGAGCGCCTCGAACGTCGCGCGCAGCTGCTCTCTGGGAAGGAAGCGGCCGGTCGCGTCGAGGGTCACCGCCGCCGGGGCGTTGACCGCGCCCGGGATGTGGCCCGCCCGCGGGTCGACCGGCTCGACGTCGCCGCGGAAGCGCTCCGGAGCGCGGGCGTCGAGCAGGACTCCGGTGCGCGCGAGTTCGGCCGCCTCGTCGATGGCGAGCGTGGCACGACTGCCGTACGACAGGTGCACCGTGCCCCGCGTGATCGTGCGCTCGCCGTGTTCGAGGGGGAGGCCGGCGTCGGTCCAGGCGCGCAGGGCGCCGTCGAGCATCCGCACGTCGGAGACGCCGGCGTGGCCGAGCAGCCACCACGCGCGGGCCGACGACAGGTTGCCGAGATCGTCGTAGACGACGACCGTGTCGCCGTCGTCGATACCCCAGCGGCGGGCGGCGGCCTGCAGATCGTCAACCGCGGGCAGAGGGTGCCGGCCATCTGACGGCGCGCCGTGACCCGCCAGGTCAGCCTCGAGGTCGACGTATACCGCACCGGGAATATGCCCGGCCAGATACGCAGGGCGCCCGTCGGGCTGCGCCAGGCTCCAGCGCACATCGAGAACGCGCACGGGTGCATCCTGCTGCACTAGGGCACGCAGCTCGTCGGCCTCGATCAGGATGCTCATCGCACGCCTCAGAGCGCCGCCGCGGGCGTCTTCGCGTCGCCCTTCGCCAGCGACCTCCCCGCCGCGTGCAGAAAGGGCTTCGGGTTGGCGATCGCCTCGGCCGAGCTGCCGGCGAGCTCGGTCAGCGAGACTAAGGCGGCGAAGTCGTCGGGGTCGGTCTCGATGCTGCCCGCCACCAGCAGGGCGAACGCGTCGAAGCGCTGGGCGAGCGCCAGAACGTAGCCCGGAACCTTGCCGGCCGCCGACTGGTTGTCGAACCGCCCCTCGCCCGTGATGACGACGTCGGCCGTCTCGATCTGGGCCGGCAGCCCGATGGCGCTTCCCACGGCGTCGGCCCCGGCACGGATGCTCGCGCCCCACACCAGCAGACCGAACCCGGTTCCGCCCGCGGCTCCTCCCCCCGGCGCGGCGAGGTCGATCGCGGCAATGGCGCCGTTGCCCGCTGAGGCCTGCCCGTGGGGCGCGGCAACGCCGCCGTCACGGGATACATCGCCCGAGCCGTCGCCGTCTGGCGCGGGCGCGAACCCCGAGACGTCGGCCTCGCCCGTCACCGGGTCGGCAATGTAGCCGAGGTCGCCCTCCGACCACTCCTGCAGATCGACGGGGGCGTCGACGGCGGCGATGGCAGCCGGGTCGGCGCCGAGCACACGGGCGAGCGTGGCGAGTGCGGCATCCAGCTCGCCCACGGTGTCGGGGTCGGCGCCCTTCTGCGGGCCGAAGACGGCGGCCGCGCCGTTCTCACCGAGCAGCGGGTTGGTCACGTCGGTGACGACCACGGCGCCGTCGGTCGGCAGCGCCCGGAGCCCAGTCAGGTCGGCGGAGGCGAGGGCGGCCAGACCGCGGGCGCCGGGCACAATGGGCTCGCCTGCGCCGTCGAGGAAGCGGGCGCCGAGGGCGCTCAGCGCTCCTGCGCCGCCGTCGGTCGACGAGCTGCCCCCGATGGCGAGCAGGAGCTTGTCGACGCCGTGGTCGAGCGCCGCGGCGATGGCCTGGCCGAAGCCGATGGTGTGGGCATCCAGCGGACGAAGCGGGTCGAGGAGGGTGATGCCGCTGGTGTTCGCGAGCTCCACCACGCCGGTGCCGCCGGTACCCGTGTCGCCCGGCGCCGGGGGCAGCCACAGCCATTCGGCCTCGACGGGCCGGTCGTCGGGGCCGGTTACCCTGACCGCGATTCGAATCGCGCCGGGCACCGCGAGGGCGAAGGCGTCGATCGTTCCCTCGCCGCCATCGGCCATCGGCAGCAGCTGAACGGTGTCGTCTGGGCGGGCGTCACGCCAGCCGGCGCCGATGGCCGCAGCCACCTCGGCAGCGGTCGCGCTGCCCTTGAACGAATCGGGCGCGACAACGACGTTCAGCGACGGGCTCATGGCTTCAATCCTGCCCTACGCCGCGTGCGGGCGCCGCGTAGCGCCGCGGTCGCAGCGGACCACCAGACCTCGACTCGGGGAGGCGAACCCCGGTCGGTCGCGTCAAGCCCCGATCGGTCGCCGGGCGAGTGCGCTAGCGTGGCAGCAGGCAGAACCTGTGGTTTCGATCATCCACCCCGGCGGAGGCACTCATGAATCTTGGCAAGCTCTTTCTTCGACTGCTGATCGGCGGGCTCTTCGTCGGCCACGGACTGCAGAAGCTCACCGGCTCGTTCGACGGCCCCGGCCTCGACGGTGCCGAGAAGATGATGAGCAGCATCGACATGAAGCCCGCGAGGCGCAACGCCGTACTCGCGGCCGGTACCGAGACGTTCGGCGGAGCGGCGTTCGCACTCGGGCTGCTCACGCCCGTGGCATCCGCCGGGCTCGTGGCGACCATGCTGACCGCGGTGCGCAAAGTGCACTGGAAGAACGGCGTGTGGAACAGCGGCGGCGGCTTCGAGTACAACGCCGTGCTGATCGCCGCGGTCACCGCTCTCAGCGAAGACGGGCCGGGAACGGTCTCGCTCGATTCCCTCTTCGGCAAGCGCCGCTGGGGCGTACTCGGTGGGGTGCTGGCGCTCGGCGGTGGCATCATCGGGTCGCTGGTCGCCGTCGAGCTCGGCAAGCGCGCCAGCGAGGCGGCCGCGTCGGCCGATGACGCCGACGAGGCCGAGGAGCTGGTGGGCCAGCTGCCCGCCGACTCCGACGACGTGGCCGCTCAGGGCGGCGCCGCCTAGGCCTCCGACGCCCTCCGACGCCACGATCCTACGCGCGGGTGGGCGAGAGGAGCCTAGAAGTCCCAGTCTTCGTCTTCGGTGTTCACGGCCTTGCCGATGACGTACGACGAACCGCTGCCCGAGAAGAAGTCGTGGTTCTCGTCGGCGTTCGGCGAGAGGGCCGAGAGGATGGCCGGGTTCACGTCGGTGACCGTCTTCGGGAACATCGGCTCGTAGCCGAGATTCATCAGCGCCTTGTTGGCGTTGTAGTGCAAGAACTTCTTGACGTCTTCGGTCAGACCGACCTCGTCGTACAGGTCTTGCGTGTACTGCGTCTCGTTCTCGTAGAGGTCGTAGACGAGCGCGAACGTGTAGTCCTTGATCTCGTCGCGCTTGGCCTGGTCGACCTTCTCGAGCCCGCGCTGGAACTTGTAGCCGATGTAGTACCCGTGCACAGCTTCGTCACGGATGATGAGACGAATCAGGTCGGCCGTGTTCGTGAGCTTCGCCCGCGACGACCAATACATCGGCAGATAGAAGCCCGAGTAGAACAGGAACGACTCGAGCAGCGTCGAGGCGACCTTGCGCTTCAGCGGGTCGTCACCGTGGTAGTCGTCGAGAACGATGTCTGCCTTCTTCTGCAGGTTCGGGTTCTCGGTCGACCAGCGAAACGCCTCGTCGATGTCTTTCGTGTTCGACAGCGTCGAGAAGATCGACGAGTACGACTTGGCGTGCACTGACTCCATGAAGGCGATGTTCGTGTACACCGCCTCCTCGTGCGGGGTCACCGCGTCGGGAATCAGCGAGACGGCGCCGACGGTGCCTTGGATGGTGTCGAGCAGCGTCAGCCCGGTGAACACCCGCATCGTCAGCTGCTGCTCGGCCGGCGTCAGCGTGGCCCACGACTGCACGTCGTTCGAGAGCGGAACCTTCTCGGGCAACCAGAAGTTGTTCACGAGACGGTTCCACACCTCGACGTCTTTGTCGTCTTGGATCTTGTTCCAGTTGATGGCCTGCACATTGCGGGCCAGTCGAAGCTGTTCAGCCACGGGTTTCTTCTCTTCTCACGGTTCGCTGGTTGAGGAGCGCGAAGCGCGTATCGAAACCAGCATCGATGCGCTCGGGTGTGTTGGTTTCGATACGCGACTTCGTCGCTACTCAACCAGCGGACCTACTACAGGGTGCAGCTGACGCAGCCCTCGATCTCGGTGCCCTCGAGGGCCATCTGGCGCAGGCGGATGTAGTAGATCGTCTTGATCCCTTTGCGCCACGCGTAGATCTGCGCCTTGTTGATGTCGCGGGTGGTGGCGGTGTCGCGGAAGAACAGCGTCAGCGAGAGGCCCTGGTCGACGTGCTGCGTCGCCGCGGCGTAGGTGTCGATGACCTTCTCGTAGCCGATCTCGTACGCGTCCTGGTAGTACTCGAGGTTGTCGTTCGTGAGGAACGCAGCCGGGTAGTACACGCGCCCGATCTTGCCCTCCTTGCGAATCTCGATCTTCGACGCGATCGGGTGGATGGACGCCGTCGAGTTGTTGATGTACGAGATCGAGCCGGTCGGGGGCACCGCCTGCAGGTTCTGGTTGTAGATGCCGTGCGCCATCACCGAGGCGCGCAGCTCCTCCCAGTCGGCCTGCGTCGGGATGTGGATCGACGCGTTGTCGAACAGCGACGCGACCTTGACGGTGGCCGGCGTCCACGCCTGCGAGGTGTACTTGTCGAAGAACTCGCCCGAGGCGTAGGTGGAGTCGGCGAACCCGTCGAAGGCTTCGCCGCGCTCGATGGCGATGCGGTTCGAGGCCCGCAGCGCGTGGAACAGCACCGTGTAGAAGTAGATGTTCGCGAAGTCGACACCCTCCTCCGACCCGTAGAACACGCGCTCACGAGCGAGGTAGCCGTGCAGGTTCATCTGGCCGAGGCCGATAGCGTGCGAGCGGTCGTTGCCGACCTCGATCGAGCGCACCGACGAGATGTGACTCTGGTTCGACACCGAGGTGAGGCCCCGGATGGCCGTCTCGACCGTGAGGCCGAAGTCGGGTGAATCCATGGTCAGCGCGATGTTGAGCGAGCCCAGGTTGCACGAGATGTCTTTGCCGATCTCGGCGTACGACAGGTCTTCGTTGTAGGTCGTCGGCGTGTTGACCTGCAGGATCTCTGAGCAGAGGTTCGACATGTTGATGCGCCCCTTGATGGGGTTCGCCTTGTTCACGGTGTCTTCGTACATGATGTACGGGTAGCCCGACTCGAACTGGATCTCGGCGAGCGTCTGGAAGAACTCACGCGCCTTGATCTTCGACTTGCGGATGCGCGGGTCGTCGACCATCTCGCGGTACTTCTCGGTCACGCTGATGTCGCCGAACGGCACCCCGTAGACCCGCTCGACGTCGTACGGCGAGAACAGGTACATGTCTTCGTCGTTCTTGGCGAGCTCGAACGTGATGTCGGGCACGACGACACCCAGCGACAGGGTCTTGATTCGGATCTTCTCGTCGGCGTTCTCCCGCTTGGTGTCGAGGAAGCGCAGGATGTCGGGGTGGTGCGCCGACAGGTACACCGCGCCGGCACCCTGGCGGGCACCGAGCTGGTTGGCGTAGCTGAAGGAGTCTTCGAGCAGCTTCATCACGGGAATGATGCCCGACGACTGGTTCTCGATCTGCTTGATGGGTGCGCCGGCCTCGCGGATGTTCGACAGCAGCAGCGCGACACCGCCGCCGCGCTTCGACAGCTGAAGCGACGAGTTGATCGCCCGCGAGATCGACTCCATGTTGTCTTCGATGCGCAGCAGGAAGCACGAGACGAGCTCGCCGCGCTGGGCCTTGCCCGTGTTGAGGAAGGTGGGGGTGGCCGGCTGGAAGCGGCCGCCGATGATCTCCTCGACGAGGTTGATCGCGAGCGTCTCGTCACCGTCGGCCAGGCCGAGGGCGGTCATGACCACGCGGTCTTCGAAGCGCTCGAGGTACCGCTTGCCGTCGAACGTCTTCAGCGTGTACGAGGTGTAGTACTTGAACGCCCCGAGGAACGTCTCGAAACGGAACTTCTTCGAGTACGCGAGGTCGTTGAGCTTCTGGATGAACTCGAACGAGTACTGGTCGAGCACAGCCTGCTCGTAGTACTCCTTCTCGACCAGGTAGTCGAGGCGCTCCTTCAGGTTGTGGAAGAAGACGGTGTTCTGGTTGACGTGCTGCAGGAAGTACTGCTTCGCCGCCTCTTTGTCTTTGTCGAACTGGATGTTGCCGTCGGCGTCGTAGAGGTTCAGCATCGCGTTCAACGCGTGGTAGTCGAGGGCCGTGGCCGCGCCCGGCGCCTCGATCAGTGTGCTTTCCAAAATTCATCCAATCCTGTTGTGACGGCCTCGACATCGTCGGGCGTACCGAATACTTCAAAGCGATAGAGAGTGGCGACGTCGCACTTCTTCGAGACGATGTCGCCGGCGAGGCAGTAGGCCTCGCCGAAGTTCGTGTTGCCGGCAGCGATCACACCGCGTATGAGCGAGCGGTTGTGCGTGTCGTTGAGAAAGTGGATGACCTGCTTGGGTACTGCGCCCCCGTTTGTTCCCCCACCGTACGTGGGCAGTACGAGCACGTACGGGTCGTTGACGACGAGCGGCTTCTCCCGTGCCCCGTTCTTGTATGCATTGACGGGGATGCGTTTCGCCTGCCGGCCCAGCTTCTCGACGAATCGGTGCGTGTTGTTAGAGACGCTGGAGAAGTAAACCAGATCTGTCACCATCGAGCACTTCCGACGCGCGGAGCGCCGGAGAGGCACCGGCGCTTCATCAGCACATACATCTACGCGACAGAGCGGGCTGCCAGCTCGGCGATCTTGTCGGGGCGGAAGCCCGACCAGTGGTCGTCGTCGGTGATGACGACGGGAGCCTGGAGGTACCCCAGCTCTTTGACGGCCGCGAGGGCCTTCTCGTCGACGGAGACGTCGAAGATCTCGAACTCGAGCCCCTTGTTCTCGAGGGCGCGGTAGGTCGCCGTGCACTGTACGCACGAGGGCTTGGTGTAGACCGTGATTGCCATGTATTGCGCCTTTCGCTCATCACCGTCGGCTACGCCGATGGGTGCGGATTCTGGATGAAATTCTGTACCGGCCGATGTTCTCCCTGCCGGGGAATCCAACACTACATCTAGTTGTCAGTTTCTGAACAGACCCCTACATGAAGTAGTTACACCCGTGTAATTTTCCACAGGTTCGCACCGCTTTCCACACTTATTCAACACCCGCCATCCACAGGTAATTCCGCGAAAAACCGGCCTTCGATTCAGAACTGTGGATAACCTCGCCCCACGAAAAAAAATCTACTCGCCACCACTGACATCGGCCGCTTCGGCGTGTCGCGCACGCACCCTGCCGCTGAGCGCCAGGGCGAACAGGCCCAGGATGCCCGACAGCACAAAGCACCCCGTGAAAGCAAGCACGCTGACCGCCTCGGCCGACCCCGCTCCGGCCGATGCCCCCTGGCCCGCACCGGCCGAGCCGCCGCCCAGCGCGGCGAAGATGCCGGCGGTGAGGGCGAGGGCGAGGGCCGCGATCGTCGAGTCGGAGATGGCCAGGGCCGAGGAGTTGAAGCCCTGGTTCGACGGCGTCGACAGACGCAGGGTCGCCACCGAGAGTCGCGGGTAGACCACGCCCATGCCGGCACCGGCGAACACCCAGCCCGCGATGGCGACACCGGCCGGCAGAGCCAGCAGCGAGCATCCGAGGGCCGCAGCCACCGCCACCAGAACCAGCACGATTCCGAGACGGATGCTCGCGGTGTCGCTCCAGCGGCCGGCGAACCGGGTCATCGCCCACGACGCGATCGCCCACGACACCCCCGACACCGACAGCGAGAGCCCGGCCAGCGTGGGCGAGAAGCCGTACTGGCTGGTGAAGAAGTAGGGCAGGTAGGTGTCAGAGGCGAAGTAGGCGCCCGACAGCAGTCCGCGCAGCACGATGATCGTGGGCAGCCCGCGCGCCGCCCGCAGCGCCCCGGCCGGCAGCAGGGGGCGAAGAGCGAACACCGCCACGACGATGGCGGCCAGCGACACCAGCCACACCGTCACACCGCTGAACTGGCCCGCCAGGCTCGCGCCCAGCACTGCGAGGGCGGCGACGATCGACCAGAGAATGCGTGTGGCGTTCCACGGAACGTCGCTGTGCGCGGTCGGGAACCCCCGCATGACGGGCACCACCATGATCATCGCGAGCAGCACCAGCACGACGACGCCGAGGAAGACCCAGCGCCAGCCGACCGTCTGTGCCACCGCGCCGGCGACGAACGGCCCGACCAGCGAGGGGATCACCCAGGCGGCGGCGAAGGCGGCGAACACCCGCGCATGCAGGTGCGGCGGAAAGACGCGCGCGACCAGAACATACAGCGCGACCGTGAGCCCGCCGCCGCCGAGACCAGAGATCAGCCGGCCGGCGACCAGCATCGGCATGCTCACCGCGAACCCGGCGACGAGCAGCCCGCCGGCGAACGAGAACACCGCGGCGTACAGGGCACGCTTCGGACCTGCCCGGTCAGACCAGTTGCCGGCGACGACCATGCCCACCACGCCCACCGCCAGCGGCCCCGAGAAGGCCAGGGCGTACAAGCTGCCCCCATCGAGTTCGCGGCTGATCGTGGGCATCACCGTGGTCACCGCGAGCGCTTCGAACGCCGCCAGCAGGATCATCGCCAGCATGCCGACGGTAACCCAGCGGTAGGGCCGGTTCAGGATGCCCGCCTCGGCCTCGTCGGTGTCGCTGGTCACACCTCTGAGCCTACGGCGCCCCACCGCCGCCCACCGAGCCCTGCCCGGCGTTCGGTAGTGCGCAGATGCACGCTATGACGCCCCAGAACGTGCTCGTGCGCAAAGCGGGCCGCGCGAGACGCCGCCCGCCGCGGGTCAGGGGCCGTCGATGGTCGCGAAGGCTCGCACCGGAAAGGTGCCGAACCCGGCCACCTTCGCTGGCACCGCCGTGAACCGCGCGCCTCTGAACGGCAGGCCGCCGAGGCCCGTCAAGTGCTCGACGACGTGGATGCCCGCGTCGAGCAGCAGCGAATGGGCGGGTCGCGCGCCGCCCGACTGCGGCGAAGTGTCGTCGATGTTCAGCGAGTCGATGCCCACCAGCGCCACCTCCCGCTCGACCAGCAGCCGCGCCCCGTCTTCGCTCAGGAAGGGAGCGCCCGAGGCGTACGCAGGAGTGCCGAAATGAGCATCCCAGCCCGTGCTGAGCAGAACGGCGGTGCCCCGCAGGTCTTCGGTGCCGAACGCGTCTGCGGTGACGGCGCGGCCGTCGAACGCGAACTCCGACTGGTCTTCGGGCGCCGGGCCGTCGAGCGAGGTGCCCGCGACGCCCGGAAACTGGAAGACGACGGCCGGCAGTTCGGCGAGTGTCTCGAGGGCCAGCGTCGAGAGGTCTCCGCCGTCGGCGTAGCGGTGGAACGGGCTGTCGAGATAGGTGCCCGTGTTGCCGATCATCGTGATGATGTCCATCTGGAACTGGGTGCCCGGCGCGTAGTTCGCCCGCGACGCCTCCCGGGTGAGATGCGGCGTGAACGTCGGAGACGGCAGGCCCGGGTAGGTCACCAGCCCCTCACTGATCGTGTGGCTTAGGTCGACGAATCGGCGTGACATGGCCCTTCTTCCTGTGCAGTGCGGGTGTGACAACGGTAACAACGAGTGCGGTAAGCGCCAGCACGGCTGGTGCGAGCAGGTGGGCACCGGCGAGCACGAGCAGCCCGGCGACGAGCAGAATGGATGACCCGGCCATCCACCACCCCACCGAGAACCGTTTCAGCAGCCGGAGCGCCGCCGCGACTCCGAGCGCGTAGACAGCCACCATGCAGCTGGTGTGCACGAGGATGAACGGGGTCAGGGTGCCGCCCGAGAGCACCATCAGCGTGTAGTCGACGGCGGCCAGGCCGGCGACCAGCAGCAGGGCTCGACGCGGCAGACCACCCGCTTCAGAGCCCGCACCGAACCAGCGCGGCAGGTCGCCGTCGCGGCCCAGCGACGCGCCGAGCTTGGCGAAGGCGCCGACGTAGGCGTTCAGCACTCCGAGCGCGACGATCGCCGCGATGGAGGCCACGGCGATGCGCCCCCAGAACGGTGCCGCGGTCTGCACGAGCGCGAGCAGCGGCACTGTGCTCGAGCCGGCCGACGAGCCGAGTACGCCGACCGTGACGATCTGCAGCGCGAGATAGGCGGCACCGACCACCACGATCGCGATCGCGGTGGCGCGCGGAATGGTGCGCCGCGGGTCGACGAACTCGCCCGCGATGTGGGTGACGGCCTCCCAGCCCGCGAATGCCCAGACGAACAGGCTGATCGCGGTGCCGACGCCCGCCCAGCCGTGCGGCAGCAGCGGCTCGAAGTTCGCCGGGTCGGCCGCCGGCGCGGCCGCCACCACCACCCCGATCACCGTCGCCACCAGCAGAGCCGACAGCACCAGCTGCGCCCGCCCCGACACTCGCAGTCCGAACGCGTTGAGCACGAACGAGGGCACGAGAATGACCGGAGCGACCACGAAGGCCACCCACTCAGGTGCGCCCAGCACCGCGACGACGTACTCGGCCCCGAGCAGGGCGACGACGGGCGTGCCGACCGACACGCCGAAGAAGAACCAGTAGCCGGTCATCCGTGCCGCCGTTCGGCCGAGCGCCGAACGCACGAACGTGGCGACGCCGCCCGAGTCGGGAAACCGCGCGGCGAGCGCCGCGAACGTGCCGGCGAGCGGCACCGAGAGCAGCACGAGCACCGCGACGGCCACGATCGACCCCGGCCCGGCGGCCTGCGCGGCGAGGGCGGGCAGCACCAGGATGCCCGTTCCGAGCACGGCCGCGATGTACAGTGCCGCGCCCTGGGCGAGCCCGACCGTTCCCCGGTGTACGCCCGGCCCGCCCGTCGCGTCCGGCGCAGCCGACCCGCCCGGCGCGGCCGACCCGCCCGCCGCCTCCTGACCTGTCATGGCTCCATCGTGGCCCGCCCACTCCCGCGGCGACATGGCTGCCCCGCCCACTTTCGTCGTTTTACTGCCACGCCAGGCGTTTTGGTACTGTTCTGGAGGCGCCGCGTGATCACCCGGCACCCGGCACCAGGCACCAGCTGCAGCCGCAGCGTTTCGACGAGAGCACCGCACCACGATGACCGACTCCCCCGCACTCGTGCACGTCGTAGACGTCGGCGGCAGCCACGTCACCGCCGCCGTCACCCGCGGCGGCGAGGTCGTCGCTCGAGTGCAGCGCGACATCGACGCCCACGGCTCGGTCGACGAGATCGTGGGCGGCTGGGCGGCCGCCTGCCTCGAACTGGGCGCGGCACCGGGGGCGCGCTGGGGCATCGCCATGCCCGACCCGTTCGACTTCGAGCGCGCCGTCGGCACGTTCGAGAACGTCGCCAAGTTCGAACGCCTCGCGAATGTCGACCTGCGCGCCGAGCTGGCGCCACGGCTGTCGACCGAGCCTGCGAACGTGCGGTTCGTGCACGACGCGGGTGCCTATGGCATCGGCGAGTGGGTGTACGGCCAGGCGGCCGGGTTCGACCGCGCCGTGTGCATCACCCTGGGCACCGGCATCGGGTCGTCGTTCCTCGACCACGGTGTGCCGGTGCGCACCCGCGTCGACGTGCCGACCAATGGCACCGTGCACCTGCTCAGCATCGGGGGCGAACCCCTCGAAGACACGGTCTCGACCCGCGCCATCATCGCGAGCTACGAACGGATGACCGGCGAGACCCTCAGCGTCAAAGCCATCGCCGAGCTCGCCCGCGCCGACAGCACCTCGACCGCGATGGCGGTGCTCGCCTCGGCGTTCGAGGCGCTCGGCGGCGCACTCGCGCCGTGGATCGACGCCTTCGACGCCGCCGTGCTCGTCGCAGGCGGGTCGATCTCGCGTTCGTGGGATCTGCTCGAGGCCCCGTTCCGCGCCGGGTTGGCGGCGCAGTATCCCGAGCGGGCGGCGCGGGTCGAGCTGCGGGCATCCCGCCTGCTCGACGACGCGCCCCTGCTCGGCGCAGCGTACTGGCTCACGCACGCCTGACGGCCGCACCCGGGCCACGGTCAGGCAACACCCGGGCACGGGCGCCCAGGGTCAGGCCGCACCGGGGCGGCCCGCACCTGGGCCCGAACGTCAGATGCCGAGCAGCTTCGCCTTCGCGGCCGAGAATTCGGCGTCAGACAGGATGCCCTGCGAGTGCAGGCCGGCCAGTTTCTGCAGCTCGCCGATGACATCGCTGCCGCTGTCGGCCGGAGCAGCCGGTGCGGGCGCGGCGACCGGTGCCGCCGCCGTCTGGGCCGCCACGGCCGCTGCAGCCGCCGCGTCGATCTGGGCCTGCTGCTGCTGGGCCTCGTACTGCTGCTGCTCGGCCTGGCCCTGCTGCTTCTCGGCGCTGCGGCGCTGCATGCCGCCCGAGACGGCGGTGGCCGTTCCGGCGACGACGGCGGTGCGGGCGGCGAGGCCGATCAGGCCGGGGCGGCCCATTCTTCTCATCATCATGATGTGCTTCTCTCTGCGTGTTGTTCGGGTGTGGGGAGGGAGTGCGAACGGCTCAGTCGGTGATCTCGGCGAGCGCCGCGTTCACGATCGGCGCGGGAATGCGCTCGAAGCCGAGCACGGTGCCGTTCGACTGCGCCAGCTTCGACGCGAGGTTCTTGGCCCAGACGAGCTCGACCACCACGAGCGCGGCCGAGGTTCCGGGGGGAACCGATTCGGCGAACTCCGCGATGTCTTCGTCGGCCGCGAGACCCGTGGCCTCGAGTTCGACGCCGCCGAAGCCGTACTCGTCTGAGACGTCTTCGATCTCGACGGTGCTCACCTCGCCGAGCTCGTTGCGTGTGATGAAGGTGAGGTCGAGCAGGCGCACGAGCCCGCCCTCGATGAGGTCGGCGATGGCCTCGACCACTGCGGGGCCGGGGCGCTCACCCTCGAACCCGATGAGAAGCATCTCGACGGGCCCGTATTCGAAATCTGCCATTGTGTTACTCCTTGTTGGTTGATGGTGCGTGACGGGATCAGAAGTTGGCGAGGCCCTTGCCGATGACGACGATGCCGATCACGAGCAGCAGGATGCTCATGACGGTGGCGTTGTTGTGCACGAGCCAGGTGCGCAGCTGCTGCAGCGCACCGGTGAGCCGGGCCGAGGCGATCAGGTAGCCGATGACGGGCACGGCCACGGTCGAGGCGGCGATCACCGTGAACACCGCGATGACGACCACGTCGTCGCCGACCGGCAGCGCCGCCGAGCCGATGGCCACGCCCGCGGCGACCCCCATCAGCAGGTTCTTCGGGTTCAGCGCCGACAGCAGAAAGCCGAGCCCGAGGGCCTTCGGGGCGGTCATCGAGTCGATGGCGGCCATCCACTTCGGCAGGGCCGGCTCGGCGTCGCCCTTCGGCCGCGAGCGCCACTGCCGCACGGCGAGCAGCAGCAGCAGGATGCCCAGCACGATCTTGATCGTGCCCGCGGTCGGATTCGATGCGTCGTCGCCCCCGGAGGGCAGCAGCGACGACAGCAGGGTGAACACCACGACCGCGACCACGATGCCGAGAATCCAGCCGAACAGGAAGCCGAGGCTGGTGCCCCGCGCCTTCGGCGAGAGCAGCATGAGAATGGCCGCGATGATCGGAATCGGGCTGATCGCGATGCCGAAGGCAAGGGGCAGAATGCTGCCGATTGCTGAAACCATGCAGAGTCTCCCGCTACCTCAGGGCCAGGTCGGCGACGGCCGCCCGGTTCGTTGGGTACACCGTAACGCCTGAGAGCAGCGCGTAGTGGTCGAGTTTCTGGGCGAGATCGGGCCGCAGCCGACTGTAGGCGAGGGCCACCCCGCGCCCGGTGAGCCAGGCGCGGGCGTTCGTGAAGCTCTCGGCGCCGGTGACGTCGATGTCGGTCATCGCCTCGAGGTCGAGCACCAGCGTGCTGACGGGTGCCCCGACCGCCCTGTGCACCGCGCTCTCGAACACGCTCGCGTTGGCGAAGAACAACGGCGCGGCGAATCGCAGCACCACCAGTCCGGGCGCCGTGAGAGAGCCGACCGTGCCGTCGGCGAGCAGCGATGTCGCGGGTTCGTCGTCGGCCCCGATCACGTCGATGGCCGGGTTGGCCGCTCGGCGAGCCAGGTTGATCAGCGACAGCACGAAGGCGATCACGATGCCGGCGATCGGGCCGAGCAGCAGCGCGCCGAGGAAGCACACCGCCCCGATGACGAACTCGAACCGCTGCTGGTGCCAGAGCATCCGGAACTCGGCGATGCCGAGCAACGGGATGATCGCCACCGCCACGATCGCCCCGATGGCCGGCGACGGAATGTGTTCGAGCAGCGCCGTGCCGAAGATGACCAGCAGCAGCGTGCCCACCGCGGTCACGATGCTCGGCAGCTGGGTGCGGCTGCCGCCCTGGTCCATGGCGGCGGTGCGCGAGGTCGACGAGCCGATCGTGAAGCCGCCGGTCGCGCCGGCCGCGATGTTGCCGAGGCCGAAGGCCATCAGGTCACGGTTGGGGCTCGTGGGGTAGCCGCGCTTCTCGCCGTAGCTGCGCGCGACGAGCAGGCCCTCGGCCATGGTCACGAGCACGAGCGCGATGGCCGACGGCACGAGCTGCAGCCACGTCAGCCAGGGCAGAATCGGCCAGGTCAGCGTGGGTGGCCCGGCGTCGATCGGGCCGAGCACGGCCACACCGGCGTCTTCGAGATCGGCGAGAACGGTGACGATCGTCGATGCGATCAGCACGAGGAGCGCCCACGGCACGGCGCGTGCGAATCGGCGGCCGATGATCAGCACGGCGATCGACCCGACTGAGATGGCGACCGCCCAGACATTCACCGTGGGCAGGCCGGTGATGAGGCCGCCCAGCTTCTCAACGAAGTCGCCGCCGCTGTTGATCTTCACGCCGAGCATCTTCGCCACCTGGCTGACGAGGATGTCGAGCGCCAGGCCGCCGACGAACCCGATCAGAATCGGTTTCGAGAGGAAGTTCGCGAGGAATCCGAGCCGGAACACCGAGCAGAGGGCGAAGAAGACGCCGGCGATGATGGCCTGGGCGAACGCCATGGTGAGGTAGCTCTGGCTGCCTGCGACGGCGAGCCCGCCGAGCGAGGAGGCGACCAGGGCGGCGGCAGCGGCATCCGGAGACGCCACCAACTGCCGCGACGACACCATGAGCGCGTAGACCACGGCCGGCACGATGAGGGCATACAGACCGGCGGTCGGCGGCAGCCCCGCGATCTGGGCGTAGCCGATGTTCAGGGGAACGGCGATGGCCAGCAGGGTGACGCCGGCGAGCGTCTCACGCCCGGCGTTCTGCAGCGTCAGACCAGGAAGAACCCGCACAGACCCCCTCCTTCGGCTCACCCGAGTGCCGGTGATGATGTCGAGCGTAGCGCCAGAGGCCCGATCGGCGAACGGGCATCAGCCGAATGAGATGAGCACGAACTGGGCCGCGCACCGGGGCCGGGTGGCAGAATTGCGTCATGGATGCTCTGCCCACCGGTGACGCCGTGACGATACCCGGCGGCACGTTCCTCATGGGCTCGAACGAGTTCTACCCCGAGGAGGGGCCGGTGCACGAGGTCACCGTGGGGGCCTTCGAGCTCGATCGGCACCCGGTCACCGTGGCGCAGTTCCGCCGGTTCGTCGAGGCGACCGGATACGTGACCGTGGCTGAGCGGCCGCTCGACCCCGCCGACTTTCCGGGCGCCGACTCGGCCGACCTCGTGCCGGGCGGGCTCGTCTTCGTGCCGTCTGCCGGCCCGGTGGCGCTCGACGACTGGCGCCAGTGGTGGGCGTGGGGCGCCGGGGCGAACTGGCGCGAGCCGTTCGGTGCGGGGGCGCGGCCCGCGGGGTGGGCCGAACGCCTCGACGAGCATCCGGTGACCCAGGTGAGCTTCGAAGACGCCTCGGCCTACGCCGCCTGGGCCGGCCGGCGGCTGCCCACCGAAGAGGAGTGGGAGTTCGCGGCCCGCGGCGGCAGCACCCGTCAGACCACCTACGCCTGGGGTGACGAGGTGCGCCCGGGCGGGCGTGTGATGGCCGACACCTGGCAGGGCCGGTTTCCGTACGCCAACACGGGGGCCGACGGGTGGCGCGGCACGGCTGCGGTGGGGTCGTTTCCGCCGAACGGCTACGGGCTCGTCGACATGATCGGCAACGTGTGGGAGTGGACGTCGAGCTATTACACGGCGAGGCACGAGGCGGGCGCACACGGCGAGGCCGCCTGGGCCTCGGGGGCCAGTCACCCGGCAGAAGCGGCAGGGTGCGCGTGCGGGTGCAGCCCGAGCGATGCCGGCCGGGCGGCGGCGAGCGCGGAACCGGGGTCGAGCATCCCGCGCCGTGCACTGAAGGGCGGCTCGCACTTGTGCGCGCCCGAATACTGCCTGCGCTACCGGCCCGCGGCCCGCTCACCGCAGGCCGACGACACCGCCACGACGCACATCGGATTCCGGTGCGCACGCTCGATCGACGCCGCCTGATCTCATCCGAATCGGTTGTGTCGCCGGCGTACGCGGAGCGTCATACTTGAGGCACCGAACCGTGCGAACGGGCACGCGGACTCGCGCCTACCCGGGGCGCATCAACAAGGGGAATCATCATGGATTTTTTCAACAACGTCTGGAACGTCATCGGCATCTTCTTCTGGAGCTTCGTCTTCATCGCCTACCTGATGGCCCTGTTCTCGATCATCGGTGACCTGTTTCGCGACCACCAGCTGAACGGGTGGTTCAAGGCCATCTGGGTCATCTTCCTGATCTTCGTGCCCTTCCTCACCGCGCTGGTGTACCTGATCGCGCGTGGCCGGGGCATGGCAGAGCGTTCGCAGGCCGCGCAGAAGCAGGCCGAGACGGCCGCGAACGACTACATCCGCACTGTCGCCGGCACCACGCCGACCGACGAGATCCACAAGGCGAAGGCCCTGCTCGACTCGGGCGCGATCTCGCAGGCCGAGTTCGACGCTCTGAAGGCGAAGGCGCTCGCGGGTACCATCACCGCGGTCTGACGCGGGGGTTTCGATACGCGTCGCTGCGGCGCGCTACTCAATCAGCGAGCGAACCGCCGGTCGAGTAGCGCGCCGCAGGCACGCGTATCGAGACCTGCCCCCTACTGGTGGCGCATGGCCGCGGCGAGCCACTCCTCGGGGTCGATGAGGTGCGAATGGTCGTCCACCGTGATCTCGGCCGTCACCGACCACGACCGGTTCTTCACGTTGATGGCCACGTTCCCATGCCGACCTGGTGGTGGTTGCGGCCCGAGAGCATCGCGGCGCGGGTGGGCGAGCAGATCGCTGTGGTGTGAAAACGGCTGTAGCGCAGGCCGTCGTTCGCGAGTCGCTCGGCGGTCGGCATCGGCACCGGGCCCTCGAAGGCGCTGGATGCCCCGAAACCGACGTCATCGAGCATGATGAGCAGCACGTTCGGCGCCTTCTTCGGCGGCCGCTTCATCTCGATGGGCGGGAGCTTCTCCTCCATCTTCTTCGCGTCCATCACGATCGGGCCCACGTAGACCTGGTCGGGGATGGGCAGAACGGTACCGGGTAGCTCGTCGGCCATGTGGTGATTCCTCTCGATACTGCGCTTCACAGGGTCGATGTGCTGCCGGGCATCCGGCGACACACCTCGCGTCAACTCAGCAGGCTCAGCAGTTCCGCCTCATCGAAGTCTGACAGGCCGGCGCGGCGTCGATAGCGCCGCTGCTTCGCCTCGGGCCTCGTCTTCTCCCACGCCAGCGTGTCGGCCAGCGTCTCTTCGAGCGGGCGGTGACGCAGGCCGGCCGCCCGCGCCCGAGTGCTGTCGCGCGACGAGAACCCGGCGTACTCGGGCACCGGCAGCCAGAGCGGCAGAGAGCGGTCGCCGGCCCACGGTTCGATGTCATTCGCCTCCAGCCAGTGCTGTCGGGCCTTGACGACGCGCCCGGTGTGGCCGGCGACGCTGCGGGCGACGTCGAGGTGATCGGGCAACGGGATGCTCGGCCCTGTCGTATTGAACGTTCCGTGCAGCTTGTTCTCTGCCGCGTCGACCAGCCACTCGGCGAGGTCGCGCACGTCGATCACCTGCGTCAACAGTTCGGGCACGTCGGGCACCAGCACGCGGCCGTCGGGCACGCTCGGCTTCGAGAAGCGCCACGGCCAGTACCCCGTGCGGTCGAAGGTGTCGCCGGGGCCGCCGATGAGGCCCGACCGTGCGACGAGCATCCGGTCGTCGCCGAAAGCATCGAGAACGGCCTGTTCGCAGGCGACCTTCGCCTCGCCGTAGGTCTCCATCGACTCCATGACATCGCCGGCGAGAGGGGCGAGCAGCTCGGCGCTCTCGTCTTGGTGCGGGGTCGAGGTGTCGGCGTAGACATTGCCCGACGACACGAACAGGAAGCGTTCGCTGCGCTCATGCAGGGCGGCGACGGCGGCCCGCACCTGGCCCGGCTGACGCGAGACGTCGAGTACGGCATCCCAGTCGCGGGTTCGAACGATGGCGTACGCGTCGGGGCGGCTGCGGTCGCTCTTCACGATCTCGGCGCCCGGCGGAACCGACCCCGACTCGCCGCGGGCCAGCGCAGCCACATAGTGCCCACGCCGCAGTGCGGCCACCACGACGTGCTGGCCGAGCCACGCTGTTCCGCCGAGAACAAGGAGCCGCATGCACCGAGTCAACACGCCCTGCCAGCAATGGGCAAGAGCAGATCTGCCACCCGCTTGCCAGTCTGGGGCCGCGCGCCTACCGTTGAAGAACTGATCGCGCCACCCGCCCGCACCGGCGGCGCGTGCCGCGTCAGCCACAGAAGGAGCTCACCATGACCGACATCCCAGGAATCCTGGCCAGCGAATTCGCCGACGACGCCCGCACCGTGCCCGGGCAGGAGGCGTTCACCAACCGCGCGCACGCGGCCGAGGAGAACGCCATCGCCGACGAGGGTGGAGACTCCATCGGCGACCGCCCCATCTTCTACAAAGAAGACGCTGCCGACTTCACCGACACCGAGGCCGAGGCCCGCGAGGCCGCCGCTGCCTCGGGCGAGTCGGGCTCCCCCGACGAGGCCACTTCGGGTTCCGCCGACCTCTGAACATATGGCTGCGCCGCCGCCTCTGCGGCGCAGCGTGGCGCTTCGCGCCCGCCTCCACCGCCCTCCCGCGCGACCGCCTCTGCGGCGCAGCGCGGCGCTACGCGCCCGCCGCCGCCGCCCTGCGTCACCACCTCTGCGGTGCAGCGTGGCGCTACGCGCCCGCCGCCACCACCCTCCCGCGTCACCACCTCTGCGGCACAACGTGGCGCTAGGCGCCCGCCGCCACCGCCCTCCCGCGCCGCCGCCTCGAGCCTCATCCCTTGTAAGCGCGCCAGTTTGGCACAAGGGCGGTAGTTCGAAGGGGTGCAGTTGCGCCCAAGGGGCGCGGGCGAGCGGGGACGGGTAGAGTGGCGCCAGAGCGCAGCGGGAGCACAGGGGCGAGGGAGATCGCGTGGTGGAGCTGGTGTCGGCGTCGTACGGGGTTCACTCCGAAGTGGGGGCGCTGCGCAAAGTGCTCGTCTGCGCCCCGGGGCTCGCGCACCGGCGGCTGACCCCGACCAACGCCGAAGCGCTGCTGTTCGACGACGTGATGTGGGTCGAGAACGCCCAGCGCGACCACGCCGCCTTCGTCGCCGACCTGCGCTCGAACGGCGTCGAGGTGGTCGAACTGCACGACCTGCTCGCCGAGACGATGACCATTCCGGGCGCCAAAGAGTGGTTGCTCAGCCGCAAGATCGTTCCCAACGAGGTCGGACTCGGGCTCGTCGACGACACCCTCGCCTTTCTCGACAGCCTCACGCCCCGGATGCTCGCCGAATACCTCATCGGCGGCCTCGCCACCTCCGACCTGCCCGACGAGTACCGCAACGGCTACCTGTCGCTCGCCCGTGAGACCACCGGCGTTCGCGAATATCTCATGCCGCCGCTGCCCAACACCCTCTACACCCGCGACACGACCTGCTGGCTCTACGGCGGAGTGACTCTCAACCCGCTGTACTGGGGAGCCCGCAAAGACGAGACGCTGCTCATGAAGGCGATCTACCTGCACCACCCCGACTTCGTCGGCTCGACGGTGTGGTGGGGCGACCCCGAGCAGAACTGGGGCCAGTCGAGCATGGAGGGCGGCGACATCATGCCCGTGGGCACCGGCGTGGTGCTCATGGGCATGAGCGAGCGCACGTCACGGCAGGCCATCACCCAGGTCGCGGCCGCGCTGTTCGAGCAGGGCGCGGCCGAGCAGGTCGTGGTCGCCGGTATGCCGAAACTCCGTTCTGCCATGCACCTCGACACCGTGTTCACCTTCGCCGATCGCGACATCGTGACGCTCTACCCCCGCATCGTCGACGAGGTGCACTCGTTCACGCTGCGGCCCGGCCCGGCGGCAGGCTCTGGTTCGGCATCCCGTCACGGCTCGACCCAGCCCACCCTCGACGTCACCGACGAGGGCCAGTCGCCGTTCACCGACGTGGTCGCGCGCGCCCTGGGGCTGCCCGGCCTGCAGGTCATCGCGACCGGCGGCGACGCATATGCCTCCGAGCGCCAGCAGTGGGACAGCGGAAACAACGCCGTCGCCCTGCGACCCGGCGTGGTGTACACCTACGACCGCAACACCCAGACGAACGACCTGCTCACGAGCGCCGGCGTCGAGGTCATACCCATCGTCGGCGCCGAGCTCGGCCGCGGCCGGGGTGGTGGCCACTGCATGACCTGCCCGATCATCCGCGAACCCGTCGTCTTCTGACGCGAAGCCCGGCCGGGGTCAGAGCACCCCGAGCACCGCGTCGCGCCTGAGCTGCGCGTGCGTCGCGTGGAACTTTCCGTCAGGTGTGAACCACGCCTCGTGACCCTCGGCATCGGGCTCGTTCTCGATCACGGGCCAGTGTTCGCGGATGTTCTTCACGTAGTAGCGCAGCTCGCCGCCCACCGTTCGCTTGGCGAGTTTGTCGGAGTTCTCGAGCTGGGCCGGTGTCGGATCGTCGTCGGTCGTCATGCCGACCATCGTAAATCGAGCCCCGTGACGCCGGCAAACCCGACCCGGTCAGAGCGCGCCGAGCGCCTCGTCGAGGTCGGCCAGCAGGTCATCGACGTTCTCGATGCCCACCGAGAGACGGATGATGTTCTCGGGCACCTCGAGCGCCGTGCCGCGCACCGACGCATGCGTCATCTCGCTCGGATAGCCGATGAGCGACTCGACCCCACCGAGCGACTCGGCAAGCGAGAACACCTTCGTCGACTCGGCGAACGTGCGTGCAGCGGCCGGCCCGCCCGCCAGAGCGACCGAGAGCATTCCACCGAAGCCACGCATCTGGCGGGCGGCGAGCTCGTGGCCCGGGTGCGACGGCAGGCCGGGGTAGTAGACGCGCTCGAGCGCCGGATGCCCGACCAGACGCTCGGCGATGGCCTGCGCGTTGGCACTGTGCCTGTCCATGCGCACGGCGAGCGTCTTGATGCCGCGAACCGTCAGCCAGGCATCCATCGGGCCTGACACGGCGCCCGCCGCGAACTGCTGGAAGCCGACCTTCGACGCGAGCTCGTCGTCGTTCAGCACGACGGCACCACCGAGCACGTCGGAGTGGCCGCCCAGGTACTTCGTCGTCGAGTGCACCACCACGTCGGCGCCGAGCGACAGCGGCTGCTGCAGATAGGGCGAGGCGAACGTGTTGTCGACCACGACGATGGCCCCGGCCGCGTGCCCGATCTCGGCGAGCGCCGCGATGTCGCTGATCTTCATGAGCGGGTTGCTCGGCGTCTCGAGCCAGAGAATCTTGGTCTTGCCCGGAACGATCGCGGCGCGAACGGCCTCGAGATCCATCATCTCGACCGTGTCGTTCAGGATGCCCGACTTCGAGTGGATCGTATTGATGAGCCGGTGCGTTCCGCCGTACACGTCGTTGCCCAGCACCACGTGATCGCCCGGTTCGAGCACAGCGCGCAGCAGGGCATCCTCGGCCGCCAGCCCCGACGAGAAGGAGTAGCCGTGCGCGGCGCCCTCGAGCGCGGCGATCAGCGTCTCGAGCGACGTGCGCGTGGGGTTGCCGCCGCGGGCATACTCGTAGCCGTTTCGAAACCCGCCGATGCCGTCTTGCACGAACGTGGAGGTCTGGTAGATCGGCGGGATGATCGCGCCCGTGGTGGGGTCGAACTCCTGCCCGGCGTGGATGGCGGTGGTCTCGAAGTGCTGTGATTCAGGCATGGTTTCTTCAACGCTCCTCGGCGCGAATGTATTCGTTTGTGACGGTCTGTGACGGGTGGCCTACGCGCTGAGGAAGCTCAGCAGGTCTTGCCGCGTGACCACCGAGACGGGCTTGCCGTCGTCGGTCACCAGCAGCGCCTGCGATGTGGTCAGAGCAGCGCGTGCGGTGGCGACCGACTCGTTGATGCCGATCAGCGGCAGCGCCTCGCTTGCGAACCCGCCCACCTTGTCGGGCATGTTCGCCTCGCCGCTGAAGACCTGCTCGAGCAGGGTCTGCTCGTTCAGCGACCCCACGACCTCGCCGATCACGACGGGCGGCTCTGCGGTCAGTATGGGCAGCTGGGAGACGCCGTACTTCGTCATAATCTCGATGGCGTCGTGCACCGTGTCGGTGGGGTGGGCGTGCACCAGGTCGGGCAGGGCGCCGTCTTTCAGATGCAGCAGGTCGCGAACCGTGCTCTCGCTCGACTCGGGGGTGAAGCCGTACGACCGCATCCACTTGTCGTTGAAGATCTTGCCGAGGTAACCGCGGCCACCGTCGGGCAGCAGCACCACGACGACGGCGTCGGCCGGCAGGTCTTTCGCCGCCTTGAGGGCCACCGAGACGGCGAGACCGCTCGAGCCACCGACGAGCAGGCCCTCTTCGCGGGCGAGCCGCCGGGTCAGCTCGAACGACTCGGCGTCGCTCGACGCGATCACCTGGTCGACGACCGAGGGGTCGTAGGCGGTGGGCCAGAAGTCTTCGCCAACGCCCTCGACGAGGTAGGGGCGCCCCGTGCCGCCGGAGTACACCGAGCCCTCGGGGTCGGCGCCGATGACCTGCACCCGGCCCTCTGACACCTCTTTGAGGTAGCGCCCGGTGCCGCTGATGGTGCCACCCGTGCCGACCCCGGCGACGAAATGCGTGATCTGGCCGTCGGTGTCGCGCCAGATCTCGGGGCCGGTCGACTCGTAGTGGCTGAGTGGGCCGTTCTGGTTGGCGTACTGGTTCGGCTTGAACGCGCCCGGAATCTCGCGGGCGAGCCGGTCTGACACCGAATAGTAGGAGTCGGGATGCTCGGGCGCGACGGCCGTCGGAGTCACGACGATCTCGGCACCGTACGCCGTGAGCACGTTGCGCTTGTCTTCACCCACCTTGTCGGGCAGCACGAACACGCAGCGGTAGCCGCGCTGCTGCGCCACCAGCGCCAGGCCGACGCCGGTGTTGCCCGAGGTGGGCTCGACGATGGTGCCGCCGGGCTTCAGGAGACCGTCGCGTTCTGCCGCGTCGATGATGCGCGTGGCGATGCGGTCTTTCGACGACCCGCCGGGGTTCAGGTATTCGATCTTCGCCAGCACCGTGGCATTGATGCCCTCGGTGACGCTGTTGAGCCGAACGAGCGGGGTGTTGCCGATCAGGTCGAGAACTGTCTCTGCGTACTTCACCCACTCACTGTACTTGACGGTTCACCACCGCCCACCGGTGTTACGTTGGGGCTGTGAATAGAGCGTTGATCGTCATCGATGTGCAGAACGAGTACGTCGACGGCAAGCTGCCCATCGGTTACCCGTCACTGCATGTGAGCATCCCGAACATCATGATGGCCATGGATGTCGCGGCCGACGCCCACGTGCCCGTCGTCGTCGTGCAGCACGTCGCCGGCGCATCGTCGCCGATCTTCGCCGCCGGCGGCCGCGGCGTCGAGCTGCATGAGTCGATCGCCGACAAGCCGCGCGACCACCTCGTGCAGAAGAGCGCGGCCTCGGCGTTCGACGGCACCGACCTCGCCGCGTGGCTCGCCGACGCCGGCATCGACACCATCACCATCGCCGGTTATATGACGCAGAACTGCGACGAGGCCACCGCCCGCGACGCCACGCAGCGGGGCCTGACCGTCGAGCTGCTCTCTGACGCGACCGGCACGCTCGACCTCGCCAACTCGGCCGGAACGGTCTCGGCGCAGGCCCTGCACGAGAGCGTTCTCGTCACCCTGCAGACTGGGTTCGCGGCGGTCGCCACCACATCGCAGTGGCTGGATGCCCTGCGATCGGGCTCCGAACTGGCGCTGTCGAACGTCTTCAGCAGCACCGAACCCGCGCGTCACCTCTCGCTGCACGAGAAGCTGGGGCGCTTCGGTGCCGCCACCCGCGAGCGGGCCGAAGAGGCCGGCTCGAACGTCGAGGCCACCGAGATCGAAGATGCCGGCCTCGGCGAGATGCTCGGCACCCGCCTCGGCTTCTGACCCCCGCTGGCCCCCGCTGGTTGAGTAGCGTCGCGCAGCGCCGCGTATCGAAACCGGCCCGCCTGCCCCCGCTGGTTGAGTAGCGGCGCGCAGCGCCGCGTATCGAAACCGGCCCGCCCGGCGAGGGTTTCGATACGCGCTCCGCGCTACTCAACCAGCGACCTACTCCGAGTAGCTCCGCGCTACTCAACCAGCGATGGCGGCAGTGACCTGCTCCGAGTACAGCGCCGCATAGGCGCCGCCCGCCGCCAGCAGGTCGGCGTGTGTACCCCGCTCGACGATCTCCCCGTTCTCGACCACGAAGATGACGTCGGCCGCGACGATGGTCGACAGCCGGTGCGCGATCGCGATGGTCGTTCGGCCCCGGGCCGCGGTGTCGAGCGCCTGCTGCACGATGCGCTCGGAGATCGAGTCGAGTGCGCTGGTCGCCTCGTCGAGAATGAGCACCGCCGGGTCTTTGAGCAGCACCCGAGCAATGGCGATGCGCTGCTTCTCGCCCCCCGAGAGCCGGTAGCCGCGCTCGCCCACGACGGTGTCGTAGCCGTCGTCGAAACTGAGAATGCGGTCGTGGATGTTCGCGAGCTTCGCTGCCGTCTCGAGGCCGTTCTGCGTGGCATCCGGTTTCGCGTAGCGCAGGTTCTCGGCGATGGTCGCGTGAAAGAGGTAGGTCTCCTGGCTCACGATGCCGAGGTGTGAGATGAGCGACTGCTGTTTCAGGTCGCGCACATCGACGCCGCCGAACAGCACCCGGCCACCGGTCGCCTCGTAGAACCGGGGTATGAGGTACGAGACGGTGGTCTTGCCCGCCCCGGAAGGGCCGACGAATGCCACGAACTGACCCGGCTCGATGTCGAACGAGACGCGGTCGAGGGTGGCTCGCGAGGTGGGCGACGCGTCGGCGTACCGAAAGGTGACGTCGTCGAACGAGACCCGGCCCGCCGCCGCCTGGCGGGTGGGCACATCGACGGCGCCCGGGGCGTCGGCGATCTGCGGCACGAGGTCGAGGTACTCGAAGATGCGCGCGAACAGCGCGCCCGAGGTCTGCAGGTCGAGAGCGACGCGCAACAGCCCGAGCAGCGGGAACAGCAGCCGCGCCTGCACGGTGGTGAACGCCACAATGGTGCCGGCCGTGATGTCGGCCGCACCGTTGTCGAGCAGAAAGCCCGCCACGAGGTACACGATCGCAGGGATGCTCGACAAGAAGATGCTGACCATGGCGAAGAACACCTGGCCGCTCATCTGCTGGCTCACCTGCAGCCGCACCTGGTTCGCGTTCTCGTCGGCGTAACGCGCGATCTCGGTTCCCTGCCGATTGAAACTCTTCGACAGCAGGATGCCCGACACGCTCAGGGTCTCCTGCGTGATTGCGGTCATGTCTGACAGCGATTCCTGCGTCTTGGTGGCTATCCGCGCCCGAACCTGGCCCACCCTCCGCTGGGCGATGACCAGAATCGGCATCAGCAGCACCGCGACGATGGTCAGCTGCCAGTTCAGCAGCAGCATTGCCACGAACGCCGCGATCACCGTCACCGTGTTGCCGAGCACACTCGAGATGGTGTTGGTCAGAACCGAGGCGACGCCGCCCACATCGTTCTGCAGGCGCGACTGGATGACGCCGGTCTTCGTCTTGGTGAAGAAGCTCAGATCCATCGCCTGCAGGTGGCTGAACAGCCGAACGCGCAGGGCGCCCATGACCTTGTTGCCGACGGTCGCGGTCAGGTACGTCTGCCACACCCCGAGCAGGGTGGTGATGATGTAGAGCCCGATCATCGCGCCCACGATCTCGCCCAGGGCCGGCAGGTTCGGGCCCCCGCCACCGGTCGGGAACAGCCCGACGTCGAAGGCGCGCGCGGTCAGCAGGGGCGGTATCACCGACAGAGCAGCGGCGACCAGCACCAGAACGATGGTCAGGATGATCGGCATGCGGTACGGCTGAAACAGCTCCGTGATGCGACGCAGCAGGTGCTCCACCTTGGGCGCCTCTGCGTTTCGCGCGCGCTGCGCGTTCGCGTCGCCGCCGCCCATCATGCGGGCCGGCGGACCGCCTCGTAATCCACTCATCCGTTCAGGCTAACTCCACCCGAGAGAGCACCCACCCCCGGCAGGTGGATGCTCTCTCAAAGCGCAATCGTCGGTGACCGGGCTCAGCCCTTCGTCGAACCCGCCAGCAGTCCGCGCACGAAGTACCGCTGCAGGCTGAAGAACACGATCAGCGGAACCACGATCGACACGAACGCCGCCGCCGTCAGGCGCTGCCAGTCCTGGCCCCGGCTGCCGGTCAGCTCTGCCAGTCGCTGCGTCAGCGGAGCGACGTCGGGCGAGCCGCCCGAGAACACCAACGCCACGAGCAGGTCGTTCCACACCCAGAGGAACTGGAAGATCGCGAACGACGCCAGCGCCGGCATGGCCAGCGGGATGATGATGCGCAGGAAGATCTGCCCGTGCGACGCACCGTCGACCCGTGCCGCCTCGATCACTTCGCCCGGTACCTGCGAGATGAAGTTGTACAGCAGGAAGATCGCCAGCGGCAGCGCGAACGCGGTGTGCGCGAACCACAGTTGCGCGTAGGTTCCCGACGGCGTCGGCGGAATGATCAGCGCGTTGCCGATGGTGATGCCGCGCGAGAAGAACGACAGCAGCGGGATGAGCGCCATCTGCAGCGGCACGATCTGCAGCGCGAACACCAGCACGAAGACGACGTCGCGACCCCGCCAGTTCATCCACGCGAACGCGTACGCGGCCATCGAGGCGAGAACGAGCGGAAAGATGGTGGCAGGGATGCTGATGGCCACCGAGTTCACGAAGTACTGCCCGAGCTGCGGCGCCGAAGCCGACGACGAAAGCAGCACGTCTTTGTAGTTGTCGAGCGTCAGGCCCGGGTTGGTGAAGATGGTCCACCAGCCCGTGGTCTTGATGAGGGTGGCCGGCCGGAACGACGACAGCAGCAGCCCGAACGTCGGAATGGTCCACAGCACCGCGATCAGCAGCGCTGCGACAGTGGCCCACTTCGATGTCAGGTTGCGCTTGACGCGCGCCGTCTTCGTGGTGGCTTCGACATACTCTTCTTCGAGCGACGGTGCCCGGCCGGCGGTGCCGCCCGGGATCGGAAGCTCGACTGGTGCGACGCTGCTCATCGGATCTCCCTCTGCTTGCGTAGAACTCTCACGTTGTAGATGACGATCGGCAGCACCAGCACGAACAGAATCAGCGCCAGTGCCGACCCCCGCCCGGGCTCACCGGCACGGAACGCCTGCGTGTACATCTCGTTGGCCAGCACGCTCGTGTCGAAGTTGCCGCCCGTCATGGTGCGCACGATGTCGAACACCTTCAGCGTCGCGATCGAGATGGTGGTGACCACCACGACCAGCGAGCCCTGGATGCCCGGAATGGTCACGTGCAGAAAGCGCTGCCACGCGTTGGTGCCGTCGAGCTGTGCCGCCTCGACGATCTCGGTGGGCACGCCCTTGATGGCGGCCGAGAGAACGACCATCGCGAAGCCGGTCTGGATCCACACCATGACGATGACGAGGAACACCGTGTTGGCGGGTACGGCCTGCAGCCACTGCACCGGCTCGCCGCCGAGCCACACCACCACCTGGTTCAGGATGCCGATCTGGTTGGCGCTGGTGGGGCGGTACTCGTAGACGAACTTCCAGATGATGCTTGCGCCGACGAACGAGATCGCCATCGGCATGAACACGAGGGCCTTGAAGTACTTCTCACCCCGCGATTTGTCGATGAACACCGCGTAGGCGAGACCGATGGCCGTCGAAGCGAGCGGGGTGAGGATGACCCAGATGATCGTGTTGCGCAGGCTCACGAGCGAGTCGGGCTGGGTGAAGGCCCAGACGAAGTTGTCGAAGCCGATGAAGTTGCCCCTGGCGTCGTACAGCGACTGGATGGCCGTGCGGATGGCCGGGTACACCAGCCCGATGATCAGGAGGATGAAGGCCGGGGCGACGAAGCCGATGAGCTGAAAGACGTCTTTGCGCTTCTTCGGCGCCCGGTCGATGAGAAACAGAAGGAGACCGATCACCGCGGCGAAGGCCGCGAGAGCGATAACCACCTGTTCGATCTTGTTGAGGAGGTCGGCAGTGGTCATAGTTCACCTCTTACTAGTACGTCGTCGTGCTGGTTCAGGGGGTGGAGCGCGAACGCCGTGCGGCGCCCCATCGGGGCACCGCACGGTCGCATTCGCGTGTTCTGTCGGGGGTGGTGACTACTGCTGGGGCCAGGTCGACTGAATGAACTCGGTGACGGTCTGGGTGCTGTCGCCGTTGATCCAGTTGACGATGCCCTTCCAGAACGAGTTCGATCCGACGGCGGCGGGCATCAGGTCAGACGCGTCGAACCGGAACGTGGTGTTCGGGTCTTGCAGAATCTTGATGCTGTCGACGGCCAGGGGCGACTTCGCGTTGTTCGGGTCGAGGCCCTTGTTGGCGCTGATCACACCACCGATCGAGACTCGGTTGTTCGCCCAGAGGGCACTCGAGAGGTAGGTCTGCACTGCGGTGATCTCGTCGCTCGTCTTGAACGCACCGACCATCTCGCCGCCACCGGTGACGGCCTGGGGGTCGCCCGCCTTGGCCGGCGGCATCAGGAAGCCGTAGACGTCGCCGTCAGGGGCGACCTTGGTGCCCTCGGGCCACTGCGCTTCGTAGAACGAGGCCTGGTGCATCATCGCGCACTGGTCTTGCAGAATCGGCAGGCCCGCATCCTGGAACGTGGTCGAGTTGATGCTCGTCACGTCACCGAAGCCGGCGTTGACGTACGCCGGGTTCTTCAGGATGTTGCCGACGTAGTCGAAGGCCTTCGTGATCTGCGGGTCGGTGAACTTCACGTCGTTCGTGACCCACTTGTCGTACACGTCGGGGCCGGCCTGGCGCAGAACGGTGTCTTCGATCCAGTCGGTGCCCGGCCATCCGCTCGCCTCACCTGAAGCGAACCCCGCGCACCACGGCTTCGCCTTGCCGTCGGCCGCGATCTTCGCGGTGAGGCTGGTCAGCTCGTCGAGGGTGGTCGGAACGGTGTAGCCGTTGTCGCTGAAGAAGGTCGGCGAATACCAGATGTAGCCCTTGACGCTGGCCATCAGCGGCGCGGCGTAGAAGGTGCCGTCGACGGTGCCGTACTTCTTCCAGTCGGCCGACCAGTTGGCGTCGACGTTGTCTTCGACGCTCTTCGCGGGGGTCTTGATGTAGCCGCCGGCCACCATCGAGGCGAGCAGACCGGGCTGCGGGAAGATCGCGAGGTCGGGCGGGTTGCCGCCCTGGGCGCGCACGTTGATCTGCGTCTCGAACTCCTGGCTGCCCTCGTACTTGATGGTGATGCCGGTGCACTTCTCGAAGTCGGCCCACGACTGGTTCAGCTGGTCGGCTTCGATGTCGACGATGGTGCCGTAGATGTTGACGGTGGGTGACCCGCTGAATGTGCCGTAGTCGGCGTAGTCTTCACAGCCGGCGGCGCTCGTGCCGCCCGATGACGCGGGCGCGTCGCCCGTGCAGGCAGACAGAGCGAGCGCTACCGCGGCCGCTCCTGCCAAGGGAATGATCACTCGTTTCGAACGGGTGATTCTCATGGGTTTCCTCCTCATTGAGTAACGGTGGCCGCACTCCCCCAAATGGGGACAGCAAGCGCTTCCAGTGACAAACATTAGGTGCCGGTTACATGTCGCGCAAGCTGCTCGGGGCGATTCCAGCGAGTGGATGCCGAATCGTTACCTGAGAGGCCTCTCATTTCATGAGAGCGCGCTCATCGCTGAATCTACAAGGATCTGAGGCTCGAGGCAAGTTGAGCAATATATTGGCTGGAAGCCGTCTGGGCACAAAAAAATGCCCGGGCCGAAGCCCGGGCATTTCTGTGAGGGTGAAGCTGATTACTTGAGGGTAACCGTAGCGCCAGCCTCTTCGAGCTGAGCCTTGGCCTTGTCGGCGGCTTCCTTGTTGACGCCCTCGAGAACAGGCTTCGGGGCACCATCGACGAGCGCCTTCGCCTCACCGAGGCCGAGGCTGGTGATCGAACGCACCTCCTTGATGACCTGGATCTTCTTCTCACCGGCGGCCTCGAGAATGACGTCGAACGACGTCTTCTCTTCGACCTCTTCGGCGGGGGCGGCGGGGCCAGCGGCACCGGCGACGGCGACGGGAGCCGCGGCGGTGACCTCGAAGACCTCTTCGAACTTCTTCACGAACTCGCTGAGCTCAATGAGCGTGAGCTCCTTGAAGGCATCGATGAGCTCGTCCTGTGACAGCTTTGCCATTTTTTTCTCCTTGTTGTTTTCGTTGATAACCGGTTGTCAGATCGGGCGAACGGATGCCCTGCGGCAGCCTTCCGTCAGAACTAGTTACCGGACTCCTGCTTCTCGCGCAGCGCCTCGACCGTGCGAACGGCCTTCGACAGCGGTGCGTTGAACAGATAGGCGACACTGAACAGCGAAGCCTTGGCGGCACCCGCGAACTTCGCGAGCAGCACCTCCCGGCTTTCGAGGTCAGCGAGCTTGTTGACCTCTTCAGCGGTCAGCGGGTTACCGTCGAAGTAACCGCCCTTCACGCTCAGAAGAGGGTTTGCCTTGGCAAAGTCGCGCAGAGCCTTTGCCACGGTCACGGGGTCACCGTGAACGAAAGCGATAGCGGAAGGACCAACGAGCTCGTCGTCGAACGAGTCGATGCCGGCCTTGTTGGCCGCAATCTTGGTCAGCGTGTTCTTTACCACGGCGTAGGTGGCGTGCTCACTGATAGAGCGACGCAGGCTTGTCAGCTGCGACACAGTGAGACCGCGGTACTCAGTAAGCAGTACGGCAGTCGAGCTCTCGAACAGGTTCTCGAGTTCGGCAACCGTGGCTTCTTTGTTCGCCATGGCGCTCCTTGATGAAATAGTGCTGGCAGCCCCGGCTCCACACACTGAAAAAGCTCCACACAGGAGTGCGGAGCTTGGGAGTCTCGCGTTGCTTTCGCAACACGAACAATCGAACTTCGAACACCTGCGCGGGCCTCGCGTGAGCGAAACTTCGACCGATGTGCTTGCATGATTCTCGCGAAGGATGCAGGCACGCCGATGACCAGCGGTCTTTGGCTCCGTCTAATCTAACGGCTCGCGCGGCCCGGCGCAACCTCGAGCCTCTGCGGCGGGCCGAAGCGCGCGTCGACTCCGGGTGCGAACAACACCGAGTCGGGCATCCGGTTCGCCACGGCGGGCAGACCCGCCCGGGTCAGCAGCGTGTCAGAGAAGTCGAGCAGCTCGGCGTGCTGCAGGCTCCACGGCTGGTGCGTGTTCGGCAGGTAGAGCGTGCGGCCGAGGTGGCGCGAGAACAGCGCCCATCGGGCGGTGAGAAAGTCGGCCAGGGCATCCGGATGCCCGATCGGGGCCCCCGGGCGCACCGACACCGCCGAGTCGACCTGGCCCCGGGGCGTGCTGTGCCGGCGCGAGGTGTAGGTGATGGTGCCGCCTGAGCGTCGCACCCGCATTTGCGACCACACGTAGGGCAAGCCGAACGCCGCATTCGCGCCGGCGACGGCGGCGAGGCGTTCGGCCTCGAGCGAGAGAAAGACCACTCCGCGGCGGCCGTCGGCGTCTCTCGCGTAGAGGCGAACGTTGGTCTCGTGGAAGGTTCCGAAGAACGGCAGCGCGGGGCTGCGCCCGAACCGGGTGTCGCGCAGGGTGAACGGCACGAGCCCGACCCACGAGCTGCCGTCGAACTCGTCGGGCGTCACACCGGGCGGCATCAGCGACGCCGCATCGTCGGTGGGGATGCGCCAGTGCAGAAAGGTCAGGTTGCGCCACTGCTGGCTGAGAATGGGGCGGTCGACGGTGTGCGGAGGTGAACTCACTTCGCCATTCTGTGCGACAGGGGCGCACCGCGCCCAATCGGGCGGCGGGGTTGCGTGCTAGTGCAGCGGCCCTCCGGCCTTGTTGAGCACGTTCTTCTCGCCGGCCTCGACGGCGACGGCCAGACGGTTCTGGGCCGGGGGCATGGGGCAGTTGAAGTGGTACGAGAAGGCGCAGGGCGGAAGGTAGGCGCGGTTGAAGTCGAGGGTGACGGTGCCGGTGGTCGTGGCTGTGACGCGCAGAAAGCGGCCGACGCCGTACGTGTCGGTGCCGCTCGTGGCATCGGAGAAGACGAGCAGCAGGCCGCCGTCGTCGTGGAAGGCAGCGAGGTTGTAGTCGACGCCGTCTCTGCTGAAGGTGATCTCGGCGGGAACGACGCGCTCGCGGGTCACTCCGCCGTCTTTGAGGTGCTCGATGCCGATGGCGCGGCCGCCCTCGATGGGGGCGAATGTGGCCTCGACGACCCAGGCGGGGTCGAAGGGGTAGACGTCGATCGACCCGAATTCGGCGATGGCGTCAGACGCGGCATCCCACACCCGCAGGGCGTAGTCGCCGTCTTCGCTCGCGATGACGAAGCCGGAGACGGTGTCGCTGAACTGAACAGCGGATGCCCGGGGGTCGTCTCTGCCGCGAACGACGACGCTGCCGTCGACCGGTTCGCCGTCGACGACGATACCGTCGCTCGCCCGGGCCTCGAGCCGCAGCCCCGACTCGCCCTTCGGGAGGGCAAACCACGTGCCCGCGACGCCGTACGCGGTGTGGCCCTCGGCGGGCGACCCGGTGATCCATTCGGTGTTGACGAGAGCGAGGCTGCCCTGGGGGCCGGTGACGAAGCGCCGGCGGGCCTCGCGATAGCTGTCGAGCTGCGACCGCAGCTCTGATTCGTTCTTCGCCTGGGGTTCGCGCACGTCGTACTGCATGTTCTCCCCAACAGACGGGTGCGGCGATTTATGCCAGAAGTGTCGATCGGGCACTGGTTCGCTCGTCACAGAAGTGTCAGCATCGAACAACCGAAAGGACACATCATGCAGTACTCACTTCTCGTCATCAGCCGCGAGGCGACGGTCGAAGACATCGGCGAAGAGGCCATGCAATGGGGCCGCGCCGCGTTCGACGCCTACGCGAAGTCGCTCGACTCGGCCGGCGTGCTCGTGTCGGCCGACATTCTGCAGCCGGTCGCCGTCTCGACCACGGTCTCGGTGCGCGACGGCGAGCTGCAGGTGCAAGACGGCCCCTTCGCCGACACGAAAGAGCGCCTGAACGGCACGTTCGTTATCGAGGTCGCCGATCTCGACGCCGCCATCTCGTGGGCGGGCCAGTGCCCGGGGGCGCAGTACGGCGCGGTGGAGGTTCGCCCCTCGGCGATCGTCTTCCACGACCACGAGTGGCACCCGGTGGCATGAGCGGCGGGGTGGGTGCGGCGGGCGCGGCCGGCGCGGTGGGCCTGGTGGTCGCGGCCGGCGGGGCGGGTGCGGGTGGGGCCGGGGCGGCGGATGCGGCGGGCGCAGCGGGTGCGGCGGGCGCAGCCGGCGCGGAGGAAGGGGCCGCGCGGCGGTCGTATGGGCGGCTCGTCGCGCTGCTGTCGGCGCCGAACGGCGACATCGCGGCAGCCGAAGACGCCCTGAGCGAGGCGTTCGTCGCCGCGCTCTCCACCTGGCCCGAGCGCGGCATACCCGACAACCCGGAAGGATGGCTGCTCACCGTGGCACGCAATCGCCTGCGCGACGTGTGGAAGTCGGCCGCGTGGCGCACCTCGGCCCCGCTCGACGAGGGTCGCGACGAGACTGCGGAGGCCGGGAGGCTCCAGGGTTCTGCGGCGCTCGACGCACACGCGCACGATCCCACCGAGGCCGTTCAACGGTATCTCGACGGCGAGGTCATCCCCGACCGGCGACTCGAGCTGCTGTTCGTCTGCGCTCACCCCGCCATCGAGGCACGGGTGCGCACTCCCCTCATGCTGCAGACCGTGCTCGGCTTCGACGCGGCCCGGATCGCCGCGGCCTTCGCTGTGTCGGAGGCGAGCATGGCGCAGCGGCTCGTTCGGGCCAAGCGCCGCATCAGGGATGCGCGAATCCCGTTCGTCGTGCCCACCGCCGAACAGCTGCCGGGCCGCCTGCCTGCCGTGCTCGAGGCGATCTACGGCGCCTACGCCATCGACTGGCAGTCTGCGGCGGCGCTCGAGCACGGCCGCGATGTGCTGTACGACCCCGAGTCACTCTCTGGCGAGGCACTCTCGCTCGCGACGATGCTCGCGGCCCTGCTGCCCGACGAGCCCGAGGCGCTGGGGCTGGAGGCCCTGCTGGCCCTGTCCTGCTCGCGCGCTGCGGCGCGGGTGTCGGCCGACGGCGTGCCCATCCCGCTCGATGAGCAAGACCCGGTGCTCTGGGATGCCGCCCTCATCTCGCTCGGCGAGACGACGCTGCGCCGTGCGTACGCACTCGGGCATGTCGGGCGCTTCCAGCTCGAGGCAGCCATCCAGTCTGCGCACTGCGACCGCGCCCGCTCGGGCACCGTCGACTGGACCGCCCTGGTCACCCTCCACCGCGCCCTCGTACGCGTCTCGCCGACGCTCGGCGCGCGGGTCGCGCTGGCGGCCACCATCGGCGAGGCGGAGGGCCCCGAGGCGGGGCTCGAGGCGCTCGATGCGCTGGGCGCGACGCCCGTCGTGAGCGGCTTCCAACCCGCCTGGGCGACCCGGGCCCACCTTCTGGCCCGGTCGGGCAGGGTCGCGGATGCCCGGCTCGCCTACACCGAGGCGATCGCCCGCACGCCCTCCCCGGGCATCCGCAACGCCCTCGCTCACGCCGCCGACGCCCTCTGACCACCCCCGCCCGTGTCGCCATCGCCGTCGTGCCCCGCAGATAGCGGCGCCACCCCGCCGGCCGTGGCGCGAATACCGCGTCACCCGCTTCCCCGCCGCAGCCCGCAGCGCCACCGCGCACTCGCGCCGCCGACGCCCTCTGACCACCCCGCCCGTGGCGCCTTCGCTCTCGCGCTACGGACTGAACACCCTCCGGCCACCACGGGCCTGCCGCGAGCGGCGCCGTCACCAGCCGGGGGCGACCGTCACACGGCGGCCGATGAATCCGTCGGCGACGGGGCTGGCTCTGGCGACGTGGCTGGCGCTGGCGACGACACCGGTGCCGCGGAGCCAGCCGCACCCGCAGACGCAGACGCACCCGCACCCGCAGAGGGCGACGGGCGGCCGTCTGATGCGCCGCCGTCTGACGGCCCGGCGAAGACGACCGGCAGCAGCACGCGGAAGACCGTGCGGCCGGGCGCACTCTCGACCGTGACGGTGCCACCGTGCGCTTCGGCGACCGCGTAGACGATCGCGAGACCGAGCCCGGTGCTGCCCGCGTGCCGCGACCGCGATACGTCGCCACGCACGAAGCGCTCGAAGAGTGTCGGCAGCAGGGCCGGGTCGATGCCCGGGCCGTCGTCGGCGACGCTGATGACGGCGTAGTCGGTTCCGCCGACGATCTCGCGAGACAGCCCCGCCGTGACATGGGTGCCGGGAGGGGTGTGCACCCGCGCGTTCGCGAGCAGGTTCGCCGTGACCTGGTAGAGCCGCGGGCCGTCGCCCTCGATCTCGACCGGCTCTTCGGGCAGGTCGAGAATCCAATCGTGGTCACGGCCGGCGACGTGCGCGTCGCTCACGGCGTCGACGACGGTGAGCGTGAGGTCGACGCGGTCATGCGCCACGTCGGGCCGCGAGTCGAGCCGGGCGAGCAGCAGCAGGTCTTCGACGAGCGACGTCATGCGTGTCGCCTCAGACTCGATGCGGGCGAGCGAGTGCGTCACGTCGTCGGGCAGGTCGTACCGCCCGCGCCGGGTGAGTTCGGCGTATCCCCTGATCGACGCCAGAGGGGTGCGCAGTTCGTGGCTCGCGTCGGCGACGAACTGCCGAACCTTGTCTTCGCTCTGCTGGCGCGAGGTCAGCGCGAAGGCGACGTGCTCCAGCATGCGGTTGAGCGCCGACCCGACCCGCCCGACCTCGGTCTTGGGGTTCGTGTCTTCGTCGGGTACCCGCACCGCGAGCGCCACCTCTCCGCGGTCGAGCGGTAGCTCGGCCACGTGCGCCGCGGTCTCGGCGACCCGCTGCAGCGGGCGCAGGGCGAGCCGGATGATCAGCTGCCCCAGCACGATGGCCACGATCAGCGCCGCCACCGTGATGACCACGATGATGAGCGCCTGCTGCGCGACGGTGGCCTGCACTTCGGCCAGCGACAGCCCGAGCACGACGGTCTGGCCGGCGGTGGTCACGAGCGAGACCACCCGGTACTGGCCGAGACCGCCGCCGAGGTCGACCGTCTTCGGCGTGGCCGAGGTGGGCACCGCCTGCAACTGTGCGATCTGGGCGGCCGACAGCGTGATCACCGTTCCGCCGCCGAACGCGCCGCTCGACGATGAACCCGACGAGACGACGGCTCCGGATGCCTCGACCCCCGTCGAGTCGACGATCAGGCCGACCGTGCCGACGGGCTGTCGTTCGAGAAAGTTGGCCGGGTCGTTGTTGCGCAGCTGCAGGGAGTACCCCCCGGGCGGCGCACCCGTTGCTCCGCCTCCGGGCAGCTGGGCATCCAATCGGCTGACCAGGATGCCGTTGAGCGTCAGCGCGCTGACCGCACCAATGGTGAGGCCGAGCAGTACGACGAGGGCGGCGACGCTCAGGATCAGCCGGCGCCGCAGGGTCACGGGGCGGTCTTCAGCATGTAACCGGCCCCGCGAACGGTGTGGATCATAGGGGAATGCCCGGCGTCGACCTTCTTGCGCAGGTAGGAGATGTAGATCTCGACGACGCTCGAGCGCCCGCCGAAGTCGTAGCTCCACACGCGGTCGAGAATCTGGGCCTTGCTGAGCACGCGACGCGGGTTGCGCATGAGAAAGCGCAGCAGCTCGAACTCGGTGGCGGTGAGCTCGATCGGCTCGCCGGCGCGGTGCACCTCGTGGCTGTCTTCGTTCAGCACCAGGTCGCCCACGACCACCTCGGGGTCGACGGCGTCGGTGACGAGCACGGTCGAACGGCGCAGCAGCCCCCGCAGGCGGGCGACCAGCTCTTCGAGGCTGAAGGGCTTGGTGACGTAGTCGTCTCCGCCCGCGGTGAGGCCCGCGATGCGGTCGTCGAGCGAGTCTTTGGCGGTGAGGAAGAGCACCGGTGTCTCCTGGCCATCGGCCCGCACCCGCTGCAGCACCTGCAGACCGTCGATGTCGGGCAGCATGACGTCGAGCACGATCACGTCGGGGCGGAACTCGCGTGCCAGCGTGACGGCGTTGCGGCCCTCGGCGGCGGTCTTCACCTCCCAGCCTTCATAGCGCAGCGCCATCGACAGCAGATCGGTCAGTGTGGGCTCATCGTCGACGACGAGGGCGCGCACCGGGGAACCGTCGGCCCGCGACAGGCGGGGGCGGGTGGCAGAAGAACTGGACGAGAGCCTTGAGTTGTCTATGGTCACCCCCCTAAGTAATCGCTCTTTGCTAAGAGAAGTCTATGAGCCGCCTACGCCCGGCCTGTGAGTTGCGGATGCGCGCTTTTCTGGGACCGGGTCTGAGCAAGCCTTCATGCCCAGCTGATTCATAGCTTCTCCTTGGCAATTCGATAATGACGCTCCCTAGGTTGTGCTGCGTTCACACCCGCATTGTCAGTGGCTAGAAGGAGCATTCGTGTTCGGTACGTATTTGCGACGCGAGCTGGTCAACCGGCGCAGGCAGACCATCATCATCGCCATCGGCATGGGCCTCGCCATCGGACTCGTGATTCTCGTCAACTCGTTCTCGGCAGGAGTGCAGAACGCGCAGGCCTCTGTCTTGCAGTCGGTCTACGGGGTGGGCACCGACATCACCGTCAGCCAGGCCGCCACACCACCGACCGCGGGTGCGGCCGGCGGCGGGCGCCAGAACTTCAGCTTCGGCTCGGGGTCGGGCGCGACGTCGGGCGGCACCACCAACCTCAGCCAGTCGCGGCTCAGCAGCACGCCGACGCAGACCGTCTTCGCCGACTCCGAGCTCACCACGGTGAAGGGTGTCAGCGGCGTCGCCGCCGCAACCGGCACGCTGGCGCTCGAGAACACCACGTTCAGCGGCCAGATTCCCGGCCAGGGTACGGGAGCCGCGGCCGGTGGCACGACGGGCGGCGGCTTCGGCGGCGGCCAGCAGGGCACCACCGGCGGTGCCGCGGGCGGCGCGACCGGCGGTGCCGACGGGGCCGGCGGCAGCGCGTTCAACCTCGACCGTTTCAGCGTTCTCGGCCTCGACCCGGCCGGCGACTCGGTCGGCCCGCTCTCCGCGGTGTCGCTCGCGACCGGGCGGCTGCTGACAGCGGCAGACGCCGGCACCGACAATGCAGTGCTCGACTCGAGCTACGCCACCAGCGCCTCACTCGCCACCGGCGGAACGATCTCCATCGCCGGCACGACCTTCACCATCGTGGGCACCGTCGACTCGACGAGCACCGACTCGGCCACCGCGTCGAACGTGTACATTCCGCTCGACGTGGCCCAGACCCTCTCGAGCAACCCCGGGATGCTCAGCAACATCTATGTGACCGCGAGCTCGTCGAGCGGTGTCGACCAGCTCGCCGCCGACCTCAAGACCGCCCTGCCGACGGCCACCGTCGACACCCAGGCCGACCTGGCCAACACCGTCTCGGGTTCGCTCTCGACCGCGTCGTCGCTGGTCTCGAACCTCGGCACCTGGCTGTCGATCCTGGTGCTCGCCGCCGCCTTCCTCATCGCCATTCTGTTCACGATCTCGGGGGTCACCCGGCGCACTCGTGAGTTCGGCACGCTCAAGGCCATCGGCTGGAGCAACAATCGCATCGTCGGCCAGGTTGCGGGCGAGTCGGTCGTGCAGGGGCTGATCGGCGGCATCCTCGGCATCGTGATCGGCGTGATCGGCATCGTCGTGATCAACATCATCTCGCCCACGCTGAGCGGTTCGGCATCCACCACCGGCAGCGGGGCGGGCGGGTTCGCCCAGCGCGCTGCTGGTGCCGCGGGCGGGGCCGTGACCGGCGGCGAAGGCGGAGCGGGCGGCGGCTTCGGCCAGCGCGGCGCGGGCGGCGGCGGCTTCGGTGCCGCCGCGCAGACCGCGACGAACGTCGCGCTGCACGCGCCCTTCACCATCGAGGTCGTACTGATCGCCGTCGGGCTCGCCATTCTCGGCGGACTCCTCGCCGGTGCGATCGGCGGCTGGCGCGCAGCGCGGCTGCGCCCGGCCGAGGCCCTGCGGTCGGTCGGCTAGCAGACGATCATGACTGCCGAATCGCTCACCCCCGTGTCGACCCAGCCCGCCGCCTCACCCTCCGCCCCTACCGACCGGCAAGGAGCCACCGCCATGTATGAACTCGTGAACGTCACCAAGACCTACAACGCCACCAAGCGAAAGGTGACGGCGCTCGACAACGTCACGCTGAGCATCCCGAACGGCCAGATGGTTGCCATTCAGGGCCCGACCGGCGGCGGCAAGTCGACGCTGCTGCAGATGCTGGGCGCGCTCGACCGACCCACCTCGGGCGACGTGTCGCTCGGCACCTCGACCCTGTCGAAGCTCGGCGACCACAAGCTGGCCGGGATCAGGGCGAAGGAGATCGGGTTCGTGTTTCAGAGCTTCAACCTGATTCCAACGCTCACCGCACTCGAGAACGTCGAGACCGCCCTGGCGCCGCTCGGCGTCTCGGGCTCGGAACGCCGTGACCGTTCGCAGGCCGCGCTCGCCTCTGTCGGCCTCGCCGACCGCTCGACCCACCTGCCGGCCGAGCTGTCGGGCGGCCAGCAGCAGCGCGTGGCCATCGCCCGCGCGCTGGTGAAGGCCCCGGATGTTCTGCTCGCCGACGAGCCCACCGGGGCTCTCGACGAGGGCACCCGCGACGAGATCATGGAACTGCTCGAAGGGTTCTGGCGCGAGCAGGGCCTCACCCTCGTCATCGTCACCCACGACTCGGCGGTGGCCCGCCGCGCCGAGCGCCGCCTGCACATCAAGGCGGGCAAGGTCAAGGAGGCCTGACCCGGCGCACTCCCTCCGGTGTGAGCGGCGCGCCGGGCGGGAGCGGCGCGCCGGGCGGCGGCGACGTGGGCGTGTCGGTGGGAACGAGGCAGAATGGAAGGGTGACGACGACCGCCCTGATGCTGACCTTCCCGTGGGAAGAGGAGCAGGCAGCGGCCGCACCCCAGCCGCCGGCCTACCTGAAGCGCGTCGTCGCCGACTCGACAGACCGGGTGGCGTGGATTCGGGCGCGCAGCCGGGGGGTCACCGCCACCGATGCCGCGCGGCTGACGACACGCAAGTCGGTCGAGAACACGGCGTACGACAAGCTCAACGGCAACAACTTCGGCGGCAACGCCTACACCGACCACGGGCGTGTCCGGGAGCCGGCCATCGCCGCGTGGGTACTGCGCGAGCACGGCATCGAACCGAGCACGACGCTGTTCCACGCGCACGGGCGGCCGTTGCACCTCGCGACGCCTGACGGTGTCGCCGTGAATCCGTCGTCGGGTGAGACGGAGCTCGCCGAGATCAAGACGACGAACAAGGCCTGGCGGTCGATTCCGCGGCACTACCTGCGCCAGGTGTGGTGGCAGCAGTACGTGCTCGGCGCCGAGCGCACGCTCGTGGTGTGGGAGCAGCACAGCGAGTTCGTTCCGATCCACCGCGAGCCGGAATGCCGCTGGGTCGACCGCGACGACAACGAGATCGAGCAGCTGGTGCGTCTGGCAGACCAACTGCTCGACCTCATGCGCCGGCGCTGAGTATATTCGTGCGCCGCCGCCTCTGCGGCGCACCGTGCGAACGGATGCCCGGCCACCGTTCTGGCCGCTACCAACGGTGAACGCGACGAGCGCGGTCGCCGCGTTCACCCGACCTCGTGGGCGCCGCCGCCTCTGGGCCCACGCCGGCCGGAGGCTCCGCGCGCCGCTTGCGGCGGGTGGAGTGGCCCGGTGGGGACGGCGCACCGTGCGAACGGATGCTCGACCGGCGTCCGGGCCGCTACCAACCGTGAACGCGACGAGCGCGGTCGCCGCGTTCACCCGACCTCGTGTGCGCCGCCGTGGCCGTCCATCTGCGGTCGTTCGGCACGAGCGCGGCAGTTCGGCACGAGCGCGGTCGTTCGAAGTACCGCGGTTGTGCCGAAGTGCCGCGCTTGCGCAGAACCACCGCGCCGGGCGGCGGCCAGGTCAGGCGGCGACGGGCTGGCGAGCGGGCGGCACGTCGACGAGGTAGTGGGCGTAGGCCGGGATGGTGAGGAAGGTCGGGAAGTCGTCGTGCAGCGCGACCAGGCGCACGATGCGCGCGGCGTCGTCGAAGTGGTCCCCGTCGAAACGGGTGGCCGACGCGACCGCGGCGTCGAGCTCACGCGAGACCAGCTCGTGCGAGATGCGGGTGCCCTCCACGGTGGTGACGCCGTAGTGCATCCACTGCCAGAGCTGCGAGCGCGAGATCTCGGCCGTGGCCGCGTCTTCCATCAGGTTGTCGAGCGCCGCGGCGCCCACCCCCCGCAGCCAGCTCTCGATGTATCGCAACGCGACCGAGACGTTCGCCCGCACTCCGGCGTCGCTGACGTGCTTCTCGAGGGAGCGCACGTCGAGCAGCTGCTCGGCCGTGACGTGCACGTCTGAGCGCAGGCGGTCGAGCTGGTTCGGCCGGGCATCCAGAACCGCGTCGAACTCGCCACGGGCGGCCTCGATGAGCCCCGGATGCGCTACCCACGTACCGTCGAACCCGTCGGCGGCCTCGCGGCGCTTGTCTGCCGCGACCTTCTCCAGGGCCTGCGCCGTAACCTCGGGGTCACGGCGGTTCGGGATGAACGCGCTCATGCCTCCGATGGCATATGCGCCGCGCCTATGGCAGGTCGACACCAGCAGTTCGGTGTAGGCGCGCATGAACGGCACCGTCATGGTGATGCGGTCGCGGTCGGGGAAGACGAACTGCGGGCCCCGGTCGCGGTAGCTCTTGATGAAGCTGAAGATGTAGTCCCAGCGGCCGGCGTTGAGGCCGGCGCAGTGCTCGCGCAGCTCGTAGAGGATCTCCTCCATCTCGAACGCCGCCGAGATGGTCTCGATCAGAACGGTGGCGCGGATCGTGCCGTGGTGCAGTCCGAGAGCATTCTCGGTGAAGGTGAACACGTCATCCCACAGCTGGGCCTCGAGGTGGTTCTCGATCTTCGGAATGTAGAAGTACGGCCCGCGGCCGCCCGCGATGAGGGTGCCGGCGTTGTGAAAGACGTAGAGCCCGAAGTCGACGAGCGAGGCCGACGCCGCCTGCCGCTGGCCGGCCCGATCGGTGAAGCGCAGGTGCTTCTCGACCAGGTGCCAGCCGCGCGGGCGCATCACGATCGTCGGCGTCGCCTCAGCGGTGACGCGGTATTCGCGGCCCTCGTCGGTGGTGAAGGTGAGGTCGCCGCGGATGGCGTCGTACAGCGAGAGCTGACCGCCGATGATGTTCGACCAGGTGGGGCTGGTGGCGTCCTCCAGGTCGGCCAGCCACACCTTGGCACCCGAGTTGAGCGCGTTGATGGTCATTTTGGGGTCGGTCGGCCCGGTGATCTCGACGCGGCGGTCTTCGAGTCCCGGGCCCGCACCGGCGACACGCCACTCGGTGTCGGTGCGGATCGGCGCCGTCTCCTGCAGGAAGCGGAAGTCGCGTCCGTTCTCGACGGCCAGCCGGGAGCGCATGCGTTCGTGCAGCCGCTCCTGGCGGCGGTGGGCGAAGGCGTCGTGCATTCGGGTGACGAAGGCCAGGGCATCCGGAGTCAGGATCTCGTCGAAGCGGCGTTCGTCGTCACCGAGGATCTCGATGCGGGTGTGTGCGGTCATGATCGTATTCCGTTTCAGGTATGAGCGGGTCAGTGGAACTGTTCGGATTCGGTCGAACCCACCAGCGCGAGGGTGGCGCTGGCCGGGTTCAGGGCCGTGGAGATGCGATCGAAGTAGCCGGTACCGACCTCGCGCTGATGCTTCGTGGCGGTGTAGCCGTCTGCCTCGGAGGCGAATTCGGCCTCCTGCAGTTCGACGTAGGCGCTCATGTGCCGCTGGGAGTAGTCGCGGGAGAGCGTGTACATGGAGTGGTTGAGGGCGTGGAACCCGGCGAGCGTGATGAACTGGAACGCGTAGCCCATCGACGCCAGCTCACGCTGGAACTTCGCGATCTGCGCGTCGTCGAGCTTCGCCTTCCAGTTGAACGACGGCGAGCAGTTGTAGGCCAGCTTCTTGCCCGGAAACTCCCTGTGGATGCTCTCGGCGAACGTGCGCGCCAGCTCGATGTCAGGCTCTGAACTCTCGACCCACAGCAGGTCGGCGAACGGCGCGTAGGCGTGACCACGGGCCAGCACCGTCTCGATGCCCGGGCGGGTCTCGTAGAAGCCCTCGGCCGTGCGTTCACCGGTCAGGAACGGCCGGTCGCGTTCGTCGACATCGCTCGTCACCAGGTTCGCCGCGAGCGAATCGGTGCGCGCGATGATGATGCTCGGGATGCCCGCCACGTCGGCCGCGAGCCGTGCTGCGTTCAGCGTGCGGATGTGCTGGGCCGTGGGCACGAGCACCTTGCCGCCCATGTGGCCGCACTTCTTCTCGCTGGCGAGCTGGTCTTCCCAGTGCACTCCGGCCGCGCCCGCCTCGATCATGCTGGTCATCAGTTCGTAGGCGTTCAGCGGCCCTCCGAAACCGGCCTCGGCGTCGGCGACGATCGGCGCCAGCCACTGTGTCTGTTCGGCTGACGCCGGCGCCTGCCCGGTGTGCGCGCCGGAACTCGCCGCACCGGTCGCCGAATTCCGGCTTCGCGTGGCGAACTTCTCCGAGGTCTCGATCTGGTCGGCCCGCAGCAGCGCGTTGTTGATGCGGCGAACCACGGCCGGCACCGAGTTGGCCGGGTAGAGGCTCTGGTCGGGGTAGGTCTGGCCCGAGAGATTAGCGTCGGCCGCGACCTGCCAGCCCGAGAGGTAGATGGCCTTCAGCCCCGCCCGCACCTGCTGCACGGCCTGATTGCCCGTCAGTGCGCCGAGCGCCGCGACCCACTCACCGCTGTCGTCGTTGATGAGCTGCCACAACCGCTCTGCACCGCGGCGGGCCAGCGTGTGCTCCTCGGTGACCGACCCGCGCAGCCCGACCACGTCTTCGGCCGAGTAGCTGCGTTCGATTCCGTTCCAGCGGCTGTCGGTCTTCCAGCTCGTCTCGAGCTCGGCCGCGGTCTGGGTCTGGTCTCCTGGTCGGGTGGTCATGGTGTGCTCCGTTGCTTTCTCAAATATCGGTGAACTTGCCTGCTGAACCCACTATCGAGGCGCTGCAACCCGCCAGATCGGGAATTCCGGGCAGAAGAACGCCGATTCTTCTGTTTCGCGCAAAAAGCATCGATGTCGCCCCGACGAGCTTCACCCACCCTCCCGCGCGAGCCAACACCATGAAGACATGCTCGATTCACTCACCGTCGGCCGACGCATTCGCCAACTGCGCTCCGAACGCGGACTCACCCTCGATGCCCTCGGCACCGCCATCGGCCGGGCCGCGTCACAGGTCTCCGTCGTCGAGAACGGTAAGCGCGAACTCAAGCTCGGCGAGATGCAGCGCTTCGCCGACGCGCTCGACGTCACGATCGAGCAGCTCTTGAGCGACGAAGCGCCGAGCGAACGGGCCGCCCTCGAGATCGACCTCACGCGCATCCAGCAGGGTCAGCTCTACAGCTCACTCGGCCTGCCGGCCGTGCCGCCCCGCAAGACCCTCAGCGATGAGGCCATCACGACGATTCTCGGGCTGCACGCAGAACTCGAACGGATGCACGGCGAACGCATCGCGACACCCGAGGAGGCCCGCCGCGCCAACACCGTGCTGCGCGCCGCCATGCGCCGACGCGGCAACTACTTCGCCGAACTCGAGGCGACGGCCAAAGAGCTGCTCGACGCCGTGGAGCACCGGGGCGGCCCCCTCTCGCAGCGCGTCGCATCCGACCTCGCCTCGCATCTCGGCTTCACCCTGCACTACGTCGCCGACCTGCCCGGGTCGACCCGGTCGATCACCGACCTGAAGAACGGGCGCATCTACGTGCCGCGCGGGCAGAGCCCCGACGCCGACCCGCGCACCGTGCTGCTGCAGGCGCTGGCGAGCCACGTGCTTGGGCACGAGGAGCCGACCGGCTACGCCGAGTTTCTGCGCCAGCGGGTCGAGACGAACTACCTGGCCGGCGCCCTGCTCATCCCCGAGGGCACCGCCGTCGAGTTTCTCTCCGCGGCGAAGACCCAACGCGAACTGAGCGTCGAAGACCTGCGCGACGCCTTCAGCACCACCTACGAGACCGCGGCGCACCGGTTCACGAACCTCGCCACCGAGCACCTCGGCATTCCTGTGCACTTCTTGAAGGTGCACGAATCGGGCTCGGTGGTGAAGGCCTACGAGAACGACGACGTGGTGTTGCCGACGGATGCCCTGGGCAGCGTCGAGGGCATGATCGTGTGCCGCTACTGGAGTGCCCGGCAGGTGTTCGACGCCGAAGACCGGTTCAGCCCGTATCACCAGTACACCGACAAACCCACCGGAACGTACTGGTGCACCTCGCGCATCCAGTCGTCGTCGCGCGGTCACTTCTCCATCAGCGTGGGCACCCCGTTCGCCGACGCGCGCTGGTTTCGTGGCCGCGACACGACCACCCGGTTCGCCTCGACCTGCCCCGACCCGAGCTGCTGCCGAACGCCCCCGGCCAGCCTGTCGCGCAAGTGGCAGCACCAGTCCTGGCCGAGCGCGCGGCTCAACTCGAGCCTGCTGGCGGCCCTGCCCACCGGCAGTTTCGCGGGGGTCGACACGACCTCGGTGTTCGAGTTTCTCGAGCGCCACGCCCCCGAGGAGCTGGCACGATGAACCACGGCGAATCCGAGGTCACCCTGCGGTTCCTCGCCTCTCCCACCGACGTGGCGAGCCTCGGCGGCAAGGTGCACGCCGGCCGCGTGCTCGAATGGATCGACAAGGCGGCGTACGCCTGCGCGGTCGGCTGGAGCGCGAGCTACTGCGTCACCGCCTACGTCGGCAGCATCAGCTTCGTGGCCCCGATCGACCCGGGCAACATGGTCGAGGTTCGGGCCAAGCTCGTCTACACCGGCCGCTCGAGCATGCACATCAGGGTGAACGTGTCGAGCGCCGACCCGAAGGTGGGCCGCTACGTGACATCGACCGACTGCGTGGTGATCTTCGTGGCGGTGGGGGCGGATGCCCGGCCGACCGAGGTCGCACCCTGGGTTCCCCAGAACGACGACGACGCCGCGCTCTACAACGACGCCGTGAACCGCATCGACATCCGCGCCCGCATCGAAGCGGCGATGAAGGAGCAGACGTACACGTCGGCGAGCACCGCCGAGGCGGTGACGTTCCGGTTCATCTCGGCGCCCACCGACGTGAACTGGGGCGGCAAGACCCACGGCGGCACCGTGATGCGGTGGATCGACGAGGCGGCGCTGGCCTGTGCATCCACCTGGAGCGGCCTCGACGCCATCACGGTGTACTCGGGCGGGGTCAGGTTCTACCGGCCGATTCCCATCGGGCACCTCGTCGAGATCGAGGCGCGGCTCGTGCACACGGGGCAGTCGTCGATGCACATCAGCACGCACGTGCGCTCGCGCGACCCCAGGCAGCGCGAGCTGCAGCTCACCACCCACTGCCTCACCATCATGGCGGCCCTCGACGACACCGGGCACACCACCGCCGTGCGCAGCTGGGTGCCCGAGACCGACGAAGACCGTCGGCTCGACGAGCACGCGCAGCACCTCAGCCGGCTCCGCTCGCCGGCCACGCACCTGCCGCCGATGATGGCTGCCCATCGATGATTGAGGTTTGCTCACGTAACTGATATCTTCTCAGGGATGAGAGGTCAAACATCCTTGAGCGCGACCACGGTGGTGCTCGCGATCTGCCTGATCGGCACCGCGTCGGCCTCGGCATCGACGCCGACTGATGCCCACGCACTACACGGTGTGTCGCACTTCGATCTTCCACTGAGCGACACGGGCGGCGCGCGCGGCGTGACAATCGACTCCCGCAGGCATCAGCTCTACGTGGCCGATCATGACAAGCTGCTTGCCGTCGACGAGCGCACGGGCGCGACCACCGTTTTCGCCGATGACGTCGGAGGCAATCTCGACGAGGTCGCGGTCGACTCTGTCTATGACGAGGTGTTCGCGGCGCAGTACGACGAGTACGGACACTTCTGGGTACTCGTCTTCGCCGGTGCGGCGCACAGCAAGATCGCCACCATTCCGGTTCCCGGTGGTGCGAAAGCTCTGGCGGTCGACGAGCAGACGCACACGGTGGTCGCCGTGGGGTCGGCGGCCGGAGCAGGCTCGGCCACCTTCATCGACGAAGAGGCGAACGTGGTCGAGAACAGCGTGGGAGTCGGCTCCGATCCCTCGGCCGTCGACATCGATCTGTTGGCCGGGCGCGTCTTCGTCGCCAACTCGACCTCGAATTCGGTGTCTGTGATCGATGAGACGGATCGAACCGTGGCGGCTGTCATCAACGTGGGCGAGCAGCCGGCTGGAGTAGCGGTCGATCGGTCCAGCGGACACGTCTTCGTCACGCTGTGGCGCGGCTCCGCAGTCGATGTCATCGCCTCTACCCGCAACCCGACAAGCGGTGCCGTGACGTACTCGACCATCGAGACCCTCAGCATCCCGAACGGTCCATGGGGCGTTGCGGTCGATTCGAACACCCACGCAGTGTACGTAGCAACCGAAGGCGCACACACGGCCACGCTCCTCGACGGACTCACGAACGAGCTGGGTGAGACAGTCGGGCCGATCGATGGTCAGCCGTGGCGCGTAGCGGTCGACGACGCGCTGCACGTGGCATTCGTCACCGGTCGGAACAGTTCTACCATCGCGTTGATCAGTCCCGCCCCCGAGCTGGCGCCCAGGCACGGGTGCACGTTCTGCCTCTGAACTCGGGGGCTGCGCGTTCTGCCCGGGGCCGCACTGAACGAAGAGTCAGTGCACGAAGTACAGTGAATGGATGACCGTCGACCGCGTTGATCGCGCCATCATCGCCGAGCTGGCCACCGATGCCCGGCTCTCGATCCGCACGCTCGCCGAACGGGTGCACATCTCGCGCACCCAGGCGCACAACCGCGTGCAGCGCCTGGTGAGCGACGGAGTGCTGACGAGCTTCGCGGCGCAGGTCGACCGCAAGGCGCTGGGCCTGAACGTCACAGCGATCGTCATCGTGAAGGTCGGCAACCTGCCGTGGCCCGACATGGCGGCGCGCCTCGCCGAATTGCCGTTCGTCGAGAAGGTGCAGGCCGTGAGCGGCGACATCGACTTCGTGCTGACCGTGAGCGCGCCCGACAACGAGAGCCTCTCGGCGGTCATCCTGTCTCGGGTGCACGACATGCCGGGCGTGATCTCGACCCGCTCGCACGTCATTCTCGACGAGCGCGCGGGCACGGCGCCCGGCGCGGCACCCGACACCTGGGCCTGATGGCCCGGGTCTGAGGGCCCGAGACGAACGGGCCTGACAGGCCTGCCGAAAGAGCCGAATGGCTCTCGCGCCGACCGTCGGCGGGCCATCTGTCGCATGCCTCGAGGCGGCTCTGGCGCCGCCTCGCGCGGTGCCGCAGCATTGCTGCATGAGCGACAACGTGGTGCCCACGCTTCCGACGGCAGAACCGATCAGGCTGATCGATGAGAACGGCCACGCCGTGACCGGCGAGCAGACCGCAGGGTTCGCGATGCCCGACGACGAGACGCTGCTCGACCTCTACCGGGCCATGGTCACGGCGCGCCGTTTCGACACCCAAGTGACAGCGCTGACCCGCCAGGGCCGCCTCGCGACCTACCCGTCGGCGCTCGGCCAGGAGGCCTGCGAGATCGCGGCGGTGAAGTCGCTGGGCGCCGACGACTGGCTGTTCCCGACCTACCGCGACACCATCGCCCTGCTGACCCGGGGCGTCAGTCCGGTCGAGATCCTCTCCTTCTTCCGCGGCGACTGGCACATGGCCTACGACCCGCACGAGCACCGCATCGCTCCCCAGTCGACCCCACTCGCCACGCAGGCGCTGCACGCGGTGGGCCTCGCCACCGCCGCCACACTGAAGGGCGACGCGGTGGTGTCGCTGGCCTTTCTCGGCGACGGTTCGACGAGCGAGGGCGACGCGCACGAGGCCTTCAACTTCGCCTCGGTGTGGCAGGCCCCGACGATCTTCGTCATTTCGAACAACCAGTACGCCATCAGCGTTCCGTTCGCCAAGCAGTCGCACGCCCGAACCCTCGCCGACCGCGCCATCGGCTACGGCATGCCCGGGTTCTTCGTCGACGGCAACGACGTGGCGGCGATGTACGCCGTCGTCTCGGCAGCGGTCGACCGCGCCAGGGCGGGCGGCGGGCCGAGCATGATCGAGGGGCTGACGTACCGCATGGAGGCGCACACCAACTCCGACGACCCCACCCGCTACCGCGAGAAGACCGAGGTCGCCGACTGGCAGGGCCGAGACCCCATCGCTCGGCTCGAGAGCTACCTCGATGCGGCGGGCGTTCTGACGCCCGAGCTGCGCGAGAGCATCAGCGTCGAGGCCGAAGACCTGGCGTCGCGCACCCGCGATGCGATGAACGAGACGCCGGTCATCGATCCGCTCGAACTGTTCGACCACGTGTACTCCACCCCTCGGGCCGCGTTGCTCGAGCAGCGTGAGTACCTCGCCCATGAACTCGCCCAGACCGAGACGGCACCGGGAGGCCACGCATGACCCTCATCGACGAGACCGCCCCGGCGGGCATCCGCAGCCCTGCCGCCGACGCTGACGCCGCAGTCGCGCCCGTTTCGCCCGCTGCGCCGCCCGCGCTCGCCGCGCCGGCGACCGTGAGCATGGCCGCCGCGCTCAACCGCGCGCTGCGCGACGCCCTCACCGACGACCCCAGCGTGGTGGTGTTCGGCGAAGACGTGGGCCCGCTCGGCGGGGTCTTCAGAATCACGGATGCCCTCACCGCCGACTTCGGCGAGAGCCGCGTCTGGGACTCGCCGCTGGCCGAGTCGGGCATCGTCGGCACGGCGATCGGCATGGCGATGTACGGCATGCGCCCGGTGATCGAGATGCAGTTCGACGCCTTCGCGTATCCGGCCTTCGAGCAGATCACCTCGCACCTGGCGAAGATGCGCAACCGCACGCGCGGGCGCATCTCGCTGCCGATCGTCATTCGTATTCCCTACGCCGGCGGCATCGGCGGGGTCGAGCACCACTCCGACTCGTCGGAGGCGTACTACACGCACACGCCCGGGCTCACGGTGGTGACGCCGTCGAACCCGGCCGACGCGTACTCGATGCTGCGCGAGGCGATCGCGAGCGACGACCCGGTGATCTTTCTCGAGCCGAAGAGCCGGTACTGGTCGAAAGACACCGTTGCGCTGCCGGTACAGACCGAGCCGATGAACCGGGCCGTCGTGCTGCGCGAGGGCACCGATGTGACGCTGCTGGCGTACGGACCGACCGTGAAGACGGCACTGCAGGCAGCCGAGCTCGGCGCGGCCGAAGGGCTCTCGGTCGAGGTCGTCGACCTGCGCAGCCTGTCGCCGTTCGACGATGAGACGGTCGGGCCCTCGGTTCAGAAGACCTCGAGGGCTGCGATCATCCACGAGGCCGCCCAGTTCGGCGGGTACGGGGCCGAGGTCGCCGCGCGGGTCACCGAGCGGCAGTTCTTCCACCTCGCTGCGCCCGTGCTGCGCATCACCGGGTTCGACATTCCGTTTCCGGCCCCGAAGCTCGAAGAGCACTACCTGCCGACGGCCGAGCGTGTGCTCGCCGCCCTCGACACCTGGGAATGGTGAGCGTCATGACCAATCTGCTGTCTTCCGGGTCGTCGGCGCCTTCTGATGCGCCAGCGCCCTCTGATGCTGCTGCTGCTGCTTCTGTTCTTTCTGCTGCCGCCGACATCGGTGCCGCCCCCGCTGGCGGGGCCGCCGCGCGGGCGTTTCTGCTGCCCGACCTCGGCGAGGGGCTCGAAGAGGCCGAGGTGGTCTCGTGGCTGGTCTCGGCCGGTGACGTCATCACCGTCGACCAGCTGGTGGTCGAGGTCGAATCGGCCAAGTCGATCGTCGAGCTGCCCTCCCCTTTCGCCGGCCGCGTCGAGTCGGTGCATGCCGCCGTCGGCGACGTGGTGCCGAAGGGAGCTCCGCTCATCACGGTGGTGCCGGTGGGTGCTCCGGATGCCCATGCCGCAGACCCGGCGCCTGACCTGGTGCCCGGCACCGCACTGCGCCCCACCGCCGACACCGAGCCCGTCTCCTCCGGCGCTGTGCTCGTGGGGTACGGAACAAAGGAGTCGACCCTCCGTCTGAAGCGCCCCGAGGGTGGACGCTTCCGCGGTCGCGGCACCGCCGGCGTCACGGACCCCGCCGACTCTACGAACGTTCTCCCTACCCCCGCGGTGGCCCACGAAACCGCTGCGGGCGGCGCGTCGGCGCCTCCGGCCCAGCTGATCGATGTGACGCGCCAGTCGCCCGTGGTGTCGCCGATCGTGCGAAAGCGCGCCCGCGACAACGGTTTCGAGGCGAGCCACCTGCGCGGCAGCGGCCGTGACGGCCTCGTGCTGCGCGACGACGTCGAGGCGGTCATCCGTGCCCGCGCCGGCGAGACCACCACCGCCGCCGACGCTCCCAGACCCGCCGACCCCAGCGGCGCCACCCCCGTCGGCGCGACGGCCGTCGTGCTGCCGGCCGTGCCGAGTTCGATCGGCGTCGGCGACGTGCGCATTCCGCTGACCGGGTTGCGCAAGCTCGTCGCCGCGCGGCTCAGCGAGTCGCGGCGCGTCATTCCCGAGGCCACCATCTGGCTCGACGTCGACGCCACCGAACTGTTCACCGCCAAGGAGCGGCTGCAGAAGTCGACCGGCGAACGTTTCAGCCTCACCGCCCTCATCGCGCGCTTCGCCGTGGCCGGGCTGAAGCAGTACCCCATTCTCAACTCGTCGATGAGCCCGGATGGTCGGGAGATCATCCAGCACGGATCGATCAACCTCGGTCTCGCGGCCCAGACGCCGCGCGGACTGATGGTGCCGGTGGTGCACGGCGCCCACGACATGACCACCCGTCAGCTGCGCGACGCGATCACCGACCTGGTCTCGACCAGCGAGCGTGGCGACTTCGCGCCGCCTGCCCTCACCGGCGGAACATTCACCCTGAACAACTACGGCGGCTTCGGTGTCGACGGCTCGACCCCGATCATCAACCACCCCGAGGTGGCGATGCTCGGCGTGGGCCGGGTGCTCGAGCGCCCCTGGGTGGTCGACCACCAGCTCGCCGTTCGCCGCGTCATGCAGCTGTCGTTCGTCTTCGACCACCGCGTCTGCGACGGCGACGTGGCGTCGGGCTTTCTGACCTACGTGGCCCGCTGCATCGAGGAGCCCCTGCTGCTGCTCGGCAACGTGTGACCCGCGGGTCGGGCCGCGAGGTCGGCACCATGGAGCGCCTCACGCCCGGAACGCCGCCATGATGCGCTCGGTGTCGGCGTAGATGCGGTAGCTGCTCGCCCGGCCCTCGGCGTTGAAGGTCCAGACGTGGGCCGAGTCGCCCACGAAGTCGGCTCCGTTGTGCCGCATTGTGGTTTCGAGGTGCATCTGGGCGACCACCTTGTCGCCCTCACCGACGATGTCGACGATCTCGAAGGCGCGGATCTCAGCGATCTGCGACAGGGCGGCGAAGTATTCTCGCACCGCCGCCTTGCCGCGAAAAGTCCCTCCAACCGGGTGATCGTCGGGCAGTGGATCCGACCAGTCGACGTCGTCGGCGAGCGCCGCCATGAGGGGTGCGCCGTCATGGCGGTCGAAGGCCTCGTAGGCGTTTCTGACGATGGTCTTGTAGTCGTCGTTCGACATGGTGGTTCTCCTCGATCTGCGCGGGTTCGGCGGGGTGTTCAGACGTGTTCGTCTTCGATGAGCATCGACATCTCCCCGAGCGACGTGCCGCCGGCCGTGACGCGGTCGCCAGGGGTGAGAAAGCGCGGCGGGCTCATCTGAAAGCCGCAGCCCGCGGGCGTGCCCGTGAGAATGACGTCGCCGGGTCGCAGCTCCATCGTGGCGCTGACCGACTCGATGAGTCCGGCTAGATCGACGGCCATCTCGGCGGTCGAGCCGTTCTGACGGGTTTCCCCGTTCACCGCGAGGCGCAGGTCGAAAACCGGGTCAGCCGGCAGCTCGTCGCTGGTGACGAGCCAGGGCCCGAGGGGGCAGAACGTCTGAAACCCCTTGCCGCGCGCGACCTGCAGGTGCAGGGGATAGTCGAGCCCGAGCCCGAAGGCCACATCGCGGGCGGTGACGTCGTTCGCGAGCATGTAACCGGCGATGTGCCGGGCAGCGGATGCTCGGGGGATGCGTCTGCCGGGCATCCCGATCACGACCGCGAGTTCGACTTCGTAGTCGAGAGCCAGCGTTTCGGGTGGCCGGATGATGGCGTCGTTCGGGCCGCTGACGCTGCCCGGCGGCTTCAGAAAGACGATCGGTGGGCCCGCCGGTGGCGCACTAGCCAGGGCCTCTGCCGTATGGGAAGGGTAGTTGAAGCCGATGGCGACGATCGTGCCGGGCCGCGGCACGGGTGAACCCAGACGAACACCGGCGAGCGGAATGCGGTCGGCGCCGTCGAGTGCGGCGCGAAGCACGGGCTCGGCGAGCGGCCAGACGGCGAGCACGTCGATGATGGTCGCGCAGGGCAGGGCGGCGGCAGTGAGGATGGGCCGCACTGCCACGATGTCGTCGCCCACGATGACCCCGGGCTGTTCGCCGTGCCGCGGTCCGAAGCTCACGAGTCTCACGATGCTGACTCCGCGATCGTCCGTGCGGAGGATGAGGACGAGAATGAGGCCGAGGAGGAGTGAGAAGGGGCGACGGAGGGCGCCACGCCGAGCGCGACCATCGACTGGGTGAGACCGCGGTAGCCGCGTGGGTCGAGACCGGTCAGCTCTCGCCAGCGGTCGAGCCGATAGCCGACGGAATTCGGATGCACCCCGAGCACCTGAGCGGCTGCAGCCAGCGAGAACCCGCTGTCGGCGAAGACGCGCACTGTCTCGGCGAGATCTGGCGACGTCTCCGCCGTCTGGCGTGCCTTCGCGAAGAGCGGGCTCAGGCGATCGGCCGCGTCAGACACGGTCGAGTCGAGCCAGACGTCGGCGAATCGTTGTACCGCCAGGCCACGCGCCGCGCCGAGGTGCAGGGCTCGCTCGGCGTCACCGAGGCTGAGTTCCGCTCCGACCAGTCCCTCGCGCTCGAGCCCGACGCCGAACGGGCACCTGTCGCCCGCCGTCTCGCGCAGCAGGTCGACGACCTCCTGTTCGGCCGTGTGCTGGGTGAGACCGACGAGCCGATCTCCGCGATACCCGAAGTGCAGGATGCCCGGCAGCTGCCTCGCCGATCGATGCAGGATGGCCAGCGCCTCGGTCGACCAGAACGACCGAGGCGCACAGAACCCGCGAAACGGCCCATCGGGGTCGAACGCCAGCTCGTGCGAAAGGGCACGAAGATCGGCTCCGGCGCCGTGTTGGCCCAGCCGTTCGAAGAGATTCTCTCGTGCGACACTGTCATGAGCCTGCCGGTTGAGCGGCTCATCGGCGAAGGCAGAGATGACGGCTTCGCTCATCTGCCTGGTCCAGCGGTTCAGCGGCGCGACGAGGTCGAGCAGCACCTCCGGCGTCGGCTCGCCCAGCTCACGCAGCGTCTTCCACACCATACCGCTCACGATGTTGAAGGTGGCCAGCACGTCGTAGGCTGACACGCCCTCCATCGCCCGTCGGCGCGCGGCCCGTCTCGCGAATGAGAGGTCGGATGCGGTCGGACCGACGCCCTGCGCCAGCCGTTCGAAGAACAGGTCTGTGGTTTCGCGCACGGTTCGGCGCTGTTCGTCGAGAGACAGCCGCGAGTAGGAGGGCAGCTGCTCGCGCAGGGTGGCCGTGATCACGTCGACGGAGGCCCGCACGGTCGACTGGGCGCTCTGGCAGAGCGTCTGGCGCCGGTCGGCGCTCACGCCGATGGCTCCGGGGGCCTGACCCGCGCCGGCAGTACCCACGGCTCCTGAACTGGTCACAGCGACAAGAAATGCTCGGCGGCTTCAAGGTCGGCGTAATAGCGCCAGAACTCTGCGATCCGGCCGTTCTGCATGCGCATCACGTCAATGGCCGACTGGGCGAAAACGATCTGCCCCTTGCTGCCGTGCAGCTGCACGATGCTCGACACGAATTCGTCGTTGGCCATGATGGAGTCGATGGTCTGCGTGAACCCGACTCCCGCCGCCGTGAAGTAGACCTTCCAGAACGCCATGACCGCGTCGCGACCGCGGTAGCTTCCGGCCAGAGGCGATGACCCGAATTCGTGCCACACGATGTCGGCCGCGAACATCTCGTTGATGCTCGCCAGGTCGCCCGATTCGAGCCGTTCGTGCGCCTCGACGACGAAGGCGACATTCGGATGCACAGGCTGAACGGTCTCGCTGGGTGACATGGCTGCCTCTCGTCATTGAGTCGGGAAGAACTGCCCGCGGGGCAGGGCGTCGGCCAGCCTCGCAACAGAGGTCACCGGCAAAGCGAGCCTACGATCGACAGTAGACGAAGAGAATCGTTAGATCCACAAATTCGAGCACGGGTTCCCGTGGATTACACAAGCGATCAGACAGCAGAGGAGCCGTGGAAGACAGGAGGGCGCTTCTGCTGGAACGCCGCGAAGCCCTCGCGATAGTCGTCGGTGAGGCAGAGGTCGCCCTGCGCCTTGTTCTCCTCGGCGAGCGAGGTCCAGAGTCCGATTCGCTCGTCGCGGAGGCGCGCGATGAGCGCCTTGCTCGCGAGAAACGCCTCGGTTGCCCCGGATGCCACGTGGGCGACCTTCTCGCGCGTGAAAGCCAGCAGGTCATCCGCCGCTACGACACGGCTGAACAGTCCCGCGGCCACGGCGTCGGCGCCGCTCATCAGCTCGGCGGTGTAGATGAGGTCGAGGGTGCGGTGGGCGCCGAGGCGCTCGAAGAAGAGGGCGTGGCCGCCCGAGTCGAGGGTGGCGCCGAGGTTCGCGAAGGGCGAGCCGATCTTGGCGGTGTCGGCCACGTAGACGACGTCGGTGGCGACGAGCAGGCCGAGTCCGACGCCGAGGCAGGCGCCGTGGGCGGCCGCGAAGGTGGGGGCCGGGAAGTCGGCGATCTGCCGCAGCAGGGGGGTGACCACGTCGTCGAGGTAGCCGCGGGCGTCGTCGGTGGTGGGGTCGACGTTCGAGATGTCGCGTCCGGCGCAGAAGGCGCGGCCCTCGCCGCGCAGCAGCAGGGCGCGCACGCCGGCAGCGCGGGCATCCGTCAGCGCCTGCGACAGCTCGGCGATGGCCGTCGCATCGAGAGCGTTGAGCTTGGCGGGGTCGTCGAGGGCGATCTCGGCGACGCCGCCCTCGATGGTGAGCGAGACGGTCATAGTGTTCTCCTTGTTCCTTGTCGCTGGTTGAGTAGCGCCACAGGCGCGTATCGAAACCGGGCGTGGGCGGGCGGGGCGGGTTTCGATACGCGGCGCTGCGCGTCGCTACTCAACCAGCGGGGGGGCGGGGCGGGTTTCGATACGCGGCGCTGCGCGTCGCTACTCGACCAGCGGCGTACTACGCGTCATAGTTGACTGACACGGCCTCGCTCGTCGGAATGGCCTGGCAGGTCAGCACATAGCCGCGCTCGAGTTCTTCGGGCTCCAGAGCGTAGTTCTCGACCATGTCGACCGTGCCCGAGGTGACGACGGCGCGACAGGTGCCGCACACTCCCCCGGCGCAGGCGAACGGCACGTCGCCGCGCACGCGCAGCGCGGCGTTCAGGATGCTCTCGTTGCTGTGCACCGGGCTCGTGACGGTGGCCGTGGTGCCGTCGAGGGTGAAGCTGATGGTGTGCACCGCCTCGCCCGCGGTGGGCCCGACCGGGCGGCCCGACTGGCCTGCGGGGCGATCGGGGCGCCCCGTGGTGAAGAGTTCATAGCGGATGGCCGCCACGTCGACCCCGAGGTCGACCAGGGTGTCGCGACACAGCTGCACCAGGTCGAAGGGCCCACAGATGAACCACTCGTCGATGTCGCTGGGCCGGATGAGCGACCCGAGGATCTCGCGGAACTTCTCGGCGTCGAGCCGGCCCGAGAGCAGCTCTGAGCTGCGGCGCTCGCGGGTGAGCACATGGTACAGCGCGAGCCGCGCCGGGTAGCGGTCTTTCAGGTCGGCGAGCTCGTCGACGAACATGGTGTCCATCGCCGTGCGATTCGAGTACACCAGCGAGAAACGGTTGGCGGGGCTGGCGCGCAGGGTGCTCTCGATGAGAGCCATCATGGGCGTGATGCCCGAGCCGGCGGCGATGCCGACGAAGTGGGTGGCGGTGCTGAGGGCGGCGGCATTCGTCTGCGAGGTGAAGCGTCCCTCGGGGCTCATCACCTCGAGCTTCATGCCGGGCGCGAGGTTGTCGACGGCCCAGGTCGAGAAGAGGCCGCCGAGGTCGCGCTTGATCGCGACCTTCAGCTCGCCCAGCACCGGCGCCTGGCAGATCGAGTAGCTGCGGCGCACGTCTTCACCGGCGACGGATGTTCGAATGGCGATGTACTGGCCGGGGGCGTAGTCGTAGGCGTCGGCGAGCGCCGCCGGCACCTCGAACGTGACCTCGATGGAGTCGTCGGTGAGGTGCCGCACACCCGAGACGCTCAGCGCGTGAAATCGGGCGCGGCGGCGAGGGGCTCCCGGGTCGGCGTCGATGTCGGCGTCGGTGCCGGTCTCGGCGTCGGTGACGGCGTCGGCCCCGGTCTCGGCCCCCTCGTCGGCCGCCTTGCCGGTCTCGGCCACCGCGAACGCGGCGTCGTTGTCGAGTTCGCCGTCGACGGCGCCCGTCGCCTGGGTGGTAGCGCTCATGCTCAGTGATCCTTGAAGTAGTCGAACGGCTCTTGGCATCGCTGGCACACGTAGAGTGCCTTGCACGAGGTGGAGCCGAAGCGGGAGAGAACGCGGGTGTGCATCGAACCGCAGTGCGGGCACTGGATGCCGAGCCCCAGGCTCACGCGCCCACCCGCCGCGCCACCGACGCCCGAGCCGCGCGGCGCGGGGGCGGCGATGCCGTACTCCTGCAGCTTGCCGCGGCCGGCCTCGCTCATCCAATCGGTCGTCCAGGCCGGCGAGAGCACGACGTTGACGGTCGCGCCCGGGTGGCCGTTCGCGGCGAGCGCCGAGACGATGTCGTCGCGCATGGCGTCGATGGCCGGGCATCCGGAGTACGTCGGAGTGATGTCGACGGAGATGCGCTCGCCCGCGACGCGCACGGCGCGCAGCACGCCGAGGTCTTCGATAGTGAGCACGGGCACTTCGGGGTCGACGACGGTCGCCGCGATGTCCCAGAGGGTGCGCTCGAACTCGCCGCCCGGAACGGGGCGCGCCTCGCGTTCGAGCAGTGCGGTGGCCCCGGCAAAGTCGCGGCCGGTGGCGTGCACCGCGGCGGTCTCAACGGAGGCATCCACGGTCGCACTGGGCGCGAAGGTCGTCGCCGGCGACGCCGCTACCATGACGCACCCGGGTGCTGGCGGGCCAGCACCTGCATCTCGGCGAGCAGCGGGCCGAAGGCCTCTGAGTGGATGCCCAGCCGGCCGCCGCCGCGAACCGAACCGGTCTTCGGCACGACGAGGCCGGCCTGCTCGATGAGGGCCGGCACGGTGTCGTCGAAGTGAGCCCGAAGCGCACGCGGATCGACCGCGACACCCTCGAGGTCGGCCGCGCGCTGCTCAGCACCACGCCCAGCATCCTGCCGGTCATCCGACTCGCCCGCGGCGACGGGTTCGGCGCTGTACAGCTCGGCCACGAACGGCCACATCGCGTCGAGGCCGCGCTGCATGCGCAGCGCCGACTCGTCGGTGCCGAGACCCAGGCGCAGCAGCCACTGCGTGCTGTGGTCGAGGTGGTAGTCGACCTCTTTCGCCGCCTTCGCAGCGATGGCGGCCAACGTCGCATCTGACGAGTGCATCAGCGCCCGGTACAGGCTGTCGAAGTACACCGAGGCGATGAGCTGGCGCGCGATGGTCTGCGCGAAGTCGCCGATGGGCTGCTCGAACAGCTGCCGGCAGCGAAACTCGGGCTCGTCGCGGAAGTACGCGAGGTCATCTTCGGTCATGCCCCAGGCCGAGCCCGCGTACGTGAGAAAGCTGCGGGCGTGACCGAGAATGTCGAGCCCGATGTTGCCGAGCGCGATGTCTTCTTCGAGCTCGGGGCCGTTGGCGATCCACTCGCCGAGGCGCTGGGCGAGCACGAGGGCGTCGTCGCCGAGTCCGAGGGCGTACTGGGCGATCGGCTCTGTCGCCGCCAGCCCGCCTTCGATCTCGGTCTCGATGAGCTCGGGCGTCACGATGCCGGTCGGCACCTGGCGCTGCTTCACGCTCACAGGTGCGCCACCCCTTCAGACTTCGTGTAGTAGATGGCGTGCCTGAAGTCTTTGCCCTGTGGCGACTCGAAGAACGCGCCTCTGGCGTCGGGGTCGCTGGCGGTGATGTCGGATGCCCGAACCACCCACACCGAGACGCCCTCGTTGCGGCGGGTGTACAGGTCGCGGGCATTGCGTACGGCCATCGTCTCGTCGGGAGCGTGCAGCGAACCGGCGTGCACGTGCGAGAGGCCGCGCGACGAGCGCACGAACACCTCCCACAGCGGCCACTCCTCGCGGGGGCCCGAGTCTCCGGGGCTGGGCATCAGGCGGCCACCCTCTCGTTCGCGGCGAGCGCGGTGGCTTCGGCCGCCGCCGCCTGCCTGTCGGCGTAGGCCCGGGCGGCTTCGCGCACCCATGCGCCGTTCTCGTGCGCGGCGCGGCGCTTGGCCACGCGCACCGAGTTGGCCTGGCCGTTGCCCTTCAGAACCTCGTAGAACTCCGACCAGTCGAGCTCGCCGAACTCCCAGTGGCCCGTCTCTTCGTTGAACTTCAGGTCGGGGTCGGGCAGCGTCACGCCGAGCACCTGGGCCTGCGGCACGAGCATGTCGACGAAGCGCTGGCGCAGGTCGTCGTTGCTGAAGCGCTTGATCTTCCAGTGCATGCTCTGCTTCGAGTTGGGCGATTCGTCATCGGGCGGGCCGAACATCATGAGCGCCGGGGCGTACCAGCGGTTCACCGATTCCTGCGCCATCTGCCGCTGGGCATCCGTACCGTTCATGAGGCTGAGCAGAATCTCGAAGCCCTGGCGCTGGTGGAAGCTCTCTTCTTTGCAGATGCGAACCATGGCGCGGCCGTACGGGCCGTACGAGGCGCGGCACAGCGGTACCTGGTTGCAGATGGCGGCGCCGTCGACGAGCCAGCCGATCGAACCCATGTCTGCCCAGGTGGGCGTCAGGTAGTTGAAGATCGAGGAGTATTTCGCCTTGCCGGTGATGAGCTGCTCGAACATGGTGTCGCGATCGGTGCCGAGCGTCTGGGCGGCGGAGTAGAGATAGAGGCCATGGCCGGCTTCATCTTGCACCTTGGCCATCAGGATGGACTTGCGCTTGAGGCTGGGGGCGCGGGTGATCCAGTTGCCCTCGGGCTGCATGCCGATGATCTCGGAGTGCGCGTGCTGCGAGATCTGACGCACGAGCGTCTTGCGGTAGGCCTCCGGCATCCAGTCGGTCGGTTCGACGCGGCTGTCGCTCTCGATCAGCTCGAGGAAGCGGGCCAGGCCCTGCTCGTCTTCCGGAGTGACAGGGGTGGCAGGCGTGGCCGGCGTGGTAGGCGACTCGGTCTTGGCCGTCACCGTCGCCGTCGCCTGCGGGGCTGCACCCGGCGCTTCGAACACGTCCATCAGGGACTCCTCGTCTGAGGCTCGTCGGAGCCTCGTTACTTACCGATCGTTCAGTAAAACTACCATGCCCGTGAGCGGTGGGCAAGCACTCAGTTCGGCTAGAGTCGAGTGCAAATGAGACAAGCAGCAGGCGCAGAGGTGGCGGGGGCCGGAGCCGGCGTGCGCAGCACCACCGGCGGCAACGGACGCAACGGCCGCGCCGCCTACGACCTGCCCGCCGTGCTCGACATCGCCGTGACCGCTTTCAACGACTACGGCTACGACGCCACATCGATGGGCCTGCTCGCCGAACGGCTCGGCACGTCGAAGTCGGCCGTGTACTACCACGTCAGCGGCAAAGAAGACCTGCTGCGCCTGGCGCTCGAGCGCGCGCTCGGGGCTCTCGAGGGCATCCTGAGCCTGCCCGGCGCCACCGACGGCCCCGCCGAAGACCGGCTGCGGTTCGTTCTGCGCGGCGCGGTGCAGGTGCTGGTGGATGACCTGCCCTACGTCACCCTGCTGCTTCGCCTGCGCGGCAACACCGAGATCGAGCGGTCGGCGCTCGAACGCCGCCGCGCGTTCGACCATGCGGTGTCGCGGCTCGTCGACCAGGCCCGTGACGAAGGATCACTGCGCACCGACGTCGACTCGGGAACCATCACGCGTCTGCTCTTCGGCATGATCAACTCGATCGTCGAGTGGTACAAGCCCGGCGGCACGCTGACCCCGGGCCGGCTCGCCGACGACGTCATCTCGGTCGCCTTCGACGGGCTGCACAGGCCGATCGCCTGACCCCGCATCGCGTCAGGCGCCGGCGCCGAAGCGCATGCCGTCGAGCAGCAGCGCGACCATGCGGTACGCGCGGGCGGGGTCGCGTGACCCGGGCGGCGGGATGCTCAGGTTGGCGACGGCGCCGAGCAGGTCGAGGGCATCCACCCCGCCGCGGATCGCGCCCGCCGACTCGGCGGACTCGAGCAGCTTCTGCAGTGCCGGGCCCACCTGGCCCTCGAAGTACACCGGCAGCGCGCTGAACGCGGGGTCGCCCGAGTGCAGCGCGGCGGCGAGACCCTGCTTGGTCGCGACGAACGCGGTGTAGCGCTGCAGCCAGAGCTCGAGCGCCTCGAGGGGCGGGTGGGTCTCGGCCAGCATGGGCGCGGCGGCCGCGACCTCGTCGATCTCGCGGCGGAAGACGGCCGAGATCAGGTCGGAGCGCAGCGGGTAGTGGCGATAGAGGGTGGCGGTTCCCACGCCCGCCCGCGCCGCGATGGCGCGCACATTCACGTCGACACCCTGGGCGGCGAACTCTTCTTTCGCGGCAGCCAGCAGCGCGTCGATGTTGCGTTGTGCGTCGACGCGGGGCACGGCGTCTCCTTCATGCTGGGGCGCGAACGGCGGCGGCCGAACGGCTCGGGGTTGCTAAGTGGAACAATGTCCCATAACGTGGGCGGTAGCGGGACGTTGTTCCACTTAGATCAGCATACGGCACCCGCGACGGGTGCGAGAAGGAGATTCCATGCACTACCGCACCCTCGGCCGAACCGGCATCAAGGTCAGTCCCTACGCCCTCGGCGCGATGATGTTCGGCACGATCGGCAATGACGACCACGACGACTCGATCGCGATCATCCACAAGGCCCTCGACGCCGGCGTGAACTTCATCGACACCGCCGACATGTACTCGCACGGCGAGTCGGAGGAGATCGTGGGCAAGGCCCTGGCCGGCCGCCGTGACGACGTCGTGCTCGCCACCAAGCTCAATCTGCCGATGGGCGACGACCCCAACCGGCAGGGCAACTCACGCCGCTGGATCATCGCCGAGGTCGAGAACTCGCTGCGCCGACTGCAGACCGACTACATCGACCTGTACCAGATCCACCGCCCCGACCCGTCGACCGACATCGAGGAGACGCTGTCGGCGCTGTCAGACCTGGTGCACGCCGGCAAGGTTCGCGCCATCGGCTCGTCGGCGATGCCCGCCTCTGAGATTGTCGAGGCGCAGTGGGTCTCTGAGCGCCGGGGCCTCGAACGGTTTCGAAGCGAGCAGCCGACGTACAGCATCCTGAACCGGGGCATCGAGAGCGAGGTGCTGCCGGTCGCCCAGCGGTACGGCATGGGCACGCTGGTGTACAGCCCGCTGGCGGGCGGGATGCTCACCGGTCGTGTGCGCAAGGGGCAGCAGACCGACCTGCGCCGCGCCGCCTTCTTCACCTACCTATCAGACGAGCGGCGCCTCGACGTGGTCGAGCAGCTCGTTCCCCTCGCCGCCGAGGCCGGACTCTCGCTGACGCACCTGGCGATGGCCTTCGCCATCGCGCACCCCGGCGTGACCTCGGCCATCATGGGGCCGCGCACCATGCAACAGCTCGACGACGTGCTCGCGGGCGCCGAGGTCGTGCTCGGCGACGACGTTCTGGCCGAGATCGACGCGATTGTGCCGCCGGGCACCGATGTCAGTCCGCTCGACATGGCGTACAAGACACCGGCCGTGCTGACCCCTTCGCTGCGCCGCCGCCCGCTCGACGAACGCGCCGCCGCGTGATCGACGGCGCTACTGCTTCGAGACGAGGGTGAGCACCTCGTAGGTGGCGACGGGTTCGTCGCGCTGGTTGCGCAGCACCGCGTCCCAGCGCACCTCGCCGTACTCCTCGTTCTCGCGCGGCGTGATCTGCTTGGCGGTCAGCGTGACGTGCACGCTGTCGCCGGGTGAGACCGGGGTGACGAACCGCAGGTTCTCGAGGCCGTAGTTGGCGAGAACCGGGCCAGGCTCCGGGTCGACGAACAGCCCGGCCGCCCACGAGAGCAGCAGGTAGCCGTGCGCGACCCTTCCCGGGAAGAACGGATTCGCCGCCGCGGCCTCCTCGTTCGTGTGGGCGTAGAACGTGTCGCCGGTGAACTCGGCGAAGTGCGTGATGTCGTCGAGCGTGATCTCGCGGGCATCCGATTCGACTGCATCACCGAGCTTCAAGCGCGACAGCGCCTTTCTGAACGGATGCTCGGAGGCCGTCGGCGCACCGGAGTCGCCCCTCGCGCTGCCCGCCGTGCTGCCGACAGCCGGCACGCCCGGCGCCGCCGTGGTCGGAGCACCCGCGCGCCACTCGCCCGTGAGAGCCGTGAGCACAGTGGGAGTGCCCTGAACCGCCGTGCGCTGCATGAAGTGCTTGACCGCGCGGATTCCGCCGAGCTCTTCGCCGCCTCCGGCGCGCCCGGGGCCGCCGTGCACGAGGTGCGGAACCGGTGAGCCGTGACCGGTGCTCGTTCGGGCATCCTCGCGGTCGAGCACGAGTACGCGCCCGTGGAACGCCGCGATACCGCCGAAGAGGGTCGCCACGGCGGCCGGATCGGCACTGGCGATGGTGGCGACGAGCGAGCCGCCGCCGAGGTTCGCCAGGCGCACGGCGTCGTCGACGTCGGTGTAGCCGATCACCGAGCACACCGGCCCGAACGCCTCGATGCTGTGCACGGCCGGCGCCTCGGGGTCGTCGAACCGCAGCACGACCGGCGCGAGGTACGCGCCCTGCTCTGCCGCACCCACGCTGCCGTCGGCTCGCACCACCTCGGGCGCCCGCCAGTCGAGCCCGCCGCCTCCGGCAACGCCATCGTGTGGGCCCGAACTGCGGCCCGTCGCGTCGCCCGGTCGCACGTCGGGCCCACCTGACGGGGTGGCCGACGTGCTGGGTGAGGCGGAGCCTGCGAAGGCGATGCGCCCGCCGCCCGCCACGAGCGAGTCGATCGAACGGATGACCTCGTCGCGCTGCTCCAGGCTCGCCAGCGGCCCCATCGTCACACCCTCGGCGCGCGGGTCGCCGATGACGGTGCGGGCCGTGATGCGCGCTCCGATCGCCTCGATCACCGCGTCGACCTGCGGCTGCGGCACGATCACCCGACGGATGCACGTGCACTTCTGCCCCGCCTTCGAGGTGATCTCGGTGACCACCGACGCCACGAACGCATCGAATTCGGGGGTGCCCGGTGCGGCATCCGGCCCCAGGATGGCGGCGTTCAGCGAGTCGGTCTCGGCGGTGAGCCCCACCCCGCCCGAGATGACGTTGGCGTGCTCGAAGAGTGAGCGGGCGGTCGAGGCCGACCCCGTGAAGCCGACCCGGTCGCGCAGGTCGAGGTGGTCGAGAAAGCCGCGAACCGATCCCGAGATGAGCTGCAGCGAGCCCTCGGGCAGCAGGCCCGAGTTATGCATCAGCCGCACGCAGACTTGCGTGAGGTAGGCGGTGGGTGTCGCCGGCTTGGCGATGCTCGGAACTCCTGCCAGAAACGCGGGCGCGAACTTCTCGAGCATGCCCCACACCGCAAAGTTGAAGGCGTTCACCTGGAAGGCCACGCCCGGCACCCGGGTGTAGACGTGCTGGCCGCCGAAGGTGTTGTCTCGGGCCAGGTTCTCCGGCGCGCCGTCGACGATGATGGTGGAGTTCGGCAGCTCGCGCCGGCCCTTCGACCCGTAGGTGAAGAGCACCCCGATGCCGCCGTCGATGTCGACGAGCGAGTCGCGTCTCGTCGCGCCGGTCGAGCTGCTCACCTCGTACAGCTCGGCCTTGTGCTCGGTCAGGTACGCACCGAGGGCCTTCAGAATGAGAGCCCGCTGATGGAACGTCAATGCGCCGAGACTCTTCTGCCCCACGGTTCGGGCGTAGTCGACGGCGGCCTGCACGTCGAGCCCCTCGCTCGACACCAGCGACACGAGCTCTCCCGTCGAGGCGTCGCGCACCGGTGAGGCGGATGCCCGTGCCGACGGCTCGGGGCTCCACCAGGCGCCGCGCACGAAGCTCGGCAGCAGCTGCACCTGCGCGGCGTCGCCGGCGCCTTGGCGGGAGGGGGTCTCGATGGTGGTCATGGGGTGTCCTTTCGAACGGTCGAACGGCAGCGCGCTGGTGGCGAGCGGCGAGCGGCGAGCGTGCGGGGTCAGGTCGTGGCGATGATCAGGTTCGTGATGCGCACCGTGCAGAGCCGCTCGCCCTGCTCGTTGCTGATGACGACCTCGTGCGAGGTCATGGTGCGCCCGAGCGAGAGTGCAGTCGCGACGCCGGTGACGACGCCGCTTCGGGCACCCTTGTGGTGGGTCGCGTTGATGTCGAGCCCCACCGCGGTCTTGCCGAGGGTCGAGGCGTGGATGACGGCGGCCCACGAGCCGAGCGCTTCACCGAAGGCGACGGATGCCCCACCGTGCAGCAGCCCGAACGACTGCGTGTTGCCGCTCACGGGCATGGTCGCCACCACCCGCTCGGCCGACTGCTCGAGTACGACGACGCCCATCGTGCGGTCGAGGTCGCCGAGTTCGATGACCCACGGCGTGTGTGCCGCAGCCGCATCGTCGGCGGCTCGCGAAGAACTGTCGCTCACGCTGACTCCTCCTCGTTCCACACGAAGAACCCCTCGCCGCTCTTGCGGCCGAGCTTGCCCTCGGCCACCTTCTGCCGCAGCAGCTCGGGGGCGGCGAAGCGTTCGCCGAGCGTCGAGGCGAGGTAGTCGGCGATGCCGAGTCTCACGTCGAGGCCGACGAGGTCGGTGAGCCGAAGTGGGCCGACGGGGTGCTTGTAGCCCAGCACCATTGCCGCGTCGATGTCTGCGGCGCTGGCGACGCCCTCTTCGAGCATCCGGATCGCCTCGATACCGATCGCGACACCCAGGCGGGAGCTGGCGAAACCGGGGGAGTTACGCACGGTGATGGGCGTTTTTCCTATCGCCGCAACCCAGCCCTGCGCTGCCTCGATGAGGGCCGGCAGACTGGCCTCGCCGCGCACGACCTCGACGAGCGTCGAGGCCGGAACGGGGTTGAAGAAGTGCAGGCCGCAGAACCGTTCGGGGCGTGAGAGGGAGGCGGCGAGGTCATCGATCGAGAGCGACGAGGTGTTCGAGGTGAGCCAGGCGTCAGAGGCGAGCACTCCTTCGGCCCGCTGCAGCATGGCAGTCTTGAGCGCCGCGTCTTCGGGCACCGCTTCGACGACCAGGCCCGCGTCGGCGAAGGCGGCGACGCCGGTCGTCACCGTGATGCGTTCACGCAGCGCGTGCTCTGTCTCGGTGGTGGTGTTGCGCGCGAGGCTGCGGCCGACGGCGGTCTCGAGGGCCGCCTGTGCGTGAGCGGCACTGTCGTCGTCACGCTCCAGGATGATCGCCCGGCTGCCCGCGAGCAGGAACGCGTGGGCGATGCCGACACCCATGCGGCCGCCGCCGAGCACGCCCACGACGGCGGGTACCGGCGGGGCGGTCGGAGTGGCGGGTGCGGCGGTCGCGTCGATGGTGGTCATCGCTTCTTCCTCTCGAGAAAGGCGGTCATGCGCTCGAACTTCGCATCGCTCTCGAACAGCACGGCCTGCGCCTGCTCGTCGATGGCGGGGTGCGCCGACCGGGGTGCGTGCATCATGCTCTTCGTGAAGCGCAGCGCCAGCGGGTCTTGTTTCGCGATGCGGTCGGCCAGGGCATCCGCCGCCGCCGGCAGCTCGGCGGGTTCGTGCACCGATGACACGAGCCGAACCGCGAGGGCTTCGGATGCATCGAGCACCCGCCCGGCGAGCAAAATGTCCTTCGCCAGCGGTTCGCCCACCAGCTCGACGAGCCGCCAGGTCGCCCCGGCCGCCGCCACGATGCCGAGGCTCGTCTCGGGGTTGCCGATCTTCGCCCGCGTCGAGGCGAGGCGGAAGTCGGCCGCGTAGGCCAGCTCGGCCCCGCCGCCGAGCGCCCAGCCGTCGATGGCCGCGATCACAGGCAGCGGTAGGGCTGCGATGCGCACCATGAGGCGCGAGTTGATGCCGGCCAGCGCGTCGTCTCGGCGTCGGTCGCGCAGCTGCGCGATGTCGGCGCCCGAGGCGAACACGCCGTCGCCGCCCGACACGATCAGGATGCGCGGCGACCGCTCGAGCAGGGCACACACGGCGTGCAGTTCGGTGACCATGGTCTGGTCAATGGCGTTGCGCACGTCGGGGCGGTCGAGGGCGATGTGCAGGCGATCCGGGCGGTCGTCGACGACGCGAACGGTGGTGAACGCGGGCAGGCCGGTCGCGCCGGTCAGGTGGGGAACGCCCGTCGGTTCAGCCACGTTCCACACCGCCCCGGTGCATGGCGCACAGGCGGGCCGATGGGCGCGGCGAGGTCACGGGCATCCGTCTCACACCGCCTCGACCGCCAGCGCGGCCCCTTGGCCGACACCGACGCACATCGTCGCGAGCCCCGTCGACGCGCCCTCGCGCTGCATGCGCCCGAGCAGCGTGACGAGGATGCGCGTGCCCGACGCCCCGAGCGGATGCCCCAGCGCGATCGCCCCGCCGTCGGCGTTCACGATCGACTCGTCGAGGCCGAGCTGCCGCACCACGGCGAGCGCCTGCGTCGCGAATGCCTCGTTCAGCTCGATGGCCCCGATGCGTTCGAGCGACAGCCCCGTGCGCGCCAGCAGCTTCTGCACGGCGGGAACAGGCCCGAGCCCCATCACTTCGGGCGACACCCCGGCGGATGCCCCACCGATGATGCGCGCCCGCGGCGCCAGCCCGTACCGCTCGACCGCGGCCTCGCTCGCCACCAGAATCGCGGCGGCACCATCGTTCAGCGGCGACGCGTTGCCCGCCGTCACGAGCGAGCCGCCCTTCACTACCGGGCGCAGGCCGGCCAGAATCTGCATCGACGTGTCGGCCCGCGGGCCCTCGTCGGCCGTGACGAGGCCGCCGCGGGTGGGCACGGCGACGATCTCGTCGTCGAACCGCCCGGCCGCCGCCGCGGCCAGGGCGCGCTGGTGCGAGCGCAGGGCGAAGGCGTCGGCGTCTTCGCGCGTGATGCCCTCCTGCACGCCCACCTCTTCGCCCGTCTCGGGCATGCTGTACGTGAACTTGTCGCGTGTGACGAACTCGGGGTTCGGAAATCGCCAGCCGATCGACGTGTCGTACGCCACCCCCGGCTTGCCCCACGCCTTCTCGGGCTTCGCCTGCACCCAGGGCGCTCGGGTCATCGATTCGACACCGCCTGCGATCACCACGTCGGCCTCACCCGACTTGACCATCGCGGCCGCCAGCTGAACGGCCGACAGACCGGATGCACAGAGGCGGTTCACCGTGATGCCGGGTACGCTCACCGGCAGCCCGGCGAGCAGTGCCGCCATCCGCGCCACGTTGCGGTTGTCTTCACCCGCCTGGTTCGCGGCGCCGAAGATGACGTCGTCGATCGCGTCGGGGTCGATCCCGGTGCGAGCCACCAGCTCTCTGATCACCAGGGCGGCCAGATCGTCGGGGCGAACGCTCGCCAGCGACCCGCCGTACCGGCCGATCGGGGTGCGCACCCCGCCAATCGCAAAAGCTTCTGTCATGGCTCCATCACCCACTTACTGACCGTTCGTTCTGTAAACAATGTCACGAACCGCTCCCCGCGGTCAACTCTCATCTGCGCAGGCGGTCGGCACGACGCGTGCCGCGAACCTGCGGCTCGACCACTGCGGGTGCGATGTGCTTACCGTACGTTCAGTCAGTGCGGTATGGTGTGCAGACAACGTTCTCGACGGAGAGGAACCCGCGTGACCATTTCGACCGGCACGAGCGCCGCTGGGGCCGATTCCATGATCGCCCGCGACCGCGCCTCAGCCCAGCTCGGTATCCACGTGATCGCCTCTGCCCCCGGGCATGCCGTCGTCTCGATGGCGGTTCGCGAAGACATGCTCAACGGCTTCGACGTCGTGCACGGCGGCATGATCTTCTCGGTCGCCGACACCGCGTTCGCCATCGCCTGCAACGAGACCGAGTCGGTCACGCTCGCCGCCGGCGCCGATGTGACGTTCCTGCGCCCTGCGCGGCTGGGCCAAGTGCTCACCGCCACCGCAGTCCGCCGATCACTCAGCGGCCGCAGCGGGCTGTACGACGTTCAGGTCACCGACGAGACCGGGGCGGTGGTCGCCGAGTTCCGCGGCCGCAGCCGCACGACGAACCTGCCCGTTCCCACCCGCTGACGGTACCTCCACCGCAGCCACCTCTCTTCTCAACCCGCTTCGCATTCGACCCGACGGAGGGCCCCATGTCACTGGTCTCGCACAAGATTCGCGCGCACGCCCCGGCGGCCGACGAGCTCGACCCCGAAGAGCGCATGTCGCGCGACGAGCTCGAGGCATTGCAGCTCACCCGGTTGCAGCAGACCGTGCGCCGCGCCTACGAGAACGTGCCGCTGTACACCCGCAAGTTCGACGCGGTCGGTGTGCACCCCGACGACATCCGCGAGCTCTCCGACCTCGACAAGCTGCCGTTCACCACAAAAGACGACCTGCGCGAGACCTACCCGTTCGGCATGTTCGCCGTGCCGCGTTCGCAGGTCGCGCGCATCCACGCGTCCTCGGGCACCACCGGGCTGCCCACCGTGGTCGGCTACACGCAGGGCGACCTCGACCGCTGGGCCGACCTGGTCGCCCGATCTCTGCGGGCGGCGGGCATCCGCCCCGGCCAGATGGTGCACAACGCCTACGGCTACGGGCTCTTCACCGGCGGCCTCGGCGCACACGCCGGCATCGAACGGCTCGGCTGCACGGTGGTTCCCATGTCGGGAGGCAACACGCTGAAGCAGGTGCAGCTGATCCGCGACTTCGAGCCCGACGCCATCATGTGCACCCCCACCTACCTGCTCACCATCATCGACGCGCTGCGCGACAGCGGCATCGACCCCCGCGACAGCTCCGTGAAGGTCGGCGTGCTCGGCGCCGAACCGTGGACCAACGAGATGCGCGCCACCATCGAAGACAGCTTCGGCATCGACGCGCTCGACATCTACGGCCTCAGCGAAGTCATGGGCCCGGGGGTGGGCAGCGAGTGCATCGAGAGCAAAGACGGCCCGCACATCTGGGAAGACCAGTTTCGCCCCGAGATCGTCGATGCCCTCGGCCACGCTGTTCCGGATGGCCAGCAGGGCGAGCTCGTGTTCACCACTCTGACGAAAGAGGCGCTGCCGATCATCCGGTACCGCACCCACGACATCTCGACACTGCTGCCCGGAACGGGGCGGCCGAACATGCGCCGCATCATGAAGATCACCGGGCGCAACGACGACATGATCATCCTGCGCGGCGTGAACCTCTTTCCCACGCAGATCGAGGAGATCGCACTCACGATCGACGGGCTCTCGCCGCACTTCGTGCTCGAGCTCACCAAAGAGGGTCGCATGGACTGCATGACCGTGCGCATCGAACCCATCGCCGGGCTCCCGGCCGCCGAGGGCGAACGCGCCGCGGCCGCCCTCGTGCGCGACATCAAGACCCGCATCGGCTCGACCGTCACCGTCGAACTCGCCGCCCCCGACTCGCTCGAGCGCTCGGGCGGCAAGCTCAAGCGCGTCTACGACCGGCGCTGACGGCCGGCGCTGCACCGGCCCGCCTGAACGCACCTTCCTGGGTGCTCGCGCGGCCGACACAAAGTGAGCGAATGTGTCGCTTTGTTAGCACCAAGGTGATGCGCTCGTAACATCTTTGTATCAATGGGGGGCTTTACTGGTTCACGGGGGCCCCGCGAAGGGCTAGAACGCACAGTCGATACCTCGCGGTCACCAGCGGAGTTGACCGCACCACAGAAAGGCTACCGATGACGCAGCGAACGACCGGAGTGAGCCACTTGTCGAATCCGAAAGCAGAGTTCGCTGAGGCCGAAGAGCGCCCGACCACGATGCGGGCCGCCGTGATCGAGAGCACCGGATCGCCCGAAGTTCTGCACGTCACCGACGTCGCGCTGCCGATTCGCATCAACGCCGAGGTGCTGGTGAAGGTCGCCGGTGCCGGGCTCAACCCGATCGACGCCAAGACCCGGGCGGGGCGCGGGGTCGCCGCCGCAATCACCGGCTTTCCGTTCATCCTGGGCCAGGATTTCAGCGGGGTCGTCGTCGAGACACCCTACGAGGGCCACCCGCTGAAACCGGGCGATGAGGTCTACGGCATGCTCAGCACGCCGCGCGGCCAGGGGTCGTACGCCGAATACGTCTCGGCGCCCACTCTGCAGCTGTGCAAGAAGCCCGGGCGGCTCTCGCTCATCGAGGCGGCCGGTGTGCCGCTGGCGGCGCTCACCGCCTGGGGAATGGTCGTAGAGGTCGCCAAGGCGCACGAGGGCCAGCGCATCCTCATCCACGCGGCGGCCGGCGGGGTGGGCCATTTCGCCGTGCAGTTCGCGTCGTACTTCGGTGCCTACGTCATCGCCACGACCTCGGCCCGCAACTCGAGCTGGCTGCGCGAGCTCGGCGCTGCCGAGGTCATCGACTACCAGTCGAAGCAGTTCGAAGACGAGGTGTCGAACGTCGATGTGGTCATCGACCTCATCGGTAACGTGCACGACGACACCGGCACCCGCTCGCTGCAGACCCTCCGGCCCGGCGGCCTGCTGGTGAACGCGCCCACCGGCAGCTGGCCCACCCTCATCGACGACGCCCATGCGGTGGGAGTGCGTGCCACGACCTATCGCGTGTCGCCCGACGCGGCGACACTCACGATCATCACGCGCCTGATCAACTCGGGCGACGTCATCGTTCACATCGACGAGGTCTTCGAACTGGGCGACATCGTTGCCGCCCACAGCGCGTTGGAGACGGGCCACACCCGCGGCAAGCTCGTCATCAACCTCGCCGACCAGATCTGACCCGCCCCGCCCGCCCGCCCGTCTGGCCTCACCCGCATCACACGATCCGCACCGTGCCCCCGGCGGAAGGCGATTCTTGCGATGCATGGTGCGTGTTTGCGGGTCAGCGCAGCAGGCGCTCGCGCACGAAGTCCGACTCGGTGCGGGAGCCGAGCGTGAACGACTTGGCGCCGACGATGGCGAAGCCGTTCTTCTCGTAGAACCGGTTCGCCCGCCGGTTCTCGTCGTTCACGCCGAGCCAGACTCCGCCCGCCCCGGCGTCGGCGGCAGCCTGCACCGAGAGCTCCATCAGGTGCGCCGAGACGCCGCTGCCATGGTGGCCGGGAAAGACATACATCTTGCTGAGCTCGGCCGTCGGGCGCACGGTGACAGCCGACGCCACATCGGGGTCGTTCGGTTCGCCCAGGATGACCATGGTGTAGCCGATCGGCAGGCCATCCTGCTCGGCGACGAACAGCAGCCGGCCCGCGTCGGCGAGGTAGTCGGCGAAGCGGTCTTCGGTCAGCTGCGCGGCGATGAAGTCGGTCACGTCGGCGATGGGAGCGTCGTCGGGGCACGCCAGGGGAAAGGTCGCGGCGGCGAGGAGGGCGAGCCGGGCGGCGTCGCCCCGGTCGGCCCGGCGGTAGTCAACAGTCACTCCCCCACCCTACGGCGTACGCGGCGGGCACGAAGAAGGGGGCCCGCCGAAGCGGACCCCCTTCACTCATTCTGTGCTGCGACTACGCGAGTGCGTTCACATCGACCGGGATGCCCGGACCGAAGGTCGTCGAAACGGTGCCCTTGGTGATGTAGCGGCCCTTCGAGGAGGACGGCTTCTGGCGAACGATCTCGTCGAGCGCTGCGGCGACGTTCTCACGCAGCTGGTCGGGCGAGAAGCTCGCCTTGCCGGCGACGAAGTGCACGTTCGAGTGCTTGTCGACGCGGAACTCGATCTTGCCGCCCTTGATCTCGGTGACAGCCCTCGCCACATCGGGGGTGACGGTGCCGGTCTTCGGGTTGGGCATGAGGCCACGCGGGCCCAGCACCTTACCGAGACGACCGACCTTGCCCATGAGCTCGGGGGTCGAGACGGCCGAGTCGAACGAGGTGTAGCCGGCGGCCACCTTCTCGATCAGCTCGTCGCCACCGACCTCGTCGGCGCCGGCGGCGATGGCCGCCTCGGCCGCGGGGCCGGTTGCGAAGACGATGACGCGGGCGGTCTTGCCGGTGCCGTGCGGAAGGATCACGGTGCCGCGAACCATCTGGTCTGCCTTGCGGGGGTCGACGCCGAGCTTGAGGGCGACCTCAACGGTGCTGTCGAAGTTGGCCGAGCCGGTCTCTTTCGCAAGAACGACCGCCTCGGCGGCGGAGTAGAGCTTGCCCTCTTCGATCTTCGAAGCGGCAGCCCGGTAAGCCTTTGATTTGTGTGCCATGAGAGCCTCCTACGCCTCGACCGTGATGCCCATGGAGCGGGCGGTGCCAGCGATGATCTTCGAGGCGGCCTCGAGGTCGTTCGCGTTCAGGTCGGTGAGCTTGATCTGGGCGATCTCGCGAACCTGGTCTTTGGTGAGCTTCGCGACCTTGACGGTGTGCGGAGTACCCGAGCCCTTGGCGACGCCGGCCGCCTTCTTGATGAGCTCAGCGGCAGGCGGGGTCTTCAGGATGAACGTGAACGAACGGTCTTCGTACACGGTGATCTCGACCGGAATGACGTTGCCGCGCTGGTCTTCAGTCGCCGCGTTGTACGCCTTGCAGAACTCCATGATGTTCACGCCGTGCTGGCCCAGCGCCGGCCCGATGGGCGGTGCGGGGTTGGCGGCGCCGGCCTTGATCTGAAGCTTGATCAGACCCGTGACCTTCTTTTTCGGTGCCATTTCTTCTCTTCTCTTTCGTGCCGCCCGGATGAACGGCGCTCCCGAAGCCGGGCAGATCCCGGTATCGGTGGATTGTGGAAGCTGTTGCTACAGCTTGGTGACCTGGTCGAACGACAGCTCGACCGGGGTCTCGCGCTCGAACAGCGAGACGAGAACCGTGAGCTTGCCGCTCTCGGGCTTGATCTCGCTGATGGAGCCGGGCAGGCCCGCGAACGAGCCCTCTTTGATGGTGATGGTCTCGCCGATCTCGAAGTCGATCTCGGCCGGGATCGACCGCGACACGGCCTTGCCGCCCTTGCCGCCGGCCGACTTGGCCACGGGGGCCTCGACGATCTCGACCAGGCTCTTCAGCATGTTGAAGGCCTCTTCGAACCGCAGCGGGGTGGGGTTGTGCGAGTTGCCGACGAAGCCGGTGACACCGGGCGTGTGGCGGACCACCGACCAGCTGTCTTCGTTCAGGTCCATGCGAACGAGCACGTAGCCGGGGATGCGCACGCGGGTGACCAGCTTGCGCTGACCGTTCTTGATCTCGACCACGTCTTCCATCGGAACCTCGACCTGGTAGACGTAGTCCTCCATGCCCATGGAGCTCTTGCGGCTCTCGATGTTCTGCTTCACGCGCTTCTCGAAGCCGGCGTACGAGTGGATGACGTACCACTTGCCCGGCATGAAACGCAGCTCGGCACGGAACGCCTCGTACGGATCGACATCTGCGGGGTCGACTTCTGCGGCCTCGGCCAGTTCGGCTTCGAGCTCGACCTCGCCGGCGTCGTCAGCCGACACGACGGAATCAGAGATGAAGTCGTCGTCTTCGGCATCTGTCTCGGCGCCGTCGATCTCTTCTTCGTCTTCGATCGCCTCGAGAGCCGCCTCGGTGTCGAGAGCATCGCCAGACGCGAGGGCCTCGTTCACCTCGTTGTCTGCTTCGAGGTCATCGACCTCGGTCTCGATGCCATCTGAGTTCTCGTCGATGAAGTGCTCGTCACCCGAACCACCGTCGATGGCGCGCAACAGCGCATCGAGGTCGGTCGGAGACTCGATCTCGATGTTGTCGCCCTCTTGCGCCTCTTCTACCTCGCTCGACTGCTCTTGCGCAGCCCCGAGGTCGAGGTCGTCATGGTTTGACTTAGCCACTGAATACGTTCCATTTCTGATTTGGGGGGTTCCGGTGCCGGAACTAGGAACCGATGGGGCTGGTTCCCGGATCACCGAACACGATCACGGCCGCCCAGCTGAAGAGCCAGTCGAGACCGCCGACGAGCGCCATCATGATGACCACGAAGACCAGCACGACCAGCGTGTAGCTGATCAGCTCTTTTCGCGTCGGGGTGACGACCTTCTTGAGTTCTGTGACGACTTGCCTGATGAACAGCACGATTCGGGCGAACGGGTTGCGCCGGGCATCCCTGTCGCTCTTGGCGCGTTCGACGACAGCCTCGCTGGGTTCGTCGACTATCTTTCGTGCCACCGTCAGTACCTTTCACAAGCGATCGAAGAGGGCAAGCGCACTCCTCGATTTGCAGGGCGGACAGGACTCGAACCTGCAACCTGCGGTTTTGGAGACCGCTGCTCTACCAATTGAGCCACCACCCTAAGAGGTGAAATCGTCACGCTTCACTACACTCAGACCAACAGCAGGCTGAGGGAGACACCCATCGAAAATGGGCACAAAAAAGCATGGCAGATTTCAACTACCTCAACCTAGTGTAAGTCACATCGCAGACGACCGCAAAGACCAGCGCAGCCGACGGAGGCCCGTATGAAAACCAACGCCTTCAGAATCGGCTTCGTCGCAACGCTGGGCGGGCTGGCTGCCATTCTGCTGGGTCTCGCGCTGTCATCGATCGCCACTATTCTCGTCTACCTCGCGGCCGCCGTGTTCATCGCGCTGGGTCTCGACCCCATCGTGCGTCTTCTCGAACGGCGCGGACTTCGACGGATGCTCGCCATCACGATCGTCTTCGTGCTGTTCATCGTGGTGATCATCGGCGTGCTGTTCCTCGTCGTTCCTGTCGTCGTCAAAGAGGGCGCCGCGCTGATCACCGGGCTGCCGGCCTCCATCTCGAGCCTCGCCGCCCAGCCCTGGTTCGTCTCGCTCAACGCGTCCATGGGCAACACGCTGAACCTCTCGGGGGCATCCGCCGCCCTGCAGAACTTCCTCAGCGACCCGGCGAACCTGGCCTCCCTCGGCGGCGGGCTGCTGAAGGTGGGCGGTGACGTCGTCGGCGGCATCTTCGGCGGAATCACCATCGTGATTCTCTCGCTCTTCTTCCTGGGCTCGCTCGACGCCTCGAAGAGCGCGCTGTACCTGCTCGTTCCCGCGTCGAAGCGGGCGGGCGTGATGTCGATCACCGAACAGATCGTCGCCTCTGTCGGCAAGTACGTGATCGGCCAGGTGATTCTCGCCGCCTCGAACGGAGTTCTCGGCTTCATCGCCATGACGCTCATCGGCGTGCCGTTCGCCGGCGTGCTGGCCGTCGTCGCCTTCCTGCTCGCATTGATTCCGCTGATCGGCACCGTCATCAGCGCCGTGCTGGTGACGCTGGTCGGCCTGACTGTGTCGCCCGGCACGGCCATCGCGATCGGCGTCTACTTCCTGATCTACATGCAGGTCGAGGCGTACGTGTTCAGCCCACGGGTGATGAGCAGGGCGGTGGATGTTCCGGGCATCCTCGTGGTCATCGGCGCGCTCGTCGGCGGCACTCTGCTCGGCATTCTGGGGGCCCTCGTCGCCGTGCCCGTGACGGCTTCGATGCTGATCATCATCAAACAGGTGGTCGTGCCCCGCCAGCAACGGCTGTGACCAGCGGCGTACGGTGAAGTCATGAAAGCTGTTCTGATCACCTCCTTCGGCGGCCCTGAGGTTCTGCGCATCGGCGAGGTGCCCGACGCCGAGGCGGGCGAGGGCGATGTTCTGATCGATGTCGTCGCAGCGGGGGTGAACCGCGCCGACGTGAGCCAGCGCGAGGGGCACTATCCGCCGCCGCCCGGCGCGCCGGAGTGGCCGGGCCTCGAGGTGTCAGGGCTGATTTCGGCCGTCGGCGCCGGAGTGAGCGGGTTCGCCGTCGGCGACCGCGTCTGCGCGCTGCTCAGCGGCGGCGGCTACGCCGAGGCGGTCAGCGTGCCGGCCGGCCAGGTGCTGAAGGTGCCCGAGAACGTCGACCTCGTCGATGCGGCCGGGCTCCTCGAAGTGGCCAGCACGGTGTGGTCGAACGTCTTTCTGCTCGCCGACCTGCGGCGCGGCGAGACGTTGCTCGTGCACGGCGGGTCGAGCGGCATCGGCACGATGGCCATCCAGCTGGCCAAGGCGCTCGGCGCGCGCGTGGCCGTGACGGCGGGTTCCGCCGCCAAGCTCGAAGCCTGCGCGGCGCTCGGGGCCGACATTCTGATCGACTACAAGACCGACGACTTCGTGGCACGGCTGAAGGCCGAGGGGCCCGGCGCCCACGTGATTCTCGACTCGATCGGCGGCGGCTACCTCGAACGCAACATCAGGGCGCTCGCGCTCGACGGGCACATTCTGAACATCGGGAACCTCAGCGGCGAGCCCGGCCTGCTCAACTTCGGCGTGCTCATGATGAAGCGGGGCAACATCCACGGCACCAGCCTGCGGGCCCGCTCGCCGCAGGCCAAGGCCGCCATCGTGGCAAGCGTCGGCGAGAATGTGTGGCCGCTCGTTGCGGCAGGCACCGTGCAGCCGATCATCGACACGCGGGTGCCGCTGGCCGACGCGGCCGAGGCTCACCGGCTGATGGAGTCGTCGGCGCACATCGGCAAGGTGTTGCTCACTGTTACGCGCTGACATCCGCACGAAATAGATGCAGACGTAGCCTTGTTGCACTCGTCAAGTGACGCGTCTACTTTCAGGAGCAATCGTGAGCGATCCGCAGGCATCGAACCCGTTCAGCAGGTCGAACGACGAGGGTGGCGTGGTGCACGCCATCACCAGCGAGCACCACGTCGTGCAGCACCCGAGCTCTGAGACCGTCACGCCCGAGGAGTTCAAGGCGGCCTTCCGCAACCATCCCGCCGGTGTGGCCGTGATCACCGCCGACGCGGGCGACGGCCCCGTGGCGCTCACGGCGACGTCGGTGTTCTCGGTGAGCGCCGAGCCCCCGCTGCTGGTGTTCTCGGTCTCGGAGCTGTCATCGAGCACACCGACCATCCGTCGCGCCGACACCGTGGTGGTGCACCTGCTCGGTGCCGACCAGATCGACATCGCCAAGCTCGGCGCCACGAGCGGCATCGACCGATTCGCCGATACCTCCATCTGGACGCGGCTGCCCACCGGCGAGCCGTACTTTCCCGCAGCACACGCGTGGATCCGCGGTCGCATCGTGAACCAGATGGATGCCGGCGGCTCGACCGTCGTCGCCGTGCAGGCCCTCGAGACGCACGCCCCGAAGGCCGGCGACGAGGCGGCAGACGCCTCGCTCGCGCATCCGCTGGTCTACCACAACCGCACCTGGCACCGGCTCGACGAGAACTCGAAGATTCTCTGACGCGAGGCGCTTGCGATCGCGTAACACTGCGGTTTCTGGCAGGTGACGGCCAGACGGCGCGGCCTAAACTTGGGGTCGTGACTGAACGCGCAAGAATCTCGCACCGCATCTCGTCGATCGCCGAGTCGGCGACCCTGAAGGTCGACGCCAAAGCCAAGGCGCTGAAGGCGGCCGGCCGGCCCATCATCAGCTTCGCTGCGGGCGAGCCCGACTTCGCCACGCCCGACTTCATCGTCGAGGCGGCGGTGGAGGCGGCGCGCGACCCGAAGAACCACCGCTACACGCCCGCCGCCGGCCTGCCCGAACTGCGTGAGGCCATTGCGGCGAAGACGCTGCGCGACTCGGGTCTCGAGGTGTCGCCGGCCCAGGTCATCGTCACGAACGGCGGCAAGCAGGCCGTCTACGAGTCGTTCGCCACGCTGCTCGACGCGGGCGACGAGGTGCTGCTGCCCACCCCGTACTGGACCACGTACCCCGAGGCCATCCGGCTCGCCGGTGGCGTGCCGGTCGAGGTGTTCGCGGGCAGCGACCAGGGCTACCTCGTCACCGTCGAGCAGCTCGAAGCCGCCCGCACGCCCCAGACCAAGGTGCTGCTGTTCGTCTCGCCGTCGAACCCGACCGGCGCCGTGTACTCGCCAGAGCAGACCCGCGCTATCGGCGAGTGGGCCGACGAGAACGGCCTCTGGGTGATCACCGACGAGATCTACCAGAACCTCACCTACGACGGGGTGCGCGCGATCTCGATCGTCGAGGCCGTTCCGGCGCTGGCCGACCGCACGATCCTGGTGAACGGTGTGGCGAAGACCTACGCCATGACGGGCTGGCGGGTGGGCTGGATGGTCGGCCCCGCCGACGCGATCAAGGGCGCCGCGAACCTGCAGTCGCACCTCTCGTCGAACGTGGCGAATGTCTCGCAGCGCGCCGCCCTCGCGGCGCTCACGGGGCCGCAGGAGGCCGTGGAGCAGATGCGCCAGGCGTTCGACCGCCGCCGCAAGAGCATCGTGGCCGGGCTGAACGAGGTGACGGGCATCCACACCCCCACGCCCGAGGGCGCGTTCTACGTCTACCCCGACGTGACCGGGCTGCTGGGAAGCGAGTGGGGCGGGGTCACGCCCACGACCTCGCTCGAGCTCGCCGACCTGATTCTCGAGCAGGCCGACGTCGCGGTGGTTCCCGGCGAGGCCTTCGGGCCGAGCGGTTTCGTGCGCATGTCGTATGCGCTCGGTGACGACGCTCTCGCAGAGGGTGTGGCGCGGCTCAAGCGTCTCTTCGGCTGAGGCCGGCTAGCGGTGCGCCGAGCGCTCAGCGCTCAGCAGGGCGTCGAACGTGCGGTAGTAGGCCTCGTGGCGCCCGGTCGCATGGTTCTGGAACCGGGCGTGGATCATGCGCTCGCGCAACGAACCGCCCCGGAGGAAGAGAGACGGGTCGGCCGTGAAACCGAGCCGCTCGAAGAACTGCATCGCGAACACGTACACCGCCCGGCTGTTGCCGTCGCGGAAGGCGTGCATGGTCTGCACCTCACCGGCCAGCTCGGCCATGCGGTCGATGAGGTCTTCCCTGGACATGGTCGACCGCCGTGCCAGGTCGGCCAGCTGCGCGTAGACGACAGACGCGGCTTCGGCGATCTGCGGGCCGGGAAAGTACTGGTACGTGATCATCGGGGCCGCGGGGTCGCCCGGTTCGAAGTTGACGGCATCGGGCGCGAACCGCACCACCGCGCCCTCGGGCCCGACCCGCTGGGTACCCGCCCACTCGTACACGTCGCCGAAGATGCGCCGATGGATGCTCTTCATGTGGTCGTAGTCGAGTGAACCGATCACGGGGTCGATGGCCAGCTCGACGATGCGCAGCCGCGAGATCTCGTTCTCGAGCCGGCGCAGCAGGGCGGGGTCGTCGATGCCGAACGGATGATCGCTGTCGCGCAGCCGATTGCGCAACACGAACGTGCCCGGGATGAGGTAGTCGTCGAAGTCGCAGATCGCGAACGGCGCACTCGCCAGCCGGAGACCGGCGCGCGCGGCCGTCTCGCGCACCGCCTCGTCGGCAGTCAGGGTCTCGCCGGCCACCCGATGAACCAGCACCCGATGCCGAGCGTCGCCGAGATCGGCATTCACCAACGCCAGCGCCGCGTCGGCGAAGTCGATGCGGTGTGCGATGAGACCGTCGTCTGGCACGGTCACCCCCTGTTCTCTCACCCCTGCAAACCAAAGAAGAATCTTCCTCATCTAGTTCAATGCTTTTGCACCTCAGGCGCGATCCCCCGATCGGGGGATAGAGGCCTCGACCGGGTGGAGGCTGTTGCTGCGCAGCGCTCTGCGCCAGCATGGTCACATGACAGCAGTCGACCACGCAGTGAGCGTGCAGAACCTCACCAAGAGCTATGGGGCGTTCAACGCCCTCTCGGGCGTCTCGTTCGACATCGAGCGCGGCGAGACCTTCGCCCTGCTCGGGCCGAACGGCGCCGGCAAGAGCACGACCATCGAGATACTCGAGGGCTACCGCGACCGCACCGGCGGCGAGGTGCGGGTGCTCGGCGAAGACCCGCAGCACGGCGGTCTGCCGTGGAAGGCTCGGCTCGGCATCGTGCTGCAGAGTTCGGGTGAGAGCGGCAACGTCACCGTGCGCGAGCAGCTGACCCAGTTCGCCGGCATGTACCCGAACCCCCGCGACGTGGGCGAGGTGATCAGCGCGATCGGGCTCGACGAGAAGGCGAACACCCGCATCAAGAACCTGTCGGGCGGGCAGCGACGGCGAGTGGATGTGGGGCTCGGCGTCATCGGCCGGCCCGAGCTGCTCTTTCTCGACGAGCCCACCACCGGGTTCGACCCCGAGGCCCGGCGCCAGTTCTGGGAGCTCATCCGGTCGCTGAAGCGCGAGGGAACGACGATTCTGCTGACGACGCACTACCTCGACGAGGCCGCGCAGCTCAGCGACCGCGCCGCCGTCGTCGCGGGCGGCAAGCTGGTCGACATCGGGCCCGTCGGCTCGCTGGGCTCGGCCGAGGCCCGCATTCCCATCGTGCGCTGGCGCGAGAGCGGCATCGTGCGCGAGCAGCGGTCGACCGACCCCGGCCGGCTCGTCGCCGAGCTGTTCGCACGGCTCGGCGAGCCCGCCGAACTCGAGGTCGTGCGGCCGAGCCTCGAAGACATCTACCTCGAGCTGGTGACCGAGGAGAACGCCGAGGCCGAAGCCCGGGTCGCCGCCAACAGCCTGGCCACCGAGGAGGCGCCGCAGACACCGGCGGCAGCGGCGACCACCACGACCCGGGCGCAGCGAAAAGCGCAGACACCCGCACAGACCCGAACGGAGACACGAGCATGAGCGTTCTGACCGGCACCGCGACAGCGAGCCAGCCTGCCCCCGCGGCGTTCGGCCTGGGCCGAACCGTCAGGCTCGGCCTCAGCCGCATCGGCTACGAGACGAAGGTGTACTTCAGGCAGACCGACACCCTCTTCTTCACCTTCCTCTTTCCGGTGATCATGCTGACGATCTTCTCGGTCGCGTTCCAGGGCATGGGCAACGTCGGGGCGAACCCCGACGGCACCGGTGGCATCAGCCAGGCAGCCGCCTACCTGCCGGGCATGATCGCCGCGGGCATCCTGCTCTCGGGGGTGCAGAACCTCGGCGTCGACATCGCCACCGAACGGGGCGACGGTACCCTCAAGCGGCTCGGCGGCACTCCCCTGCCCGTGCTGTCGTACTTCTTCGGCAAGATGGGCCAGGTCTTCGCCACCTCGGTGCTGCAGATCGCGCTGCTGCTCGTGGTGGCCGTCGTCGCCTTCGGGGTGTCGCTGCCGACCGACCCGGCCAAGTGGATGACCTTCGCCTGGGTCTATCTGCTCGGCATCGCAACCTCCGCCATCCTGGGCATCGCCATCTCGCGGCTGCCCCGGTCGGGCAAGAGCGCGACGGCCGTCATCATTCCGCCGGTGCTGATTCTGCAGTTCATCTCGGGCGTCTACCTGCAGTTCGCGCTGCTGCCCGACTGGCTGCAGACGGTGGCCAGCATCTTTCCGCTCAAGTGGATCGCGCAGGGCATGCGCTCGGTGTTCCTGCCCGAGTCGTTCGCCTCGGTCGAGCCGGGTGGCAGCTGGCAGCTCGGCCTGGTGGCTGTGGCGCTGCTCATCTGGCTGATCGCCGGTCTGGTGATCTGCCGGGCGACCTTCCGCTGGATCCGCAAAGATAGCTAGATGGTCAGGTTCAGCTGGTGGCACGTCGCGGTCGGGGCGACCGTGCTCGCCCTGGCCGGGGCGGCAGCGGCGAACTACCTGGAGTCGCCCGGCACGACCATCGGCGCCTGGGTGTGCCTGGCCGTGCTCGGCGGCGGCTACGTCGTGTTCGGCTGGCGCAGCTTCACCACCACCGAGGCGTCGGCGCAGCGGCGAGAGTCTGCCGCGGCACTTGCCTTCCCCCTGCTCGCCATCGTCTGCACGAGCGTCGGCGTGGCGTTCGACCCCAACCTGGCGATCCTGCAGGCCGTGACCTTTCCGATCATCTGGTTCTCGGTCGACCCGCTCTACCGGGCTGTTCTGCTCAACGTCGTGCTCGCGGTCGGGGTGACGCTGGGCTTCATCGTGGCGGGCGGCCCGACGGCGATGAACATCGTGCAGTCGATGGTCATCGAGACCATCTCGTTGTTGTTCAGCCTCGCCCTCGGTCTGTGGTTCACCTTCGCGCTGCAGCAGGGTCAGGAGAACACCCGACTACTCGGCGAACTGCGCGCCGCGCAAGACGAACTCGCCACCCTCAACCGCGACAGCGGCGTGCTCAGCGAGCGTGAACGGCTGGCCGGCGAGATACACGACACCATCGCGCAGAGCCTGACCGGGCTCGTGATGGTCGCCCAGCGCACGCGTTCACAGCTGCCGGATGACCTGACCACCGCCCGCGACAGCCTGGGGCTGATCGAAGACATCGCCCGCGACGCCCTCGTCGAGACCCGAGCGCTCGTCGCCGCCAGCGCGGCCGTCGATCCGGCCGGCGGACTGCTGGCCGCCCTCGACCGGCTGATCGCCCGGTTCACCCGCGAGACCTCGGTGGCGATCACCCTCGACGCGTCGACCTACGTCGCTCAGTCGAACGAGGTGGAGGTGGTGCTGCTGCGGGCGGCCCAGGAGGCCCTGGCGAACGTGCGCAAGCACTCCGGCGCATCGGCCGTGAGCATCCGGGTGGCCGCCGAGGGGCCCGCCGGGCGGTTGGCAGGCGCACAGGGCACCGTGCGGCTCGTCGTCAGCGACGACGGCTCGGGCATTGACGCCGCGAAACCGCTCGACGGCGGCTTCGGGCTGACCGGGCTGCAGCAGCGACTCGCCATCGTGGGCGGAACGCTCGCGATCGGCCAGTCGGCCGCGGGCGGCGCGGAGCTGACTGTGACGCTGCCCGTCGAGAACGGCGCAGAGCAGAGCGTGGGGGCGGCATGATCAGGGTAGTGGTGGCGGCATGATCCGGGTCGTGGTGGCCGACGATCATCCCATCGTGCGCGGCGGAATCGTAGCGCTGCTGCAAGACGAGCCCGACCTCGACGTGGTGGGGCAGGCGGCCGATGGCGCCGACGCGGTGCGACTCGCCGCCCAGCTTCTGCCCGACCTCGTGCTGATGGACCTGCGCATGCCCGGCCTCGGCGGAGCCGCGGCGACGGCGCGCATCGTGACCGAGACGCCCGGCGTTCGCGTTCTCGTGCTCACCACCTACGAGACCGACGACGACATTCTGCCGGCCATCGAGGCGGGGGCCAGCGGCTATCTCGTGAAGGCCGCCCCCGAGCAGGAGATTCTCGCCGGCGTGCGCGCGGTCGCGGCCGGGCAGACCGTTCTGGCGCCCTCGATCGCGTCGAAACTGGTCGAGCGCATGCGCGGCGATCGCCAGGCCGCCCCGCGCCTGAGCACCCGCGAACTCGAGGTGCTGCGTCTGGTGGCGGGCGGCAGCAGCAACCCCGAGATCGCGCGGGCGCTCTTCATCGGTGACGCGACGGTGAAGACGCACCTGCAGCATGCCTTCGAGAAGCTGCAGGTCACCGACCGAACCCGCGCGGTGACGCGCGCGATGGAACTCGGCCTGCTGTAGCCGCCGCGAGGCGTTCTGCCGCCAGGAGTTCTGCCGCTACGCGTTCTGCCGCCGAAAGGTGACGAACAGCGACCGCACGCCGTTGACGACGTACTTCACCGGCACGAAGTCTGACAGCGTCTGCAGCCACTGCGGCCCGATGCTCATCGGCAGCAGGATGCCCGACAGCAGCAGAATCGGCAGCGCCACCGTGTTGAGAATCGGCGCGAGCGCATCTTCGCTCTTGGTGGTGAGCGCCAGGGCGTACGAAGCCGACGAGCACGACGCACCCAGCAGCACGACGAGCACCAGCCCCAGCACCATGCCGGCGACCGACCCGGTGAGCCCGAAGAGGAACGCCAGCCCGACCAGGATGACGCCCTGCACGGTGAGCTGCAGCACGTCGCGCAGCACCCGCCCGAGCAGCAGCGCCGTGCGGCTCGCCGGCGTCACCCGTTCGGCCTCGATGACGCCGTCGCGCCACTCGCCGAGCAGGCCGAAGCCCGCGAACAGCGAGCCGAACAGCCCGAGCTGCACCAGCAGACCGGGCACGAACAGCGTGTACGCGTTGTCGGTGCCGAGCTGCGCGGCGATCGGTTCGAGCAGCGGGCCGAACAGCGTGAGGTACAGAATCGGCTGCAGCAGCCCGACGAACACCCACACGGGGTTTCGCACGGCCAGCCGCAGTTGGCGGCGAAAGATGATGAAGGTGTCGTGCCAGAACGTCATTGTTGTCTCCTCGTGCTCACGCCGCGTTGTCGTCGCGCAGCGAACGGCCGGTCAGGTTGAGAAACACGTCGTCGAGGGTCGGCCGCCGAACATCGACCGAGGCGAGCAGCACCCCGTCGGCGTCGAGGCTGCGCAACAGTCGCGGCAGAAGCGTCGCGGCCTGCGGCACCCGCATGCTCACCCGCAGCCCGTCGACCTCGACGTCGGGCGGGACGGCCGCACGCACCGGCCCGCGCCCCTCGCCCGCGGCCGCCGCCAGTTCGCCCAACCGCGCCCCCGCGCCGGCCACCTGGCCCGCGTCGGTCACGACGAGCTCGACCAGGTCGCCGGCGACCGCCTGCTTGAGCGCCTCGGGGGTGTCGCTGGCGACGATCGAGCCGTGGTCGATGACCATGATGCGGTCGCAGAGAGCGTCGGCCTCGTCGAGGTAGTGGGTGGTCAGGAACACCGTGCTGCCGAGCTTCGCTCGGAGATCGGCGATGTGCACCCAGAGGTTGGCCCTCGCCTGCGGGTCGAGCCCGGTGGTCGGCTCGTCGAGAAAGACCAGCTTCGGGTCGTGCACCAGCCCCATGGCGATGTCGAGCCGGCGGCGCTGGCCGCCCGACAGCGTGCGCGCCTGGCGCTGCCACATGCCGCCCAGGTCGAGCTGGTCGAACAGCTCGTGCCCCCGGCTCAGCGCCTGCTGGCGCGAGATGCCGTAGAGCATGCCGTGGTCGACGATCTCGTCGCCCGCCCGCGCCTCGCTCGACACCGAGCCGCTCTGCGACACGTAGCCGATGCTCTGCCGCACCTTCACCGGCTCGCGGTAGAGGTCGTGGCCGGCCACGGTGGCGGTGCCCGAGGTGGGCGTCAGCAGCGTGGTGAGCATGCGCAGTGTGGTGGTCTTGCCTGCGCCGTTCGGCCCGAGGAACCCGACGATCTCGCCCTCGTCGACGTCGATGTCGACCCCGGCCACGGCCGTGACCTCGGCCTTCTCGCGACCGCGCTTCGTCTGGAAGGTGCGGGCGAGGCCCTGTGCGTGGATCATGGCTGCTCCTCAGTCGCCGAGGCGACGTTTCGGGTTTTAGTGAACCCTACTCAACACCTCCGACACCCGGAGCGCTACTCGTCGGCAGGGGCGCCGAATCCCACGAACACCGGTTCGGGCGCGAGGTTGACGCCGAACTCGGCCTGCACGCGCCACTGCACGAACCGCGCGAGTTCGGCCACCTGTTCGGCCGTCGCACCGCCCCGGTTGACGATGGCGAGGGTGTGCTTCGACGAGATCGCGGCGTCTGACCCGGGCAGCGCGAAGCCCCGCCGTATTCCGGCCTGTTCGATCAACCACGCCGCGCTGAGCTTCACCGTGTATGCGCTGTCACGCGGCACCGGCGTCGACGGTTCGTCGACGTGTGCGCCGAAACCCGCGAAGGGAATGATCGTCGCAGGCTCCTCGGGCTCGGTCAGCCACCGCGGAGCATCCGTCGGCAGGGTGCGCGCGAAGGTCTCGCTCACGATCGGGTTGGTGAAGAACGACCCGGCGCTGACCGAATCGGGGTCTGCAGGGTCGAGCACCATGCCTTTGGATGCCCGGAGCCTGAGCACCGCGTCGCGAACGGCCCCCACGGCCACTCGCTCGCCGAGCCCGACGCCGAGCGCCCTGGCCAGCTGGTCGTACTCGATGGGCTGACCCAGCGCTTCGGGCCCGTCTGCGCCCCCGCGCGACAGCCGCAGGTCGAGCGACACCACGACGCCCGCGCGTCCGCGCTTGAAGACCGAGGTGCGGTAGCCGAACGCGAGTTCGCTGGCGGCGAGCCACTGCAGCTCGCCCGTCTCGTAGTCGAGGAACTCGACACCGACGAGCACCGACGCGATCTCCTGCCCGTAGGCGCCGATGTTCTGCACGGGCGCCGCTCCGGTCTGGCCCGGGATGCCCGAGAGGGCCTCGATTCCGCTCAGGCCCTGCGCGACCGCCGTGGCGACCACCGCCTCCCACGACTCGCCGGCCTGAACTCGCATGCGAACGGTGCCGGGCGCATCCGCCGGGCCCGCCTCGAACAGTTCGATGCCCTGTGTGGCGACCGCGATGACTGTGCCGTCGAACCCCTCGTCAGAGACGACGACGTTCGACCCGCCGCCGAGCACGAACCAGGGTTCGCCGTCGGCCCACACCGACAGGCAGGCCTCCACCAGCTCTCCCCGGTCGAACGCGCGCAGCAGCCGACGGGCCGCACCCCCGACCCGCAGGGTGGTGAGTGCAGCCAGCGCCGTGCCGGCCGATTGCTCGATCAGGTCGACTCCGCTCTAGGCCGCGCGAACGCGAACCTGGGCCTTGCCGAGCACCGTCTGGTCGTTGCTGGTGACGACCAGGTCGATGCGGGCCGTTGCCGCCTCAGCGTCGAGCTGGCCCACCTTCGCGGTCACCGAGACGACGGCGCCGGTGTCGGCGTCGACGTACACCGGGCGGGTGAAGCGCACCTGGTAGTCGACGATCAGACCAGGGTCGCCCAGCCAGTCGACGACAGGCTGCACCGTGAGGCCCATGGTGAGCATGCCGTGCGCGAGCACACCGTCGAGGCCGACGGCCTTCGCGATGTCGTCGCGATAGTGGATGGTGTTGAAGTCACCCGACGCCCCCGCGTACCGCACGAGTGAGTCGCGGGTGAGCGTGAACGAGCGCTCGGCGACCACATCGCCCACGGCGAGCGCTCCGAGAGAGGCTGCGTCGAGGCTCATGCGTCACCCCTGACCACGAGGGTCGAGATCGAGGTCACGACATGGTTGCCTTCGAGGTCTTCGATGCGCGACTCCGACGTGATCATCGCATTGCCGCCGAGCGTCTTCACGCTGGCGATGGTCATCGTGGCGGTCAGCTCGTCGCCGGCCACGATGGGCCGGGTCGAGCTGAACCGCTGGTCGCCGTGCACCACGTGCGAGAGCTCGATTCCGGCATCTTCGTCGCCGATCAGCTGCTGCAGCGTCAACTCCTGCAGCACGATGGCGAACGTGGGCGGCGCGACCACGTCGGCGTAGCCCGCGGCCCGGGCGGCCTCGACATCGAAGTTCAGCGGGCTGGTCGAGAAGACCGCACGAGAGAACTCGCGGATCTTCTCCCGCCCGACGAGATAACTGGGCGTCTTCTCGTAGACGCGCCCCTGCAGTTCTGGGTTGATCGGCACCCCACCAGTGTACGAGGCCGTCGCGCTGCGCGGCCTCAGGGCGACGAGTCGGCGGCGACCGGCGGGCTCGAGCTGACGCCGTACGAGCCGTCGGGGTTCCAGAACACGACGTCTTGCGACACCGGGTAGTTGGTGGGGGTGTCGCCCGAGATGACCTGCAGGCTCGTCAACCGCAGCTCGATGCCCATCGAGGTGAACTCGGCCTTCGTCACGCAGGTCGCGCTCTGGGTTCCATCGGTGTAGACGGCGAGCAGGCACGGCTGGTCGAGCCGGTTCTCCACGGCGTAGACCGTGAGGTTCGCGTCGGCCACGCCCAGCAGCCGCAACGAGTCGGGCTTGTAGTAGGGGTCGATGTTCGCGGGCGGTATCTGCGGCGCCAGCGTCGGGTCTTCGAAGATGGTCAGCCCGCGCGGTGCGGTGAGGGTCTCGGTCGGCTGCGGGGTCGGGATGACCGTTCCACCCGTGCCCGGCAGCAGGGCGAAGCCGGCCGACGTACCCGGTGACACGTGCTGAACGACCGCGAGGCCGACGCCGCCGAGCAGCATGACGCCGCAGGCGATCGCCGTCCACATCCACACCTGCGAGCGTCTGCGCCACGACTCGGCGGTGCGCTCGGCGGTGCGTTCGGATGCCCGGCCGTCTGGGGCCGCGCCGGCGTCGTCACGCGTCGGGCCGGCGTCACGAGCCGGGCCGGCGTCGCGGGTCGGGCCGGCGTCACGAGCCGGGCCGGCGTCACGAGCCGGGCCGACGTCGCGGGTCGGGCCGGCGTCGCGGGCAGACCCGACGTCCTGAGCAGACCCGGCGTGGTGCGAGCGGACGGCGGCGCGGGCGTTCCTGCGTTCGGCGGCCTCGTCGGCCAGGCGTGCCGCGGCGTGGTCGGCTGCGCGGGTCTCGGCCGCGTCGATGGCCGGCCGGGCATCCTGAACCGCCTGGTCGAGGGCGGCCGCATCGTCGGCGAGCCGGCGTTCGAGGTCGGCGAGCGCGGCGGCCGCAACCGGCATGAGCGCGGCCTCGCCCGTGACGGGGTCGACCGCCTCGACCTGCGGGCCGTCTTCGGCCTGGCGCGAGAAGGCCTCGGCCTGCAGGCGTGTGCGCTCGGCAGCCGGATCGGGGCGTCCGCTGGGCGCGTCGGTCAGGGGGTGCGCGCGCCAGTGCAGGGCGTCGAGCGCTCCGTCGAGCGCGTCGTCGAGCGCCTCCGCGAGCACGTGATCGTCGTGGGCCAGCGCGAGGATGCGAGCGGCTTCGGCTGCATCGACCATCACCACCACACCGCCTCCTGCGTGCCCTGCGCGCTCATCATTGATCTGCGTACGTCTCATTCTGCCTTCTCCACAACCGGTGCTGGCCGAAAGCATTCGTTCTGCGGCCGTAAATCGACGGGATGCCCGCCCACTCTCGGTCAGAATGGATGCCATGAGCGCACACGGCACCAGCTACGACGACGCCCTCGACTGGGTGAAGCGGTCGGTCGACGACGGCCCGATGCCCGTCGCCGTCTTCGGGGCGGCCACGTCGACGGGCATCCAGGAGCTCGCGGCATTCGGCACCGACGACGGCAGGCGCGCCGCGGTCGACGACCAGTTCGCCCTGTTCTCGGTGACGAAACCGCTCGTGGGCCTGGCCACCATGCGGGCCGTCGAACGCGGGCAGCTCAGCCTGCGCGCGCGGCTGGCCGAGGCGGTTCCGTCGCTCGCCGGCACGCCGGCCGGCGAGGTGACGCTCGAGCAGCTGCTCAGCCACACCAGCGGCATAGCCGACCCCGCGCTCGACCTGGCCGACCCGCGCGCCGCGCTGCGGAACGCCGGGCTCACCTTCGTGCCCGGCACGATGAGCCAGTACTGCAACCTCGCCTTCGTGGGGGTCGAGGCCCTGGTCGAGGCCGCCACCGGGGTAGCGATGCCCGACCACATCGCGGCGTTCAACGAGCTCGACGGCGTCTCGACGCTCGGCCTCGACTCGGGCGCCGGCCGGGGCGCGCACCACGTGCACGGCCAGCAGCGGGCCGGGCTCGACTTCGCCACCATGGCCGCGGCGAAGCACCCCGCGGCCGGGGCCCACGCCACGGCGACAGACCTGCTGGCGCTCGGCAGTGCGGTGCTCAGAACGGTGACCGCGGGCTCGACCGAGGTCGTGCATCCGGCCACCCTCGCCGCGATGCGGGTGAACCGAACGGCCGGCCTGCCGCGTCTGAACGGCCGGCCGCAGGATGCCCGTGACCAAGACTGGGGCCTGACATTCAATCTGCAGAAGTCGTCGGCCCTTCTCGAACACGACTTCTTCGGCCACGGCGGCTGGTCGGGCTGCCAGTTCTCGATCTACCCCGACTATGACGCCTGCTTCGTGCTGCTCACCAACCGGCTCGACGTGGTCGACATCGGGCTGCGAATGGACGAGCTGCACAACGCCTTCGTCAGGGGCCTGCCGCCGCGGGCATGACATCTGCGGCTCACCGCCCCGCGTGGCCCCGCTCCCTCGGTAGCATTGCAGCAGGCGAACTGAACATCCGGCAGCGTGCAAGGAGACCGACATGACCATGCAACCCCCTCCCCCCGGCCCGCCGTCGCAGCCACCGGCGCCCTACTCCGGTTACCCCGCGGGGCCGCCGGTCACGCCCGCCGGGCAACGCACCAACGTGCTGTCGATCGTGTCGCTGGTGCTCGGCATCGTCTCGTACTTCACGGGCTTCTTTCTCGCCATCGGCGCGGTCATCACCGGCCACATCGCGCTCAGCCAGATCAAGAAGACGGGCGACAAGGGGCGCGGGTTCGCCATCGCCGGCCTGATTCTCGGCTATCTGAGCATTCTCGCCGGCATCATCGTCGTCGTCGTGCTGATCTTCGTGTTCGCGGCCATCGGTGTGGCCGGCAACAGTGTGAACGACGCGCTCGAACACGCCAGCACGAGCAGCAGTGAGCCGTTCGCCACGTCAGACCCCGACAGCGGTCTGGGCACCCAGACGACGGCCGAGGCGTGCACCGTGCTGGAGGGTGAGATCGGCGACTCCATCTCGGCCCTCAACGACAACGCCTCGCAGCTGCAGAGCAACCCGGCCGCCGCCATCACCGCCCTGCAGAACCTCTCCGACGACTTCGGCACGGCCGACGGCGAGATCGACAACCCCGACGTACTCGAAGCAGCCACGCAGACCAAGTCAGACCTCGACACGATGATCGCCGACATCCAGGCCTACATCGCGAACCCGACCGGCGGCAGCGACGCCATCGTCAACGACTCGTCACAGGTGGGCTCGTCGCTGACGGCGCTGAGCTCGCTCTGCGGCTAGCGGCCCCCGACAGCAGCGCAGCGCGCCCGGCCCCGCTCCGCCCGAGCAACGCCGACCCCGGCCAGCAGAAAGGAGCACCCCCTGAGCGACCGCACCCCCACGGCGCCCCTCGATCACGCGTTCACGGCTCCGATCGAGAAAGACAACGCGTACCCGACCTTTCTGACCGTGCCCGACTCGGTAGCCGTGCTCGAGACAGGCAGGGCGGTCAAGGTCACCGGAACACTCGACGGGCATCCATTCGCCGCCACCCTCATGCCGTCGGGCACCGGCGCTCACTGGCTGCCGCTGCGGGCCGCCCTCTGCACCCAGCTCGGCAAGAGCGCCGCCGGCGAACTCGTCGCCGTGCACCTGCAACAGCGCCTCTCCTGAAAAAAGGTGCAGCTGATGTGTGACGAAACTCCGCGTGGGTGCGTCTAGGTAGTACGACGCCTCGCGCGAACGTGCGCAGGCACTGTACACCGAAGAAGGAGCACAACGATGAGCGCATCAGACAAGATCAGCAACGCCGCCCAAGACCTCAAGGGCAAGGCGAAGGAAGCCGTCGGAAACGTGACCAACGACGACTCGAAGGTGGCTGAGGGCAAGGCCGACCAGGCCGGCGCCAGCGCCAAGAAGGCCGGCGAGAACGTCAAAGACGTCTTCAAGAAGTAGATCGTTCGAGGTCGCAGTGAGGGCCGGCTCCGCGCGCACCGTGCGCCGGGGCTGGCCCTTCTCTGACGATGGGGTCGTGGCAGGGCGACCGCATGCCCGGCGGTGCGGCGACCGGGAGCGACCCGAGGTCAGAGGGCCCGCTGCACCCGGTCGAGCCAGTCGAGCATGAGGTTCTGCTCGGCCTCACTCAGCACGTCGAGAGACGGCACGATGGCCCGGAAGGCCACGGTCGCAGCCAGCCGGCGGCTGTCGGCCGGCGCAGGCGCATCGGTCAGGATCTGGGCGAGAACCGCTTCGTAGACGGCATCGGCGAGCGCTGCATCCTGCTGCTCGGGCGGGGTGGTGAGCATGGTCTGGATAGCGCCGCTTCCGGCGGCCTGGATGAGCCCCACCGCGCGCTGCTCACTCACCCGCAGCCGGCCCGCCTCGGCGATGCGGTGCACGCGCGACTCGAGCACGTGTCGCCCCGACGCGGCGGCGGGCGAGGCGTTGATCCGGCTCGGATCGCTCAGCAGGCGGAACAGGGCGGGGTTGGCGAGGCCGAACTCGATCTGCGACTGCCACCCCGCGTGCAGGTCGTCGAGCGGGTCGACGTTCTGCGCTGACGCGGCCTCGACGATCGCGGCCTTCGCCGAGACGAACGTGGCCATCACGTGCTCGGCGACAGCCTCGAGCAGGCCGTCTTTGTCGCCTAAGAGGCGGTAGATGGTGGGCGCCTGCACGCCGGCCGTCTCGGCCACCCGCCGCGTGGTGACGGCTGCGGGCCCGTGCTCGCGCAACAGGGTCGCGGCGGCCTCGACGATGCGGGTGCGCGTCTCCGCGCGGGTGTCGATCGCCGGTGCCTCTGTCATGAATCGATGGTAACGCAGAGTTGCTACCGTTGTGTTTCCGTTGATACGCTGGTGGAGCATCCATTGCTAACACCGAGAGGCACGTCATGATCATCGTCACCGGAGCCACCGGGGCGCTCAACGGCGCCACCGTCGAACACCTGCTCGAGACCACCCCCGCAGACGACATCACGGTGGCGGTGCGCGACGTCGCGAAGGCCCAGCGCTTCGCCGACCGCGGGGTCGCGGTGCGAGTCGCAGATTACGCCGATGCGGGGTCACTGCCGAGCGCGTTCGAGGGCGCAGACCAGCTGTTGCTCGTGTCGTCGAGCGACCCGAAGGCCGACGCAGTGAGCCTGCACCGGGCCGCCATCGAGGCGGCCGTGAGCGCAGGGGTCGGGCGCATCCTGTACACCAGCCACCAGGGCGCCGCCCTCGACACCCCGTTCGGACCGGGCCGCGACCACGCGGCGACCGAGCAGCTGCTCGCCGACTCCGGGGTCGCCTGGACCTCTCTGCGCAACGGGTTCTACGCCCACAGCCTCGGGTTCATGCTCGGGGCGTGGCGCGAGACGGGGGTCATCACGGTTCCAGCCGACGGTCCCGTCTCGTGGACGGCGCGAGAGGATGCCGCACAGGCCGCCGCGCTCATCCTCGCCTCTGACGGCGCCTACGACGGCCCGGTCACCCTCACGGCCGGGGCGGCACCGACGTTCGCCGAGATCGCCGACCTCGCTTCGCCGCAGGCCGGCCGCCCCGTCGAGCTCGAGGTTCTGGGCGAGCAGAAGTGGGTCGCGGCGCAGGTGGCGGGGGGGCAGCCCGAGTTCGTCGCGCGTTTCATGCTCGGCATGTACCAGGCCGCAGAGGCCGGCTTCTTCGCCGGCACCGACCCGCTGCTCGCAACACTGCTCGGCCGCGAGCCGCTCACGGTGCAGGCGCAGCTGCGGCAGCCGGCCACGGCGCACTGAGCGAGCGGCGCCTCGAGCGAGCCATGCACTGAGCCGGCCGCGCAGTGAGCGGGCCGCGCACTGCGCGAGGGGAGCCTACGGCGTCGGCGACGACTCCGCAATCGTCAGCCAGCTGTCGGGGCCGGTGCGCGTTCCCATCGGCCGCGCCCCACCCGACTTCATCTCGCGCAGCTGGCGGTCGACGTCAGACGCCATCGCTCCGGCGGCGAGCTGCCGTTCGAGGTCGGCATCGGGGGCCGCGGTCAGGTCGTTCAGCGCGCCGGAGCTGAGCAGTTCATCCGTCGCCGCCGCCCGCGCCTGCATCTGGGCCACGCGGTCTTTGGCGCGCTCGAGGCTGAGGCCCACATCGTTCTTCGCCGAGCCGATGCCCGCGACGGCCTCGTTGGCCCTGACCTGCGCCTCCGAGGCCGAGTAGAGCGCCTTGATGGTCTCCTTCTCGGTGCGGAACGCCTCGACGCTGGCGGCCAGCCGCTGCTCCTTCTGCTGCAGCTGCGTCTGTTGCAGCGTGACGGCAGCGTGTTGGTCGCGCAGCGCCACCACCTGTCGTTCGAGCAGCGAGCGGCGTTCGAGAGCCGTGCGGGCGAGGTCGTCGCGGCCCTGGTTCAGCGCCTCCTGCGCCTGGTCGGCGAGCTTCTGGTAGCGCGCGCCCATCTCCTGACCCTGAAGTTCGACACGCTTCTTCGCCGTCGCCACGTCGGCGAGCGCCCGCCTCACCTGCTGAAGCATCGCGACCTGCTGGTTGTAGCTGTCGTCGAGGGCGTCGCGGGGGTCTTCCATGCGGTCGAGGGCCTTCGACGACTTGGTGCGAAAGATGGTTCGCATGCGCGAGGTGTTGCTGCTGCCGTTGCTGCTCATGGGTGTCTTCCTTATCTGCGGGTGCTGGAACGGTAGGCCGGCTGCGGGTGGGCGTCGCGGCCATCCCGAGCGTCGCGGGCATCCCGGGCGCGGGCGTCGCGGGCATCCGTCGCACGGGCAGAACTGGCGCGCTCATTCCCAGCGCGGGAACCCCGGCCGTCACGCGCGCCGACGCCGCCGACTCCGCTGCCGCCGCCGTTCAGGCTGTGCAGCTCCTCGACGCCGGCGTACAGCGCCTCGACCTCGCGGTCGAGGTCGGCACCCAGCGAGCCCAGCGACTCCTCGTCGACGGCGAGAGCGTCGGCCACGGCCGACCGCACCTGCCTCACCAGCGCGCCCACCTGCGCGACCCGATTCTCGGCCGAGACCAGCTCCCGGGCCAGAACACCCCTGTCGGTCTCGCTCTCCATCAGCCGCAACTGCGCGTCGAGCGTGCGCGCCTCGGCCTCGAGGCGCCCGAACAGACGCGGCAGCTCCCCCCGAGCGACATCCCGCTGAGCGGCGAGGTCGACGGCCGCCCGCCCGCTCTGCACGCTCTCGGCCAGGCGCATCCGGAGCTTCAGCACCGTGCGCTGGCGCCCGACGCTCAGCGTGGCACGCGTTCGCAGGGCCGCCGACTGCAGCGCCCGACTGCGGCGCGCGCGACGCACACCCGAGACGATCGCCAGCACGATGCCCGCCCACACCAGCACCACGAGGCCGGCCAGGCAGATGAGCACGATCGCGAGGGTGGTCATCGGCGCACTCCCCGTGAGTCTGGCACTACGGCAACGCAGACGAGAACGGATGCCGAACGGAACGATTGCATGTGACCACCTTCACCGACCTGCGCGAACTGTTGCGTGCACATCCCGCTCTGTGCACATCCCGATCTGCGCACACCTCGAGGTGCACCCCTCGAAAGGGATGAGCGCCAATCTACGCCTCTCGCCCCGGGAACGTTAGCCCCCGCCAGCGTCCTGTCAGCTGCCGTGCGGCATCCGTTCGGCCAGCGCGTGCTCGGCCTCGACATCGCCGCTCTCCGACGCGCGCCAGTGCTCCTCGAGAAGTGCCCGTATCGCATCCACTGCTGCCCCGTTCGGCGGTGTGCGGGAAAGGAAGAAGCCCCCGAGACGGCGAGATCTCGAGGGCTTCGTAGCGGGAGCGGGACTTGAACCCGCGACACCACGATTATGAGCCGTGTGCTCTAACCACCTGAGCTACCCCGCCAAGGGCCCGACGCGTGAAGCGCGAACCCACTCCATTGCTGGAGGCGAGCCCCCTGTGGGAATCGGACCCACTACCTCTTCCTTACCAAGGAAGTGCTCTACCAATGAGCTAAGGGGGCGCACACGCACACCGACGAACGGCCGCGTTTTGGCACCGTAAGAGAATAGCATCCCCAGGCCACCCGAAAAGACGCACGCTTCGGCCAGTAGGGTTTTAGCATGACAACCGAGTACCTTCCTGCGGCCGACGAACCCGCCGAGACGCGAACGTTCACCGGAATCGACGCCGAAACCCTGGTCACGACCGGGTCGGAATGGTGGCGGTCTGCGGTCATCTACCAGATCTACCCGCGCTCGTTCGCCGACTCCGACGGCGACGGGCTGGGCGATCTCGCCGGCATCACGAGCCGAATGGATGCTCTGCAGGAGCTCGGCGTCGACGCCATCTGGCTCTCCCCCTTCTTCACCTCACCGCAGCACGACGCGGGGTACGACGTGGCCGACTACTGCGACGTCGACCCACGGTTCGGCACGCTGGCCGACTTCGACTTTCTGCTGGCCAAGAGCCATGCCCTGGGCATCCGGGTCATCGTCGACCTCGTGCCGAACCACACCTCGTGGGATCACGTGTGGTTCAGAGAGGCCACGGCGGCTGCGCCCGGCAGCGTCGAGCGCCAACGGTACATCTTCAGAGACGGCCGCGGCCCGAACGGCGACGAGGCCCCGAACAACTGGGAGTCGGTGTTCGGCGGCCCGGCGTGGAGCCGGCTGACGAACGACGACGGCACCCCCGGCCAGTGGTACCTGCATCTCTTCGACCAGAGCCAGCCCGACCTGAACTGGGAGAACCAGTGGGTGCGCGAGCAGTTCCGCGACATTCTGCGGTTCTGGCTCGACCGTGGGGCCGACGGGTTCCGCGTCGACGTCGCCCACGGCCTCGTCAAAGAGGAGGGCCTGCCCGACTACACGCCGCCGGCCGACGGGGGCAGCATGGGCGGCGGCGTCTCGATTCAAGACGCCATCTCAGAGACAGTGGATGCCCCGACCCCGCCCTACTGGGCGCAGGAGGGCGTGCACGAGATCTACCGCGACTGGAACAACGTGCTGAGCGAGTACGAGGGCGACCGCGTGCTCTGCGCCGAGGCGTGGGTGGAGCCGCTGCACAAGCTCGCGAACTGGGTGCGCGACGACGAGATGCATCAGGCCTTCAACTTCACCTACCTCGAGGCGAAGTGGTCGGCGCCCGAGCTGAAACTGGTGATCGATGCATCCATCGCCGCCTTCGCGGGCGTGGGCGCCCCGAGCACCTGGGTGCTCTCGAACCACGACGTCGTGCGGCACGCGACCCGACTCTCGCTTGGCCCGGGTCACCTGCAGGGTGACGGCGTCGGCCCGAAGTCGACCGGGCTGCCCGACCCCGTCGACGGCCTGCGCCGGGCGCGCGCGGCGACCGCAGTGATGCTCGCCCTGCCGGGCAGCGCCTACATCTACCAGGGCGAAGAGCTCGGGCTGCCCGAATCGATCTACCTGCCCGACGAGGCCAGGCAAGACCCGACCTGGTTCCGCACCCACGGCGAGCGCTACGGCCGCGACGGCTGCCGCGTGCCGATTCCGTGGGAGGCCGACGCCCCCAGCTACGGTTTCGGGCCGGGCACGGCGAGCTGGCTGCCGCAGCCCGACGACTGGCAGCAGTACGCCCGTGACCGGCAGAGCGGCGTCGCGGGGTCGACGCTCGAGCTGTACAAGCTCGCGCTCGCCCTGCGTGCCGAGTTCGACCTGAGCTTCGGCCGGCTGACCTGGCTCGACGACCTCGGCTTCGGCCCCGATGTCATCGCGTTCAGCAACGGCGACGTCACCGTGATCTCGAACACGGGTGCGCTGCCCGTCGAGATTCCCGTGGAGGAGTTCGGCGAGCTGCTGCTGGCGAGCGGCCCGGTCGATGAGGCCGTCGTGCCGACCGACACCACCGTCTGGCTGCGCACGGCCTGACCCGCGTCGCGTCGCTCACGCGTGCGACGCGGCGCATGCGCGCCCGTTCGGCGCATGCGCGGTAGTTCGGCATGCGCGGTAGTTCGGCGCATGCGCGCCCGTTCGGCGCATGCGCGCCTGTTCGAACTACCGCGCACGCGCCGAACTGCCGCGCATCTGAGGCGGGCGGCGTCTGCGGGCGGCGTCTGCGGGCGGCGTCAGAGGCCCGCGTCGTCGAAGAGCGAGCGGATGATCGGCTCGAGCCGCGCCGCGAGCAGCGGTTCGGCGGCGAGCGTGAACTCCCGCGCGGCCGCCCGGTCGCCGAAACCCTTCACCGCGGCACCCGCCTCTGCCGCAACGAGCGCGCCGGCGGCATGGTCCCACGGGTTGAGGCCGCGCTCGTAGTAGGCGTCGTACCGCCCCGCCGCGACGTAGCAGAGATCGAGCGCCGCCGCGCCGATACGGCGGATGTCGCGCACCTGGCCGAGCAGTCCGCCCAGCACGCGAGCCTGCTTCACGCGCGTCTCGGCCGTGTACGAGAAGCCGGTCGCGACGAGGGCCTGCGACAGGTCGACGGGCGGATTCACGTGCAGCGGTGTCGTGCCGAGAAAGGCTCCCCGGGCATCCGACGCCGTGAAAACCTCGCCGACCGCCGGGTTGACGACACAGCCGGCGAGTGCCCGCCAGGTCTGCGGGTCGGGTTCGCCCTCGACCGCCGCGATGCTGATGTTGTACGCCGGGATTCCGTAGAGGTAGTTCACGGTGCCGTCGATCGGGTCGACCACCCAGGTGAGGCCCGACGTGCCGGCCGACGCCGAGTCGGTCGACTCTTCGCCCAGAAAGCCGTCGTTCGGGCGAGCGTCGGCGAGTGAACCGCGGATGAACAGCTCGACCTCGCGGTCGGCGAAGGTCACCACGTCTTCGAGTGACGACTTGCTCGCGGCGACTTCGACGCCCTCTGCGCGCCGGGCGGCGGCCAGCTGGGCGGCCTCGACGCCGATGCGCCGGGCGATGGCGAGCAGTTCGCCGTTCGGGTCGATGATGCTCACCTCAGCCCCCGTTCACGACGACGCCGACAGCCTGGCATTCGTTGCCGAGGTCGGTGAAGGCGGCCTGGCCCTTCGCGACGCCGGCCGAACTGTTGTCGCCGATCAGCGAGACGAGGGTCTGCATCGTGTCGACGACGGGTTGCCACTGCGCGTCGCCGGCCGCGGCCGACTGGGCGAGCGCCAGAGCGCCGGCCTGCGTGCCGGGAAAGGTCGAGGCGTCTTGCGACAGGCTGGTCTGCCACGTCTCGCAGGCCGAGACGACGTTCGCTCGGGCCGCGGCCGCCGGGTCTGCGGGGTCGGTGGGCGAAGTGGTCTGCGGGTTCGTCGGTGACGACGTCACCGTCGGCGTGGCGGTCGCTGGCACGGTCGGGGCGACCGTGGCAGTGTGCGTGGGCGTGGCCGAGGCGGTGGTCGGCACCGGCGTGGGTGCGGCCTGGCCCGTGCAGGCCGAGAGCGCCAGAGTGCCGGCGAGCGCCAGGGCGACGGCTGCGCCTATCACCCGGCAGGTGCGACGGCGGGTCACCTCATCAGTCGTCGTCGTGCTGCTGCGAACGCGTGTCATACGGTCTCCCCCATCGCCTCGGGAACACAAAAGCCCGAGATGTTTGTACTCTATGAATGAAAGCACAGGGGGAAAGCAGTGTTGCAGAGGTCGATCGCGCTCTTCGCCGCGATCGTCGTGGCCGTGTCGATGCTCGGGGCATTCGGCGCCGCTGACACGGCGAGCGCGGCACTTCCGACGGCGAACTCGGCCGCGTCGGTCGGTGCGGGCGCGTCGCCGGCCGGTTCGGCCGCGGCAACGGCGAACACGGCGAACTCGGCCGTGATGACATCGATCTCACCGGTGACGAGCGACCCGCAGCAGCTCGCGAAGGTCATCGTCGCCGCGCAGAACGCCGGCAACTTCGCCACCGACCCCACATCGATCTACACCCGCGAGATCGCGCCCGTGGCCAGCGGAACGGCCCTCAACGGCTGCGGGGTGGATGTTCGCATTCTGCAGGTCATCGTGCTCACGCTGAACCGCTTCGGTTCGGCGCGGGTGTCTGACATCGAACGGCCGTGCATCGGATCGAACCTCAACTGCGGCGCGCCGACGTACTCGGTGCACTGCCTCGACCCGGGCGAGGCGATCGACTTCGCGCGTGTCGGCGGGGTCACGCTCGACGGCTCGAACACCCGCACGCGCGACTTTCTCACCTACCTCGACTTCTTTCTGCCGCGCGGCACCAACGCCGGCCAGGAGGAGTGCCGGTCATCCAGCCCCCTGCAGCTGGCCAACATCAACCAGTTCGATGACAGCTGCAACCACCAGCACCTCGACTTCAGAAACACGAACCAGCCCCTGAGCGCCTCGGCACTGGCCACCGTTCTGCCGACCGTGGCGCAGGCCTCGCTCTACGTGAAGATGCTCTACGGCGACTACCTCGACCGGCCGGCGTCGACCGACGAGTACACCGGCTGGGCCACGCAGCTCGCGAACGGGGCGGCGCGCAGCGCGGTCTCGGCCTCGTTCGTCAACAGCGACGAGTACCGCCTGATCAGAATCGATGCAGCATACAAGAAGGTGCTGGGCCGAAGCGCCGACGCCGGCGGTCGGCAGAACTGGCTGAACGCCATGCGGGCCGGGCTCATCACGACCGACGACATCGAGACGTCGTTCTACGCCTCGCAGGAGTACTACCTGCGACACGGCAACACCGACCTCGGCTTCGTGTCTTCGTTGTACACCACGCTGCTCGCCCGCAAGGGCAGCACCAGCGACTACACGTTCTGGGCGGGTCTCGTGGCGCAGTACGGCCGCCAGTGGGTCGTGACGCAGTTCTGGTCGTCGCAGGAGACCATCTCGCAGCGCATCAGCCTGATGTACCGGTCGTACCTGGGCCGGATGCCCGATGCGGGCGGTCTCGCCGGATGGGTCGCCGTGGCGCTGCAGATCGGCGACTCGGGGCTGCGCTCAGCCCTGACGAGCAGCGACGAGTACTGGAACCTGGCACAGTCGGGCACGCGAGGCTCGACCGTGCAGCAGGTGCAGAGCGTGCCGCCCGAGGCCGCGCCCACCCCGGCGCCGACCGCGACCCCCACGCCGGCGCCGACCGCCACGCCGACGCCGGCGGCACCGACGCCGAGTTCGACGGCCGCGCCGACCCCCGCGGGCACGCCGGCTCCGACGGAGAGCGCCTCGACGCCCGCGCCGAAGCCGACACCGCTGCCGACCGCGACCCCGACGCCAACCCCCGCGCCGACCCCGACGCCATCCGCGACCCTCGCGCCGACCGCCCCCCGGGGCTCGTCGCCGACGCCCGTGCCGTAACGGTCGCCGGCGTCGGTTCGCGATCGCTGGAGCCCGACGACGCCGGGCGCGATCGGTCACACCCGGCACCGCCAGGGCGCGATCGTCGCAACCAGCACCGCCCGGGCGCGATCGCCACACCCGACACCGCCCCGCGGCGCCGGGCGGGCTCAGACGACCGTTGTCAGGCTGATCACGGCGGCGCGCCACGACAGCGGCTCACCCGCCGCGTCGTGCCGGTGGGCGTGACCGGTCAGGTGCACCGTGTACGCACCCTCTGGGAAGTCGGCGGCCGGAAACGAGCCGTCGGCGAGCTGCTCGATGCGCCCCACCTCGTGCCAGTCGACGAACCGGTACACGCTGAAGCCCCAGCGGTCGGGCTTCTCGTTCGACAGCAGGTACTGGTAGTCGCCGTACGTGAAGTACACGTCTTCATGGTGCCCGCGCGGCAGGTCGTCGAGTTCATCGAGGTTCGGCGGCAGGTCGCTCATGTGTCGAACTCTACCGGCTGGCCAGGTGACTCGATCGGCTGATTAGCTACCTCTATCGGGTGACCAGGTACCTCTACCGGGTGACCAGGTACGCGGCGACGACCGAGAGGTACGTGCCCGCCGCCGCGAACCAGAGGATGCGCTCGCGGCGGCGATGCTCCCGCGAACGCGGGTTGTCACTCATGGCGCGTCAGAACCCGAGACGGGCACCGGCGAGCGGCCTTCGGAGTCGGATTCGTCGTCTGCACGAAAGTCGAGCAGGTCGCGCAGAGCGCCGGCCGGGTTGGCGGTCTCACCGGCCGCCTCGAGCAGGGCATCCGCGAGGTCGACGTCGATGGTGTCGCTGACCGACGGCGCATCGACGAGCTGGCCGGTGAGGGCGTCGACGTGCACGATCACGATCACACGCCGGCCATCCTCAGCTCGCGACGAGTAGGCCAGGCGCAGCATGTCGCCGTTCTGTGAACCGACGGGGCTCACGGCCACGGCGTCGATCGGGTGACTCGGAGCCAGCGGCGCGTGAACCGTGCGATCGGGCAGGTAACACTCGAAGCCGTTGGCGTCTTTGTCGTATGTCAGGGCAAGTTGGGTCATTGCGTTCATCCTCATATCAATGCGACTGCGACGCAGAATTAGTTGTGGTGCCCGTAGCTTATGGGCCGCAAATTCAGGGGCGCATCCCCCCTTCCGGGGCGTAGACATCGGTAGAAGCCCTGGCCGGGCACGCAAAAAGGGCTCCCGCATGAGCGTGGAGCCCTTCGCCTGAAGGCGTGGCAAGTGAGGGATTCGAACCCCCGAAGGCTGAGCCGTCTGATTTACAGTCAGATCCCTTTGGCCGCTAGGGTAACTTGCCGAGGCGCACCCGACCACGTTCGACAACACAACCGAAGGCGCTTGACAACAATACGTGACGGCGGCGCTGGCACGAAATCGAAAACGACCAGCCGGTACACTCGTCTCAATGAGACCCCAGCAGCCCTGGCGGTCAGCGAGGACGCCATGCCAGGAATCGACGCCGTCGCCCGCCTGGCGGGCGTGTCAGCGGCCACCGTCTCCCGTGCGCTGAGCGGCAACGGGCACGTCTCACCCGCCACGCGACTGCGGGTGACCGAGGCGGCGCGCGAGCTCGGTTACGTGGTCTCGTCGTCGGCCTCGAGCCTCGCCAGCGGGCGCACGAAGAACATCGGCGTGGTCGTGCCGTTTCTCAACCGGTGGTTCTACTCCTCGGTGCTCGAGGGTGCGGGCGCGGCCCTGCTGCGCAACGGCTACGACCTGACGCTCTACGGCCTCGCGGGGGGCGACGACGAGCGACGAAGCGTGTTCGAGCACTTTCTGCTGCGCAAACGGGTGGATGCCGTGCTCGCCCTCACCATCGAGCTGACCGAGCGGGAGGTGCAGAGCCTGCTCGCCCTGCAGAAGCCGATCGTGGGCATCGGCGGCCCGGTCACCGGTGTTCCGACGCTGAGCATCGACGACGTCGCCGTGGCTCGGCTGGCCACCGACCACCTGCTCGGGCTCGGCCACACCCGCATCGGCATGATCGGGGGCGAGTCGGGTTTCGAGCTCGACTTCCACCTGCCGACGAATCGCCGTTCCGGCTACGAGTACGCGCTGCGGGGAGCCGGCATCGAGCCCGACCCACGGTTGTTCCGGCCGGCAGACTTCACAATCACCGGCGGCTACGCCGCCGCGCGGGTGCTGCTCGAGCATCCGCAGACCCGGCCCACCGCGGTGTTCGCCGCGTCTGACGAGATGGCGCTGGGCTGCATGCTGGCGGCCCGCGACCTCGGCATCGACGTTCCCGCCGACCTCTCGGTGGTGGGCATCGACGGGCACGAGTACGCCGAGTTCTTCGGGTTGACCACCGTGGCGCAGTTTCCGGCGCAGCAGGGCGAGCGGGCGGTCGAGATGCTGCTGCACCAGCTGCACCCCGACCGGCACGAGCCTGCACCTACGAACATTCCTCTGCCGGTCGAACTCATCTGCCGCCGCTCGACGGCCCCGCCGCCGCCGCGCGCTGGTTGAGTAGCGGCGCAGCCGCGTACCGAAACCGGCACCCACCCAGGTTTCGATACGCACAGCTGCGCTGCGCTACTCAACCAGCGCCCCTCAACCGGCGCCCCTCAACCGGCGGCGGCGAAGCGGTTCGCCGCCTGGGAGACGAGAACAGCGTACGAGGTGGCGGAGTTGTACGCCGCCACCGCTTTCTTCCAGCCGGCGTCGGTCGACAGGTCGCCCCCGGCGTAACAGAGGTAGTTCGCGGTGGCGAGGGTCGCGTCGTCGATGTTCTGCGGGTCGGCGACCCCGTCGCCGTTGGCGTCGGTGCCCCAGTTGCGCCAGGCCTGCGGAATCAGCTGCATCGGCCCGACGGCCCTGTCGCCCGTCGGGTCGCCGTCGATCGCGCCGCCGTCGCTGTCGGGCACGAGCGCGAAGCCGGTACCGTCGAGCGCCGGGCCGTAGATCGGCGGGGTCACCACGCCGTCGGCGCCGACCGAACTGTCGGCGTGCGTGCCGTTGCCCGATTCGACCGAGCCGATCGCCGCGAGGGTGTTCCAGCCGAGGTGACAGCCGGGGTTCTCGGTCTGCTTCGCGAGCGCCACCCCGCCGTAGGCCTGGATGGCCCGCAGCGACACGTTGGTCTCGGCCGCGACCTGCGTCGCCCAGGCCACGTCGGCGAGGCCGGCGAGCCCGGGCAGGGCGCCGGGGGTGTCGCCCGGCTGCGCGACAGCGGGCGACTGGGGCGGCAGCACGACGGTGTTCGAGCCGTTCTCGCCGGTCGCTCCGTTGCCGCCGGCCCCGTTCAGCGCGACGCTCACCGCCTGCCCGATGGCGTCGCCCAGCGGTGCGGCCACGAACACCCCGGTCACCAGCAGGGCGGCCACGACGCCCGCCGACGACAGCGCGATCAGCCAGCCACGGCGACGGATGCCCGTGCGGGCGACGCGCGAGGCACCCCGCCGCGATCTGCCCGCGCCGCGCGAGGCCCCCCGCCGCGATCTGCCCGCGCCGCGCTCCGCCTTGGCACCGGCCCGACGGGTGGGCCGCCGACGGCGACCCGACGATCTGGCTGAGGCGTGCATCCGGCCACCCTACCGAGTGCAACTTCGAGGATGCCGGGGCCCACCCCGGGTACAATCTGGGTATGGCAGATTCAAGCTTTGACATCGTGAGCAAGGTCGACAAGATGGAGGCCGACAACGCCCTGCACCAGGCGCAGAAGGAGGTCGAGTCGCGCTACGACTTCAAGAACGTGGGTGCATCGATCGACTACAGCGGTGAGAAGGTGCTCATCAGGGCCAACTCCGAAGAACGTGCCAAGGCGATTCTCGAGGTGTTCGAGCAGAAGCTCATCAAGCGCAGCATCAGCCTGCGCAGCCTCGACGCGGGCGAGCCGTTCGCGAGCGGCAAGGAGTACCGCATCGAGGCCAGCTTCAAGAACGGCATCGAGCAGGATGCGGCGAAGAAGATCTCGAAGCTGATTCGCGACGAGGCGCCGAAGAGCGTGAAGAGCCAGATCCAGGGCGACGAGCTGCGTGTCTCGTCGAAGAGCCGCGACGACCTGCAGGCCGCGATGGCCCTGGTCAAGGGCGCCGACCTCGACGTCGCAGTGCAGTTCACGAACTTCCGCTGAGTCGCCCGCCGGTTGAGTAGCGACGCAGTCGCGTATCGAAACACCGCTGACCCACGCCGGTTGAGTAGCGACGCAGTCGCGTATCGAAACCACCGCTGACCACGCCGGTTGAGTAGCAACGCAGCCGCGCCTCGAAACCACAGACGACCCACGCCGGTTGAGGAGCGACGCAGTCGCGTATCGAAACCACCGATGGCGGGGGGGTTTCGATACGGCGCTGCGCGCCTACTCAACCTGCGCGCTACGAGACCGGGGTCGCGCGGCGCAG
>NZ_JAZHPE010000005.1:0-57705 GCF_036553535.1 Subtercola sp. YIM 133946
CAGCGGGGGTCGAGGGGGGTGGTTTCGATACGCCCGCTGCGCGGGCTACTCAACCAGCGGGCGGATCGAGACCGGGGGTCAGACCGAGGTCAGCTGGCGGTCGTGGCCGGTGACGCGGATGGCGCGGTTCACCGAGCTGACCACCGCCTTCAACGATGCCGTCGAGATGTCTGCGTCGATGCCGACGCCCCAGTACGTGACACCCTCGACCTGGCACTCGACGTACGCCGCCGCGAGGGCGTCGCCACCGGCGCTGAGGGCGTGCTCGACGTAATCGAACACCTTCACCTCGACACCCTCCTGCGCCAGCACGTCGAGGAAGGCAGCGATGGGTCCGTTGCCGTCGCCGACGATCGACCGGGTCTCGTCGCCCACTCGCAGGTCGACGGCGAGCGACGTCTGGCCGCTGAGCTCGCTCGACGTGCTCGTGCGGGTGAGCTCGAACCGGCCCCACTTCGCCTCGGCGCGCGACGCGGGCGCAGGCAGGTACTCGTCTTGGAAGATCTCCCAGATCTGGTCGCTGGTGACCTCGCCGCCCTCGGTGTCGGTCTTCGCCTGCACCACACCGCTGAACTCGATCTGCAGGCGCCGAGGCAGGTCGAGCGCGTGATCGTTCTTCAGCAGGTAGGCGACCCCGCCCTTGCCCGACTGCGAGTTGACACGGATGACCGCCTCGTACGACCGGCCGAGGTCTTTCGGGTCGACCGGCAGGTAGGGCACCGCCCAGACGAGCGAGTCGACGTGCACGCCCTGGGCGGCCGCGTCGGCCTCCATGGCCTCGAAGCCCTTCTTGATGGCGTCTTGGTGCGAGCCACTGAACGCCGTGTAGACCAGGTCGCCGGCCCAGGGGCTGCGCTCGTGCACCTTCAGCTGGTTGACGTACTCGGCCGTGCGGCGAACGGCGTCGAGGTCGCTGAAGTCGATCTGCGGGTCGACACCCTGCGTGAACATGTTGATGCCCAGTGCGACGAGGTCGACGTTGCCGGTGCGCTCTCCGTTGCCGAACAGGCAGCCTTCGATGCGGTCGGCACCCGCCAGGTAGCCGAGCTCGGCGGCCGCCACCGCGGTACCGCGGTCGTTGTGCGGGTGCAATGAGAGAATCACGTTCTCGCGGTGGGCGAGGCGGCGCGACATCCACTCGATCGAGTCGGCGTAAACGTTCGGCGTGGCCATCTCGACGGTCGAGGGCAGGTTGACGATCACCTTGCGCTCGGGTGTCGGTTCGAACACCTCGATGACCTGGTTCGTGATGTCGAGCGCGAACTCCAGCTCGGTGCCGGTGTAGCTCTCGGGGCTGTATTCGTAGTAGACGACCGTCTCGGGGATGGTCTGCTCGTACTGCCGGCACAGCCTGGCGCCCTCGAGCGCCAGGTCGATGATGCCCTGCTTGTCGCTCCTGAACACCACGTCGCGCTGCAGGATGCTCGTGGAGTTGTACAGGTGCACGATGGCCTGCTTGGCGCCCACCAGCGACTCGTATGTGCGCTCGATGAGGTGTTCGCGGGCCTGTGTCAGAACCTGGATGGTCACGTCGCCCGGAATCGCGTTCTCTTCGATGAGGCTGCGCACGAAGTCGAAGTCGGTCTGGCTCGCGCTCGGAAAGCCGACCTCGATCTCTTTGTAACCCATGCGCACCAGCAGGTCGAACATGATGCGCTTGCGCTCGGGGTTCATCGGGTCGATGAGCGCCTGGTTGCCGTCGCGCAGGTCGACGGCGCACCAGCGCGGGGCATGGGTGATGGTCTTCGACGGCCACGTGCGGTCGGGCAGGTCGACGCCCAGCGTCTCGCGGTACGGGCGGTACTTGTGCACCGGCATGGCGGTGGAGTTCTGGTTGTTCTTCACGGGTTCTTCCTCACGTCTCAGTGTGTGCGTCTGGGTGGATCAGCCAATGACGAACTCCGCGACGAGGAAGGCTTTATGAAAGCTCGTCGCGGCAGCTAAGAAGGAGCAGACCGAAAAACACCCTCCGAGGCTATCACGATCCGCGCGGCGACGCGGAGACGGTCACGAACCGCGCGAGGCCAGCAGCGCGATCGCCTGGCGCGCCGACAGCGTGGGCACGTAGGCCCGGGCGAGCGCGACCCCCACGGCCGGCAGGGTGAGCGGGTCTGCATAGGCGAGGTAGAGGGGCACGTTCTGCGGCCGGAACTTCTGCTTGAACGCAAGCAGCGACTGAAAGCCGTAGACCGGCTCGAGCGCCCGCCCCAGCACGTCGAGCAGCGCGGCGCGGGCTCCGCCCTCACGCGCGGCGCCCTCGCCGGCAGCGGCTCCCCCGTCTTCGGTGTGGGCGAGCGGCGCGGCCGACAGGCTGACGAAGCGCAGCCCCTCGCGCTTGGCGGCGAGGATGCTCTCGCCGATCGTGAACTCCATGACGCCGTTGATCGCCCCCGGCCGCCGGCGCATGAAGTCGAGCGTGTAGCCGACCACCGTGTCGTTCTCGAACGTCGGGAGCCAGCTGGTCACGCCCAGCACCCTCTCGTCGGCGTCGACCGCCAGCACCAGCCGCACCTCGGGGTCGGTCAGCTCATCGACCCCGCCGAGGGTGAAGCCCATCTCGGGCAGCTGCTTGTCGGCCACCCAGGCCTCCGAGATCTCGCGCACCTGAGCCGCCTGGCCGAGGGTCAGTCGGGAGAAGGAGGTGAATTCGGCCCGGATGCCGAGCTTGGTCGCCTTGTTGATCGCGGTGCGCACATCCTGCATCTTCTTGCCCTCGAGCGAGAAGGCGGCGAGGTCGATGCGAGCCTCTTCGGCGATCTTCATCATCGACCAGTGCAGGCCCGCGAAGACGGGGGCGAGCTCGGCCGAGACGACGTAGAACACCGGGGTCCAGCCGTGCCGCGTGCAGAACGCGGCGAACTGCGCGATGGTCTCGGAACGGGCATCCCGAGCCGTCGGCGCACCGAGCCGCTCGCCACCCAGCGGCTCGCCCGTCGCTATCGCGACCCCGTTCACCACCCGGTAGGCGATGGCAGACCCCTGATCGGGCGAGAACCAGTAGTGGTGGCCGCGCCAGGTCGTGATCCACGAGAGCGAACCGGTCGCGCCCTGGTGCAGCAGCGTCCGGATGCGCCCGGCCTCGCCGCCCGCCTGCCCGAGGCGGTGCCGCGACACCGAGAGAACGGCCGTCACCGCCACGACGAACCAGAACAGCGGCCCGACCCACTCGTACACGAACTGGGCCGGCCCGCCGTTCGGAAACACGTCGACCCGCTCGAGCGAGAGAAACCCGACCGGCATGAACCGCTCGGGCAGGTCGTAGAGCAGGTCGGCCAGGTTCACGGCCGGCGCGAACTGGTCGCGCAGGGCGTAGGCCACGACGAGGTAGACGGCCGCGATTCCGACCAGCGCGCTGGCGATGATGATGAAGAACCGCGGCGTGGCGCCGAACGTGGAGTCGACCGGAAAGATGCGCAGGCTGCCCACCAGCAGTGCGGCGATGAGCAGGGGCACGAGCACCGAGACGAACACCGACACGCTGGCCTGGTCGAACGTGCCGTTCGAGAAGTCGAAGAACGAGCCCGTGCCGAGCGCCGGAATCACCCCGTAGTAGGCCACGCCCAGCACGGTGAGAAACAGGTTGACCGCGACGGCGAGCCAGAGGGCGACGCGACGGCCGCGCAGGATGCCGAGCGCCGCGATCAGCAGCACGACGAGCGGCAGCACGGTGACCAGCACCGGGCCGAGCCCGTCGAGCCGGGCGGCCGCGTGCGCGTCAGAGCAGTCGTCGCCGTAGGCCGCCGCCGCGCACTGGGCCGCAAGGGCAGCCGAATTCGAGAGGGTGTCTCGAAAGAGCAGGCCGAGCGGCTGCAACGGGCCGAACCCGTTCGGTGCGACAACGGTGATCACGGGGCCGACAGCCGTGATCGCCACCAGGGCCGCCAGCAGAGAGCGCTGCTCGCGATGGGTGCTGCGGTAGCGGGTCGGCTCTCCCGCTCGCCCTCCCGGTCGTCGCCGCGCGCGCACGCGCCAGAGCGCGGCCCCGAAGGCCACTCCCACGACCGCCGCGAGCAGCCGGTACAGGTCGACCGGCAGCCCCGAGTACAGCACGAGCATGAGCAGCACAGTGAAGCCCAACACGCGGATGCGCCGCCGCAGCAGCGGCCCGGCGAACGCGCTCGCCGCCATGATGGTGCCGACGATGGGGGTGATCGGGTCGATCGTGGCGTACGACCGAACCTGCTCGGCCACCACGATGCCGAGCCACAGCCCGACACCCTGCAGGGCCAGGCCGAGACCCCCACCGAGAACGGCGACGACGACGTAGCTGACCGCAGTGCGCCAGGTGCCCATCAGTCGCTCGGCCGCACCCAGCATGATCAGGATGATCGGCACCACGATGAGAATGTGCAGCGCCCTGGCAGCGAACAGCACCGAGGTGATCGCCGCGAACCAGTGGTGCTGCCCCACCACCGAGTCGAAGCTGAACGAGAACGCCGGGTCGAACAGCCGGTACAGCGATGCATGGAAGACCAGCTGCAGCACGCCCACGACGATCGCGACGCCCACGATGACCCAAGTGAACGGTATCGAGGCCGCCCAGCGGCCGACGGCCCTCGAGGCGACGACGGCACGTTCTGCGGCGCTCACGAGGCCAGCCCGAAGTGGTCGGCGAGCAGGCCGAACCCGCGCGCGAAGGCGTAGGTTGCCGTGGTGTAGTCGTGGGCGCTGCCCGGCGCCTCGAAGTAGGTCACGGTCATCCCGGCGTCTCGAGCGGCCTGCGACACGGTCAGGGCGTAGGGCCCGTACATGTCGTCGTTCTGACCGACCGAGAACACTGCGAAGGTGCCGGCGTAGGGTGTGTGTTTCTTCAGAATCGTGAGCGGCTGGGCGTCGAGGTAGGCAGCGCTGTTACCGGCGAACCCCTGTTCGACGGTGGTCGACTCGTCACCGAGCGACGGCACGAGCTCGCCCGACACATCGAGAATCGAGCCGAAGAGCTGCGGATGCCCACCACCGAGCTGAATCGAACAGGTGCCGCCCTGCGAGAACCCCGCGATGCCCCAGCCGGCGGGGCCGGGCGCCACGGGCAGGGTGGCCGAGATCCAGTCGACCACGTCGACAGTGAGGTAGGTGGCCGAGTTGCCGAGCGGCCCGTCGACGCACATCGGGTTGTCGTCGGGCGCCCCCAGCTGGTCGGGCGCCACCACGATCGGAGCCAGGCCGTGATGCGCGTGGGCGTATGCATCGAGCGTCTCGATGAGGTGTGCCGAGACGAGCGGGTCTGACGGCTGGCCCGGCTGGCCCGACATCGTGATCACCACAGGCAGGCCGGGCGGATGCGCGGTCAGGGCGGCCGGCGGAAGATAGACCAGCGCGGGGCGGGCCACGAAGCCGCTCGCCGTGCCGGGAATCTCGACCTCGCTGACCCGGCCGGTCGCCGGCATGTCGGCCGGGGCGTTCCAGGCGGCGGCGATCGTCTGCCCCGCCGGCGGTGGCGGCCCGGCCTTGGCCAGCGTGCCGAGCGGGCTGTCGGCGAAGGGCGAGATGCCCAGCAGCGCGTCGACCGTGGGGTACGTGCCGATGTCGATGTTGAGGCTCATCGCGGTGGCGGCGGCGATGACCACGATGGCCAGCGCAGACAGCACCCTGCGCCACCACCGGGCAGCGACCAGCGAGCACACGCACACCGCCATGAGGCCGAAGCCGATGCTCACCCAGGCCAGGGCCACCACCGAGAGATCCACGCCGAACAGGTTCAGCCCGCTGGTGACGACGAGGGCCGTGAGCCAGCCGATCACCGCCCCGCCGAGCAGCGCGATCGCGCTGGTGACCGACCAGCGCCGCCTGCTCCACCGCGGGCCCGGCCGCACAGCGAGTTCCACGACGACGAGCACGGCGGCCACCGCGTACACGATCACCACGAACGCGCCCGCGACGATGCTGACGGTTCCGAACGAACCCATTGCACTAACCCTTACTCGAACCCCGACCTGCGGTGCACAGCCCGGGCCGCACAGCCGAACGGCACCGTGATCGGGCCGTGCCGCGGCACGGCGATCAGAAGCGTACCGTCACCAGAACCCTGTCATCGAATGCTGTCTATCTGGTGTTAGCGTGACCGCAGTACGCTGGGGTGACCGAACCGAAAGGCACAGGGCCACAGATGACGACGTTCAGCCACGAGCGGGCAGGCGCATGACCGCGGCGCAGAACATCCTGATCGCCGGGGGCTCGGGCTTCATCGGCACCGAGCTCACGAAGCAGCTGCGCGAGCACGGCCACCGCGTGGTGCTGCTGGTGCGGCACCCGACGCACGACCCCGACGAGCGCATGTGGGATCCGGATGCCGGCTGGCTCAACCCCGAGACGGTGCAGCGCGCCGACGCCGTCATCAACCTCTCGGGCGCGTCGATCTCTCGGCTGCCCTGGACCTTGGCGTACAAGCGCACCATTCTCGAGTCGCGCGTGAATGCGACGACCACTCTGGCCTCGGCCATCGTGAAGTCGGCAAACCCGCCCGCGGTGTTTCTGAGCGGCTCGGCTGTCGGCTACTACGGCGACCAGCCCGGCGTCGTGCTGACCGAACAGTCGCCGATGGGCGAGGGGTTCCTGCCGAAGGTCGTCGACTCGTGGGAGCGGGCATCGCGCATCGCGGCACCGGTGACACGGGTCGCGAATATTCGCACGGGGGTGGTCATCGGGCAGGGCGGCCTGGTGGGCACGCTGAAGCTGATCGCCAAGCTGGGTGGTGCGGGCCCCCTGGGGTCGGGCGCACAGCACTGGCCCTGGATCAGCCTCTACGACGAGGCCGCGGCCATCCGTCACCTGCTCGACTCGGGGCTGTCTGGCCCGGTCAACCTGGCCGCGCCCACCTCGGCGACCGCTGCCGAGGTCATGAAGACCATCGCCCGGGTGGAGCACCGGCCCTACTGGCTGCCGGCCCCGGCGTGGGCGATAAAGGGGGCGCTGGCCGACGCCGGTCGCGAACTCATTCTGGCCGACCAGAACATGTCGTCGCAGCTGCTCACGGCCGACGGTTTCGGGTTTCGTGACACCGTGCTCGACGACACCCTCGAGACGGCTCTGGCCGCCGCCTGACCAGCTCGGCGCGGGCCGGCCGCGGGTGCGCGGGCCAGCCGCGGGTACGCGGGCCGGCCGCAGGTACCGGGATGGCGCCGGCCCAGGTCGGCTGCGGGTGCCGGGCCCGATCACCCGGCCGCGTCAACGCGCCGACACTGCTCAGGCCGGCTGCGGCTGCCGGTGGTAGAACGCGATCGCCTGGCGCAGCGCCTTGCGCGCCCGCTTGCGGTCGCCGCTGGCGTCGTAGGCCAGCCCGAGCCTGAACCATGCCTTCCACGACTCGGGGCTCGCATCGACCTCGTCTCGGTACGTCTCGAAGTCAGCGTCGGCCGCATCGCGGAACGGGCGGCCGCTGGGCCGCTTCGGCAGATCGTCGACCGGAAGCTCGCCGTTGTCGCGCAGGATGCCGACGAGCTTCTGCGTCGTGAACCCGAACAGCAGTTCGCGGTAGAGCGCCCAGGCCCCGATGACCGGCAGAATGATCAGCGCGAGCCCGATACCGACGCCGGCCGGAACCCCGGTGCCGATGAAGAGCAGCGCGTGCTGAAAGACGAGCACGAGGTACACGACCAGGATGACCGCCATCACGAGGGCGGCGATGCGCCGCTTCATGCGATGGTCGCGGTGGCGGCCTGGCCCGACACCGTCTCGGGCTCGGCCACCCAGCCGGCGTCGGGCGCTGCGGCGGGCTGCGCCGAGGCGGCCAACAGCTGGTCGAGGCGAAGGAGCTTGTCGAGGCCGACCGTCACCCCGCGTGCGCTGCGGGCGGCCTCGAGGCCCAGCAGGATGCCCCGCTCGTACGAACTCGTCGAGATGGTCTCGTGCGTGAGGGTCAGCACCTCGCCCGTTCCGCCGAAGATCACGTCTTGCTTGGCGACCACGCCGGCCAGCCGCAGGCTGTGGATCGGCACGCTGGCGACCTGCTGCCCGCGGGCGCGCTGGTCGGTGTGCGGCGCCGAGACCGGCCCGATGCCGGCCCGGGCGGCGGCCATCAGCTCGGCGGTGCGCACCGCCGTGCCCGATGGCGAGTCGAGTTTCGCTGCGCCGTGCGCCTCGACGATCTCGATCGAGTCGAAGAACTGGGCGGCCATCGCGGCGAACGAGGTCGCCAGCACCGACCCGAGCGAGAAGTTCGGCACGATGACGACGCCGGTCGACGGCTCAGACCCGAGGCTGTGTTCGAGGCGCAGGATGCGGTCGCCCGACCATCCCGAGGTGCCGACCAGCACGTTGATGCCGTGCGACACGGCGAAGTCGACCACGCTCTGGCTGGCCCCGGGCACCGTGACGTCGACGGCCAGGTCGGCGCCCTGCATCTCGGAGAGCTCGCTCGCCGAACCCAGTTCGGCGAACAGCTCGAACTCGGTGTGCGCGGTCACGATCGCGCTGACCAGCCGGCCCATCTTGCCTGATGCGCCGACGACAGCGACCTTCGTACTCATACAGCCAATCTACCAAGCCGTTCTGGGTGCCACGGCGACGTCGTAGGCTCGACGGGTGAAGCTGCGCGAGACGAGTGTGATCTCGGCCGACGCCGTTCGGCTGCTGACCGAGTACTTCGAGAGCCGTGCGCTCGGCTTTCCGGCCGACCAGGGTGTCTACCACGTCGCGTTCCCGCCGCCAGAGCATTTCGTCTCGCCACGCGGCGTGTTCGTGCTGGTCGAGACCGATGACGGCCGCGCGATCGGTTGCGGGGGCATCCGGCGCATCGCCGACGGGCCGGCCGGCGAGGTGCGGTACGAGGTGAAGCATGTGTGGGTCGAGCCCGGGTTCCGCGGCAACGGCTGGGCGGGCATCCTGATGGCCGACCTCGAAGATCGTGCGCGGAGGTTCGGTGCGCACGAGATCGTGCTCGACACCAACGCCAGCCTCACCGCCGCCGCCCGCCTGTACGCCCGGCTCGGCTACCGTTCGATCGACGCCTACAACGACAATCCGAACGCCACGAACTGGTACGCCAAGTCGCTCTGAACGCACGAGGGTCGAGGCACAGAAGGTGGTGCGGGCTCGCGGGTTCAGGCGTGGGTGCGGCTCAGGGGTTCAGGCGTGGGTGCGGGCTCGCCGGTTCAGGCGTGGAGGCGGGCTCGCGGGTTCAGGCGTGGGCGCGCAGCAGGCGCTAGCTGAGCGTCGCGACCGTCGACTCAGTACGGCTGGGCGTCGGCCATGCCGGTGCGCAGCTCGACCGGCAGATGCCCCAGGTCGTTGTGCGCCACCAGCTCGGGCATACGCCCGCTGCGGTACCGGATGATCGTCAGACCGCAGTTCGCCTGGTTGACCCCGACCCAGCGCCAACCCGGCGCACTGAGCGCCTCGCGCACGAACCAGCCGATGACGAAGTTGTGCGTGATGAGCAGGTCGTGCGTGGTCTCGCGCGACGGAGTGAGAAACTCTGCCACCGCGTCGGCCATCTGTGCGCGACCGGCATCGACCTCTTCTTCGGTGACCGAGTTGAAGAACGGCTCGAACGAGTGCGGCATCTCGGGTGAGTACTCGGTCGGCACGCAGTCGAACAGCAGCGGTGTCGGCTTCGGGTCGAGGGCCGGCAGCTGCTTCGCCATGATGGCGGCCGTGTCGGCGGCGCGCTGCAACGGCGAGTGCCACACGGTGTTGAACGGCACGCCGCCCAGCCGGTCGGCGATCAGTCGCGCCTGGCGTTCCCCGCGCGGTGACAGCGGCCCGTCGGCCACTCCGTATTCGGCGTCGACCTGCTCGCCGTGACGCACGAGGTACAGCATGTGCCCCAGGTTCACGATGCCACCGGCTCGAGCTCGTCGGTGTCGGCACTGTCGGCGGCGGCGGCAACCACGCCGACGGCGGCTGCGGCGTCGAAGGCAGCAACGGCGTCGAAGGCATGCTCGTCGAGCGCTCCGACCGCCGCGATCGACAACGGTCGCGCCGCGATCTCCTGCGCCAGCCGCTGCACGTCGGCCGGGGTGACCTCGTCGAGCCGGCGCAGCGCCTCGTCGAGGTCGGCGAACTCCCCCGTGGTGAGTTCAGAGCGGCCGAGCCGCGACATCCGTGTGTCGGAGTCTTCGAGGGCGAGGGCGGCCGAGCCCGAGAGCTGCCCGCGGGCTCGCGTGAGTTCGTCGGCCGTGATGCCGTCGTCGGCGAGACGACCGAGCTCGGTCAGCAGCAGCTCGGCCACCTGGCCGGCGTTCTTCGGCGAGCAGCCGGCGTACATGCCGAACACCCCCGCATCCGAATACCCCGAAGCGAAGGAGTAGACCGAGTAGGCGAGGCCGCGGCGTTCGCGCACCTCCTGGAACAAGTGTGACGACATGCCTCCGCCCAGCACCGAGTTCAGCACGCCGAGCGCCGAGCGCCGGTCGTCGGCGGCCGAGAATCCCGGGTAGCCGAGCATCAGCACGGCCTGCTCGTTCGGTCGTTCGGTGAGCGAGAAGGCCGAGCCGCGTTCGATGGTCGCGAGCGTCGCCGTTCGCCTGGCCACCGGGGCGGCCCCGGCGTCGAGCTGCCAGCCGCCGGCGCTGACGGCGTCGGTCACCGCGGCGACCAGCTCATCGTGGTCGACGGCACCCGCCACCGTCACGACCAGGTCGTTGGGCCGGTAGTTGGCACGGTAGTGATCCCAGACGGCGTCGCGCGTCACAGCGCGAATGGTGTCGCTGTCGCCGCCGACGGGCCGGCCGAGCGGATGCCCGCCCAGAACGGCCTCGAACAACCGCTCGCCCAGCACATCGTTCGGGTCATCGTCGGCCATCGCGAGCTCTTCGAGGATGACGCCGCGCTCGTTCTCGAACTCGCTCCGTTCGAGCAGCGACGACGTGAACATGTCGGCGAGAACCGAGACCGCCATGGGCAGGTCGCGGTCTTGCACCTTGGCGTAGTAGCAGGTGTACTCCTTGCCGGTGAGCGCATTGTGCTCACCGCCGACCTCGTCGAACGCCACGGCGATGTCGAGGGCTGTGCGCGACGCGGTGCCCTTGAAGAGCAGGTGCTCGAGAAAGTGCGTCGACCCGTAGCGGGAGGGAACAGCCGCCGTACCGGCCCCGGCGGGCACGGCGCCGAGCTCGTCGCGCGAACCGACTGCCACCCAGAAGCCGACGGTCGAGCTCCGCGCACCCGGCACCCGTTCGCTCAGAATGCGGATTCCGCTGGGAAGCACAGAACGCCTGACCAGTGCGTCACCGGATGCGGTGAAAGACAGCTCGGGCAGATCGAGGGGAAGAGCAACAGCACCGTTCATCGTCATCCACCCTAGTCGACCGCGCCTTGTACGGCCCCGGGTCGAGACCTGATCGAGGGGTGTTCCCAGCCTGAGTCAATCCATGGCGTCGTGGATGCTGCGGGCCTTCGTGATGCCGTAGCTGTGGGCCGGCTTCATTCCGAGCACGATCTTGCCGCGGGCGTGTCTCGTCTCGAGGTCGTCGAACGCCTCCTGCACCAGGCCGAACGGGTAGTACCCCGAGATGAGCAGCGAGATCGCGCGGGAGCCGGCCAGGTCGGCGAGCATGCCGAGCACCTGCGTGTTGTGGGCGGCGGCCTCGGCGTCGGGCACGATGGCCGCGAGTTCGCACGCCTTGCGGTCGTCGCTCGAGGTGAAACGGGAGGGGTCGACCCCGAGGGCCGCCGAGATGTCGGCGCCGTCGACGCCGAAGTTGTCGAGATAGGCCGCCACCCCGTTCGGCGCCAGCTTCTCGATGCGCTCGGCGAGGCCGTCACCGTAGACGACCGGCTTCACCCCGAGCTGGCGCAGGTAGTCGAAGTTGCGTTCGCCGCAGGTGCCGATGACTGTGGCGCCCTTGAGCTTGGCGAGCTGGATCTCGATACTGCCGACTCCCCCGGCGGCCGCCGACACGACGATTGCGTCGCCCGGCCTGATATTCACCGATTCGATGGTGTCGTAGGCCGTCAGCCCGGCGAGGAAGAGCGCCCCGGCGACCTCCCACGGCAGATGCTTCGGCTTCACGACCAGGTTCGAGGCCGGCACCACCACGTGGTACGCCTGCGATGAGAGCCGTGCGTGGCCGAGCACCTCGGCGTTGCGGCGCAGCGTGGTCACGCCCTCACCGACCTCGAGCACGATGCCGGCGAAGTCACTGCCCTGCGTCTGGTTCTCGGCGCAGTCGATGTGGTCGACGAACTGGCCACGGCGAATGTACGCCTCGATGTGGTTGATGCCCGCGACCAGCACCTCGACGAGCACCTCGCCGGGCCTCGGGTGCGGCATCTCGATCTCGACGAGTTCGAGCACGTCCACTCCGCCGAAGGCCTGGAACGAGACGGTCTGGGTGCTGTTCGCGATTCTGCTCATGCCTCATCATGTGCCTGCGCGGCCCCTGCGCCGTGGCCTTGCGCGGGGCCGCCCGATGTGCAGTGCCGGCAGATGTGCAGTGCCGGCAGATGTGCAGTGCCGGCAGAACGACGGATGCCCGTCACCTGCACCTGCGAACAGGGCGGGCGACGGGCATCCGTCGTTTCAGCTGTGTCGCGTCAGATCAGACGACGGCGCCTTCGGCAGGCTCGACGGGGCCCTGGCTGTGCGCAGCCGAACCCTCGGTGTCGGCCGGGTCGGCCTCGTCGATCACCGGAGCGAGCGAGAGCTTTCCGCGGTCGTCGATCTTGGTGATCTCGACCTGGATCTTCTGGCCGACACCGAGCACGTCTTCGACGTTCTCGACACGCTTGCCACCGGCGAGCTTACGAACCTCGCTGATGTGCAGCAGGCCGTCTTTGCCGGGCATGAGCGACACGAACGCACCGAAGGTCGCGATCTTGACGACCGTGCCGAGGAACCGCTCGCCGACCTCGGGGTTGAGGGGGTTCGCGATGGCGTTGACCGCCATGCGAGCAGCCTCGGCCGACGGGCCGTCGACCGCACCGATGTAGACGGTGCCGTCTTCTTCGATCGAGATGTCGGCGCCGGTGTCGTCTTGGATCTGGTTGATCGTCTTGCCCTTCGGGCCGATCAGCTCACCGATCTTGTCGACGGGAATCTGCACCGAGATCACGCGGGGCGCGGTCGGGGCCATCTCGTCGGGGGTGTCGATCGCGGCGTTCAGTACCTCGAGGATCGCGGTGCGGGCGGCCTTGGCCTGGCCCAGTGCGCCATCGAGCACCGACGTGGGAATACCGTCGAGCTTGGTGTCGAGCTGGATGGCCGTGATGAACTCACTCGTACCGGCGACCTTGAAGTCCATGTCGCCGAGCGCGTCTTCTGCACCGAGGATGTCGGTGAGGGCCGCGTAGCGCGTCTCGCCGTCGACGGTGTCGGAGACGAGGCCCATGGCGATGCCGGCGACGGGGGCGCGCAGGGGCACACCGGCGTTCAGCAGCGACAGGGTGGATGCACAGACCGAGCCCATCGAGGTGGAGCCGTTCGACCCGAGGGCCTCACTCACCTGGCGGATGGCGTAGGGGAACTCCTCACGCGACGGCAGCACCGGCACGAGGGCGCGCTCGGCCAGGAAGCCGTGCCCGATCTCGCGACGCTTCGGGGTACCGACACGGCCGGTCTCACCGGTCGAGTAGGGCGGGAAGTTGTAGTGGTGCATGTAGCGCTTCTTGGTGATGGGGCTCAGCGAGTCGATCTGCTGCTCCATCTTCAGCATGTTCAGCGTGGTGACACCCAGGATCTGGGTCTCGCCGCGCTGGAAGATCGCCGAACCGTGCACGCGAGGGATGACCTCGACCTCGGCGTCGAGCGGACGGATGTCGCTGAGGCCCCGGCCGTCGATGCGGATGCCGTCACGCAGGATGCGGCCGCGAACGACCACCTTGGTGACCGACTTGTACGCGGCGCTGAACTCGGTGAGAACGCTGGCCGGCAGAACGCCCGCCTCGACCTTCTCGGTCAGGGCGACCTTCGCCTCTTCCTTCACCGCGTCGTCGGCGTCTTGACGCTCGATCTTGTCGGCGATCTGGTACACGTCGACGAGCTTGTCGTAGGTGAGGCCGGCGACGTTGTCGTAGGTCTCCTTCGAGTAGGGCAGGAAGACCGGGTAGTGTGCGATCTCCTTCGCCGACTGCGAGGCCAGAACGGTCTGCGCGCCGACGAGCTGCTTGATGAACGGCTTGGCGGCCTCGAGGCCCTGGCTGACGACGGCCTCGTCGGGCTTGGTCGCGCCGGCCTGGATGAGGTTCCAGCTGTGCTCGGTGGCCTCGGCCTCGACCATCATGATCGCGACGTCTTCGTTGCCGTTGTTGTCGGTGACGACACGGCCGGCCACCACGATGTCGAAGACAGCCTCTTTGAGCTGGTCGAACGTCGGGAAGGCGACCCACTGGGTGCCGATGAGCGCGAGGCGCACGGCGCCGATCGGGCCCGAGAACGGAACGCCCGAGATCTGGCTCGAGGCGGATGCCGCGTTGATGGCCAGTGCGTCGTAGAACTCGCCCGGGGCGATCGACAGCACGGTGATGACGACCTGCACCTCGTTGCGGAGGCCGGTGACGAACGACGGGCGCAGCGGCCGGTCGATCAGGCGGCAGACGAGGATGGCCTCGGTCGAGGGGCGCCCTTCGCGGCGGAAGAACGAGCCCGGGATCTTGCCGGCTGCATACGAACGCTCTTCGACGTCGATGGTCAGCGGGAAGAAGTCGAAGTTGTCTTTCGGGTGCTTCGAGACGCTGGTCGCGCTCAGCAGCATGGTTTCTTCATCGAGGTAGGCGGCGACGGCACCCTGTGCCTGCTGCGCCAGACGACCCGTTTCGAACCGGATCGTGCGGGTGCCGAACGATCCGTTGTCGAGAACGGCTTCGGCGAATTTGATTTCTGGACCCTCCATGTGGGGGTTTTCTCCTTTATTTTTTGTTCCGCACCATACCGGCGCGAAGAACGTCGCATTCCCGTGTGGAACACGATCCTCCTGGGAGCAGGGGCAGATTTTGAGAAAATGCCGCAGCAGCTCCATTTGTAGCAAGATGAGTCTATCAGCGCACCGCTCCGGCCGGGCGGAATCGCCGCGAACGGCGCGCTGGGGGGATCTCTACAGGAAGTTGCACTGCATGCGCACCACCGTTCACCGTGGAACACTGACCACCGCCGCGCTGCTCGTGGCGCTCGCCCTCGCGGTCGGGGGCGCCACCGCTCCCGCTCTCGCCGACGAGACTCCGTCGCCCTCCCCTGGCCAGACCCACGAGCTCGGCTCCTCCTTCGGCGCGAGCGACACGCCCGGCGCGAGCGACACGCCCGGCGCCAGCGAGACTCCCGACGCGAGCGACACATCCGGCGCAGGCGACTCCTCGGCAGCTGCCTTCACACCCTCGGGTGTTCCGGGTTTCGACGTGAGCAGCTTCCAGCCGAACGTCGACTTCGCCGCCGCCTATGCCAAGGGCGCACGCTTCGTGTACATCAAGGCGACCGAGAGCTTCAATTCGACGAACGACATCTTCCAGAGCCAGTGGAACGGGGCGACGAACGCCAACCTGATCCGCGGCGCCTACCACTTCGCCGATCCGTTCGAATCGAACGGCACGAAGCAGGCCATGTTCTTCCTCGCGCACGGAGGTGCCTGGACGCCAGATGGCAAGACCCTGCCCCCGGTGCTCGACATGGAGGCCAATCCGTACGGCGCCGTCGACGGCGATCACTGCTACAGCAAGACCCCGGCGCAGTTGGCCGTCTGGGTGAGCGACTTCTCGAACACGGTGCTGCAGCGCACGGGCATCCGGCCGACCATCTACACGAACACCGACTTCTGGAAATCGTGCATGAACGGCAACCCGAACTTCGGCGCGAACCCGCTCTTCTTCGCCACGCGCGGAGTCAGCACGCCGGGCACACTTCCGGCCTCGTGGTCGACGTACACGTTCTGGCAGTACGCAGACGACTCGAAGAAGCCTGTGTTTCCGGGCGACCAAGACGTCTTCAATGGAAGTCTCGCGGCCCTGAAGGTGTTCGCCGCGAACGCGACGCCCGACAGCAACTACATCACCGCCCTGTACCACGACTACCTCGGCCGGGCGGCCGGCCCGACCGAGCTCGCCGGCTGGGAGACCAACCTGGCCGACGGTGCGCCCCGCAGCTCGGTGGCTGCCGGGTTCGTGAACAGCGACGAGTACCGGCTCATCCGCATCGACGCCGCCTACCAGACCGTTCTCGGCCGCGCGGCAGAGCCAGGGGGGCGACAGAGCTGGCTGAGTGCGATGCACAGCGGCGGCATCACGACCGACGACATCGAGACGTCGCTCTACGCCTCGGCCGAGTACTACCAGAAGAACGGCAACAGCGACGTCGGCTTCGTCACCTCGCTCTACCAGAATCTGTTGCACCGCGACGGCACGAAGTCGGACTACGCCTTCTGGGCCGGCCTGGTCGCACAGAACGGACGGCCGTGGATGATCGCCCAGTTCTGGGACGCGAACGAAACGATCAGCGCGCGGGTCAGTGCCATGTACCAGCTCTACCTCGGGCGTGTACCCGACGCGGCCGGGCTGCAGGGCTGGGTGAACGTGGCGCTGCAGATCGGCGACTCGGGGCTGCGCTCGGGCTTCACCAGCAGCACCGAGTACTACAACCGCAGCCAGTCGCGCACCTATTGATATCGAATATATGACACCGAATATGATGTTTGCTCAGGGACGAGAGGAGTCGTCGTGAAGACTTTGTCGAGGCTGGCCCTGCCGCTGGCCGTCACCGCGCTGTTGGTGGGCGGCGGCGCGGGTGCGGCCCAGGCGGCGACGACGCCGACCCCCGTGCCGTCTGCCGCCGCGACGCCGACCGCCGGCGCAACGCCCACGTCAACGCCGACACCGCCGCCCACGCCCAGCGCGACGCCGACGCCGACGGCCGCCGCGACACCGACACCGACACCGACGCCCACCGCGACGCAGACACCGCCGCCTACGCTCGCCCCCGCGACGGTTGTGAGCGACCCCACGCTGGCCGAGCAGAACGCCGCCCACGACCACAGCATGGGGTCGACCATCCCTGAGTTCGAGCCGGGCAGTGCCACCGGCGACGCCACCACGCTCAGCCCCCAGGGCCTGCAGGAGAACGCCCAGGCCGCCCTCGCCACCCACGTACTCGGCATGGACGTCAGCGGCTGGCAGCCCACGGTCGACTGGAACGCCGCATGGGCGAACGGCGGCCGCTTCGTCTACATCAAGGCCACCGAGAGCAACGACTACACGAGCAGCCATTTCGCCGCCCAGTACAGCGGCGCGACGGCGGTCGGCATGATCCGCGGTGCCTACCACTTCGCCAACCCGCACGAGTCGACGGGCGCAGTGCAGGCCAACTATTTCGTGAACAACGGCGGCGGCTGGAGCGCCGACGGCCGAACCCTGCCGCCGATGCTCGACATCGAGTACGACCCGTATGCCGGCTCTGACGGCACCGACGCCTGCTACGGCCTCAACTCGGCGCAGATGGTGGCCTGGATCGCCGACTTCTCAAACACGGTGCTGGCCCGCACGGGCATCCGGCCCACCATCTACACCACCACCGGGTGGTGGAAGACCTGCACGGGCAACAACGGCGCGTTCGGCGCGAACCCGCTCTTCATCGCTCGCTGGCCCCAGAACATGTCAGACGGTGCCGGCGCCCTGCCGAACGGCTGGAACAGCTATGCCGTGTGGCAGTACGCCGACGCCGGGGTCTTTCCGGGCGACCAAGACCTCTACAACGGCGACTACTCCGCCCTGCGTGCCTTCGCCTCGAACGGCACCGCCCCGGCCAACGGCACGACGCTCGACAGCAACTACATCACGGCGCTGTACCACGACTACCTCGGCCGGGTGCCGTCGGCCAGCGACATCGTGTTCTGGGAGAACGCGCTGGCCGACGGCGCGCCGCGCAGCGACATCGCCGCCGGGTTCGTCAACAGCGACGAGTACCGGCTCATCCGCATCGACGCGGCCTACCGCTCGGTACTCGGGCGCAACCCCGACCCGGGCGGCCGGCTGAGCTGGCTCGACGCCATGCACCGCGGCGGCATCACGACCGACGACATCGAGACGCAGCTCTACGGGTCGGCCGAGTACTACCAGGCGCACGGCAACACCGACAGCCTCTTCGTCGCCTCGCTGTACTCGACCCTGCTGCACCGGCAGGGCACAGCGTCTGACTACGCGTTCTGGTCGGCACTCATCACGCAGCACGGCCGCTACTGGGTGATCGCGCAGTACTGGAACGCGAACGAGACCATCAGCCAGCGCGTCAGTGCCATGTACACGCTGTACCTCGGTCGCGCGCCCGACGCCGACGGACTGCAGAGCTGGGTGAACATCGCCCTGCAGATCGGCGACTCGGGGCTGCGCTCGGGGTTCACCAGCAGCAACGAGTACTTCGCCCGGTCACAGAACCGTCGCTACTGACCCGGGCCGCCGCTACTGACCCGGGCCGCCGCTACTGACCCGGACTGCCGTCACTGACCCGGGCCGTGCTCCGTGGGGCCGACGATCGACGGCCCCACGGCCACACGCAGCGTGTACGGCCGCTTCTGGTTCAGGATGCTCGCCGGCACCGTCACGTACCGGCCCTGTTCTGCGAGCGGGGCCAGTGCGGCATCCGCCCGCTGGTCGATCTCACGGGGCAGGTAGCCCGTGCGGTACACGCGCGACCCGATGACGATGTCGACGGCGACCCGGTAGTCACGGCCGAGCCACGCCGTGGCCCGCGGAACCAGCACGGCGGTGAACGGCGACACACCGTGCGCCAGGGCCGCCTCGATGCTGCCCTGGTGACGCTTGCCGTCGACGACCGGCAGCACGTCGTCGGTCTCGCCCTCGACGAGTGTCACGCCGGGCCCCAGCGCGAGGGTTCCTTCACCGTCGCGGCGCAGCGCGAGAACGAACAGCGGCAGCACGAGCAGAACGGCGGCCGCACCCGCGATCAGCAGCAGCACGGTGAGCGCCACCGCGGTGACGACTGGCAGGTCGAGCCGCTCGAAGACGGCGCCGATGAGCGAACCGACCAGAACGACACCGAGCAGGAACGGATCCCAGCGCCACAGGGGCAGCTTCTGCCGTACGGGTCGGGTCATGGTCTCTCTGATCGAATCGGATCGGATCGGGTAGGGTCTGATCGGGTCGGGCCCGGCCGGGCCGGGCCGGGCCGGGCCGCAGGATAGGCCGCGGGATGGGCCGCGGGATGGGAAAAGGGCCGCCTCCCTGCAGGAAGACGGCCCTCTGCCAGCATGAGAAGCCGGTGCTCGACGCGCTGCTGCCAGCGCGCCGCTTCAGTGCGCTCTTATCGGCACGCTGCTTTCGGCGCGCTCTTATCGGCGCGCTGTTATCGGCGCAGGCCGAGGCGTGCGATCAGCGAGCGGTAACGCTCGATGTCGACGCTCTGCAGGTAGCCGAGCAGACGACGACGCTGACCAACCAGCAGCAACAGGCCACGACGTGAGTGGTGGTCGTGCTTGTGAAACTTGAGGTGCTCCGTCAGATCGAGGATGCGGGTCGTCAACATGGCGACCTGAACCTCGGGAGAACCGGTGTCACCTGGGTGGGTGGCGTACTCGTCGATGATGGCTTTCTTGGCATCTGGCGTTAATGGCATAGATGACCCCTTTTCTCTCGTTGCGCGGCGCCCATCACAGGGTGTGTGGGCTCTCTTCATCCGCGGCCGTTCGACGGCAACCTTGCGAGTTTAGCAGAAATCGACGTGACAGGGCTCTAGCCCATACAATGACCGTATCGATGAGTGAGGGCTTGGTCTATGTCAATGGTGGGCTCTTCACGTGACGTCTTGGCCGACATCCTGCTCGGCTCGAGACTGCGCACCGTGTTCCAGCCCATTGTCGAGCTCGAGACCCGCGCCACCGTCGCCTACGAGGCGCTGACCCGGGGGCCGGCCGGTTCGACCCTCGAGAGCCCGGATGCCCTGTTCGCCGCCGCGCGTGCGAACGGCCGGCTCGCCGAACTCGACTCCGCCTGCCGGGTCGAAGCCTTTCGCGCGGCGTTCGCCGCCGGGCTCGACACCCCCCGGGGTCTGTTCATCAATTCCGAGCCCGAGGCGCTCGCCCTGCTCGCCGGCGACGTTCGCCCGACCACTCCGGCCATGGTGCTCGAGATCACCGAGCGACTGCTCACCGGCGACCCCGCGCAACTGCTGCGGTCGATCGACCATGTGCGCGACCTCGGCTGGAGTGTGGCACTCGACGACGTGGGGGCTGATTCGGCATCCATCGCCCTGCTCCCCCTAATCAACCCCGAGATCATCAAGCTCGACCTGCGCCTGGTGCGCGAGATGCCAAACCAGCATGTGGCCCGCATCATGAACGCGATCACCGCGCACGCCGAGTCGACCGGCGCGATCATCGTGGCCGAGGGCATCGAGACAGAGCGGCACCTCGACAACGCCCGCGCGATGGGCGCCACGCTCGGCCAGGGCTGGCTGTTCGGGCGCCCGGTCGACCTGCCGAACCCGCTGCCCAGCATCTCGGGCCTCCCGTCGCCGGTGGTCGGCCTGGCCGAGGCGCCCGGGTCGACCCCGTTCACCATCTCGGCGAGCAGACGTGTGGCACGGGCCTACAGCCGCGACCTGCTGGCCGAGATCAGCCGGCACCTCGAGTCGCGGGCCCTCGCCGGGGGCGACACGGCTGTGGTGCTGTCGACGTTCCAGTACGCCTCGAACTTCGTCGGCGACGTGGCCGCCCGGTACGCCGAGCTCAGCGAGACCGTCGCTCTGGCGGGCATCCTGGCCGCCGACCTCGAGCCAGACCCGACCCTGCCGCGCCTGCACATGGCGGCGATCGCCGACCGGGATGCCCTGCTGCACGAATGGAGTGTCGCCGTCGTGACACCCGAGTTCACGGCCCTGCTGGCCGCCCGCGAACTGGCCCCACAGCCTGGTGCCGGCGCCGATGCCGAGCCGCAGTTCGAGTTCGTTCTGACGCACGACCGGGCCATCACGATCGCGGCCGCGCGGTCGCTCATGGCCCGGCTCTGACCCTGGGGGCTAGGGCGCAGAGGTGAGCTTCAGCGCCTGCCGGGGGCAGAGGCTCACGGCGTCGCGCGCGGCATCCAGTTCGCCCGGCGACAGAGCGACGTCGGAGCGGTCGCCGGGGGCCGCCTGGCGGGCCAACGGGTAACCCCATTCGTCGCGTGCGAGGCGGCCGGCCAGCAGTTCGGTGCAGAGTCCACGGCCGTCGCAGCGGGTCCAGTCGATGTGCAGGCGGGCGGCGCCCACGGCCGGGTGCTCGGTCATCGGGCGTGCACCTCGCAGCGGCCGTCGAGATGGGAACGGACATCCGAATCGAACGCCGTCAGCGCGCTCAGCACGAAGCGGGCCGTGCCGTCGGGGTGCGAGCACGAGCCGCGACCCGTGACCACGTCGGCGAGGCGAACCACCTCGGCGGGCAGGCGTGCGTCGCGGGAACGCGCGGCCAGCCTCGTGAGTACGTCGGCCAGGGCGGGCAGGCCGTTCACGCACGGTCCGCACTGGCGAGCCGACTGGCCGGCCAGGTAGTGGGCGATGCGGGCCGCGGCGTCGAGGCCGCAGCGGTGGGAGCCCAGAACGTGAACGACGCCCGCACCGGGCGCGGCACCGTGCACCGCGAGGGCGGCGCGCGACAGCGGCAGGTCGATGGCGCTCCCCGGCACCCAGCCGCCGTGGTACCCGCCGACGAGCACCGCCGAGACGCCCGGCCATGCGGTCGGCGCAGAGCCGTCGTGGCCCGCCGGCGCGGCCGGGAAGCAGGCGGCCACGATCGCGTCGACCGGTGTCGCGCCGGCGACCTCCAACACCTGGGGCACGGGTACGTCACCGCTCACCGTGACGAGACGCGTGCCGGGCTCGTCTGGCGTTCCCATCGAGCGGAACCACTCGGCCCCGAACCGCGCCACCAACGCCAGCTGCGCCAGTGTCTCGACGTTCTGAACGAGGGTCGGCCGACCCCCGATACCCGACTGGCTGAGGTGCAGCAGGTGGTCGCGGGGCACGCTGACCGAGCGCTCGACGGCGTTCGCGACCGCCGTGGCCTCCCCCGCTACGAACGCCTCGGGCGCCACCGTGAGGCTCACATGGCCGGCGTCGGGGCGCTCAGAGAGGGCGCGCCGAACCGCCTCGTGCGAGGCCGCTGAGACGAACAGCGACACCGTGGATGCCCCGACCAGGGCTGCGCAGAGCAGCAGCCCGTCGATCACCAGGTGCGGGGCCTGCCTGAGCAGGGTCTGGTCTTTGAGGCTCAGCGGCTCGCCCTCGGCCCCGTTCGCCACGACCACCGTGCGCCGGGCCCTGCCCCGCGACATCGGGGTGCCTGTGCTGGTGCCGGTGCCTGTGCTTGTGCCGGTGCCGGTGCCGTCGCTGGACAGCGGTCTGGACAGACCGGCGCTCGCCCGCACCGACGCGAGCTTGCGCCACACCGGAAAGCCCGCGCCGCCACGGCCCTCGAGCCCCGAGCGCCGCAGCTCTTCGATGAAGGCCTCGGCTTCGGAGATCTGCGGCAGTGCGGCGTAGGCCGCCAGGTGCCCGGCGAGCGACGCGTCTGCGGCCCGGAAGAGCCGCGCCGCGCCGGCCGGGGGCGAGACGGCACCCGGAACGGCGCCGCCCGACGGCGTGACGGCGCCCGGAACGACACCGGCAGCGGTACCGGGCAACGCACCCGGCACCCTGGCAGCCATCACCGTCACGAGAGCTCACCTGCCCGAACCGACCGGAACTCGACGAACCGGGCCGACACCCGCCAGCCCACTGCGGCGAGCACGAGAGCGGTGCACACCGCCGACAGCCAGAGGAACCAGGGGCTGGTGCCGTCGGTGCCGTTGCCGATCGCGTGGGCGAGCGCGACGGGCCACATCGCGTAGGTCAGCCAGTGCACCGCCCGGAATACGCGCAGCCCGAGCCGGTTGCGCAGCAGGGCAGTCACCGTCACCGCGACCAGCAGGTCGACGGCGACCGTGCCGAGCCCCTGCCAGAACGGCAGGAAGCTGCCGAAGAACGGCACCACGATGTCGAGCAGGGTCAGCTGGGCGAACGAGTCGAAGAAGAGCGAGACGATGTGGATGAGCAGAAACACGCACGCGACCAGCGACACGTTGCGGTGCACCAGCGTGATCGAGAATCGAGGCAGCCCGGGCAGCGGCCGTCCCGACCGGGTGACGATGCCGAGCAGCACCGAGAGCGTGATCGCAACCAGCGCCACGACGCCGGTGCCGCGCCCGATGGCCCACAGTGCGGCATCCATCAGCGGGCCTGCCGAACGTGCACGCTGTCGTCGTCAGGCCAGCCGCCGAGGGTGAGCACGCGGCCGTCTCGGTTCACCAGGCGGGCCGTGGTGGCGCGCCGGGCGAGCCAGCCGATGGCCCGGTAGCCCCGAACGACGGATGCCGTACTGACCGTGTTCGCCCGAACACAGCTGGCGGCCGAGACGGTCACGGTGCGCCACACCGCATCAGCCGGCAACCCGAGCGCAGGATCGAGGATGTGGTGCAACGTGCGGCCGCCCTGCTGCCAGCGGCGCTTCTGGGTACTCGACGTGGCGAGTGCGTGGCCCGGGGCGAGGGTGACCTGGCTCGCCGGGTCGCCCGGCAGGTCGCACACCGTGATCTGCCAGCCCCCGTCGGGGCCGGGGCCGGCCGTGGCGATGTCGCCGCCGAGGCTGACGAGCACGCCGCTGCCGAGTACGGCGAAGACGCGGGCAGCGGCGAGGTCGGCGGCGAGGGCCTTGGCGGTCGCGCCGAGGTCGAGGCTGAGGTCGGCCGGCACCGTCAGGCGGTTGCCGTCGAGCGTGATGCGTCGCCAACCCGCCACCCGCGGCGTGCTCGTCGTGACGGGCACGCCGAGTACGGTGCGGCTCGGCCGGGCCGCCGGTGCGCCCAGCCCGGTGGTCGGTGCGGGCACCGCGGGGGCGGCGGGCGTGGCGGCGCTCTCGCGGTCGTAGCCGAGAGCCGTGGCGTCGCGGTCGTAGCCTGCAGCCGTGGTGTCGCGGTCGTAGCCGAGAGCGGCGCTGTCGCGGTCGTAGCCTGGAGCCGTGGTGTCGCGGTCGTAGCCGAGGTGTGCGATGTCGCGGTCGTAGCCGAGGTCTGCGAGGGCCGCGCCGAGGGTGGGGTCGACGTCTCCGTCGGTCAGGCGTGCGGCGGCGAGGGCGGTGCGCACGAGCAGGGCGAGCGTGTCGCTGACCTCGACTCCTTCGGGCAGGTCACGGTGCAGACGGTTCAGCTCCGACGTGGCAGCGAACCGGTCGCAGGCCCGCCCGACATCGTCGAGCACGTCGCGCACGATCCCCTCGGCGGCGGCCAGCAGGTGCGGCACGGTGACGACGACGCGCATGGTCGTGCTCCACTGCTGCCACTGCACCGCGGCGGTCTGCTGCACGCCGACGCCCGTATCATCCAGGAGCGTCATCATGACCCCGCCGTGCTGGCGTGCGACGACGAACCCGTGCCGGGAGTGACCGCGCTGCCGGAACTGCCCGAGTCGGCGCCAGAACTGGAGCTGCCCGAGTCGGTACTGGAGCTGCCCGAATCGGTGCCCGAGCTCGAGCTGCCCGAGTCGGCACTCGAGCCACCCGATCCAAAGCCAGAGGATCCGTCTGTCGACGGCGACGACGAGGTCGAGCTGGACGAGCTTGACGTGCTGGTCGAGCTCGACGCGAGCGGCGTGGTCGCCCACAGCGCCACGCTCGTGGCACCCCCGGCGATCAGACCGGCGAGGCTGACGGCCAGCGTGACGAGCCCGGCCCGCCGCCTGCCCAGGTCTCGTGGGTTCATGTCTCGCCTCCGCTGTTCTGTCGCCTCGGCCGCGCAGACCGCGGGCCGTGAACTCGCGCCGTGGGGTTCGCCTACGAGTACAGCTTGCGCCTTCGCTCTGCGAGAAACGCTGGAGTTTGCTATGAACCGAGCCAAAACCCGAGGGCCGCCGCCGCAACGGAGACCACGAGCATCCCGAGCCCGTTGGCGAGCGCAGCGGCGTACCGCCTGGTCTGCGCGAGACGAACGGTCTCGAAGCTGGCAGTGCTGAAGGTGGTGTAGCCGCCGAGGAAGCCGGTGCCGAGCACGAGCCGCCAGTCGTCGGTCAGCACCGAGCCGAGGGCGAGCGCGGTGACCAGCCCGAGCAAAAACGACCCGGTGACGTTGATGACCGTCGTGCCGATGGGGTAGCCGGCCCGCACGTATGTGCGAATGACACCGTCGAGCACGAAGCGGCTCATCGCGCCGAGCCCGCCGCCGATCGCGACCGCGACCACCACCCACGCGCTCACGAGGCCTGCCGTCGGCGCTGGATGGTCGAACCGAGGGCGATGCCCGCGATGGTGGCCACGGCTCCGAACACCAGCGTGCCGAGGGCGTACAGCGTCGCCTCGACCACGTGTCCGCCGTGCAGCAGGGTCACGGTGTCGACCGACAGCGTGCTGTAGGTGGTGAAGCCGCCGAGCACTCCGGTGCCGAGCAGCAGGCGCAGCCTCTGCCGGGTGCCCTGGTCGGGCCCGAGCCGCGCGAGGGTGTCGAGCAGCAAGCCGAGGGCGAATGCGCCGAGCAGATTGATGGCCAGCACCGGAACCGGCAGCCCGCTGATGGTGGGGAAGGCGTCGACGATGACGAAACGCACCGCGGTGCCGACCGCCCCGCCGAGCGCCACGAGGCCGAGATTCGCCAGGCGGAAGTGCACCGGCCGAGCCGCGCCCGCCTGGGACTCGCCGACCTCGGTATCGCTGTCGACCGGCAGGTCGCTGCGTTCGTCTGCGGGTGAGGTCACAGCTGAAAGCCTACGGTGCGCCGACTCGCACTCCGTTTCAGCGCGCGTCGGCGTGGCCCTCTAAACTCACCCCATGAGTAACTATGTATACGGTGGCCGCGCAGACATCGAGAAAGCCCTCGACATGCTGGTGAACCTCGACGACGTGCAGCGCAACGCGATCGTGGTGCTCGAGATCGACGAAGAGATCGACCGGCTGCAGACCGAGCTCGACAAGATCGACAAAGACCCGTCGCACGTTCCCGACGCCGACTTCATCGAGGTGCTGAGCGGCTACGTCGAGCGCGCGGACGACTGGAACAGCAAGCAGTAGCGCGGTAAGCACGGCCGCGCGACGGAGACGCTGCACATCGCACATTGCACATCGCACATGGCACATCGCTCAGCGCGCAGACGCCACTCGGCCGCGACGCCGCCGCGACTCAGCGCTGGATGACCAGCAGCGTCGAGGTCGCCGTCGCCAGCAGGGTGCCCCGGGCATCCGTCAGCCGGGCCTCGGCGAACGCGGCACGGCCGCCCATCTTCACCACGGTGGCCTCGGCGGTCACTTCGCCGGTCTGGGCGGTGATGGCGCGCAGGTACGACACCTTCAGCTCGAGCGTCGTATACGCCTGCTCGGCGGTCAGCAGGGAGTGCACGGCGCAGCCGCACGCCGAGTCGAGCAGGGTCGCGGCATAGCCGCCGTGCACCGAGCCGATGGGGTTGTAGACGCGCTGGCTCGGCGTGCCGGTGAACACGGCGCGGCCCTCGTCGATGCTGACCAGGTCGAACTCCATGGTCTGGCCGATCGGCGGCTGCACGCCGATCTCGATCAGGGCGCGCAGTTGGTCGATGCCCGAAAGGCCGGGGCCGGCTTCGTCGGCGAGTGTCACGGTGACTCCTGAGTGGTTCGAGTGTCGTAATGTCGAAGGGCCGAGGTTATCGCCTCTGACGCGACAGCCAACAATGAATTGGACACATTCCACAGTGACGAACGTATTTTCGTGACGGCCGACGACGACGACCTCACGAATGTCGACTCGGTGCACAGCGCAGAGCCGCTGGGCGCCCACGTGGCCGGCGACGCCGCCGGCGAGACGGATGCCCAGACAGAGCCCCTGAGACGCCGAAGCCGTTTCGTCGACCTCACTCCCCTGCGCGCCAGCCCGCCGTTCGCACGGCTCTGGACAGGCGCTGCCATCTCGGGCATCGGCGGCCAGATGACCATCGTCGCCGTCGGCCTGCACATCTACGACCTCACCGGCTCGACCTTCGCCGTGTCGCTGGTGGGAGTGTTCACGCTGCTGCCGATGATCGTCTTCGGGCTGTACGGCGGCATTCTGGCCGACACCTTCGACCGCCGTCTCGTGGCGCTGGTGGCGGCCATCGTCACCTGGGCGTCGACGGCCACCCTCGCCGGGATCGCCTGGGGTCAGGTCGGTGCGGTGTGGCCGTACTACATCCTCGCGACCGTGATCGCGGTCGGCAGCACGGTGATCGGCGCGACCCGCCAGTCGATCGTGCCGCGTCTGCTGCCGAAAGAACTGCTGCCCGCCGCCAGCGCGCTGAACGGCATCAGCATGGGCGCGAGCATCACCGTCGGCCCCGCGCTGGCCGGCGTTCTGGTGGCGACGGTGGGCATCCAGTGGACGTACACGGTCGACGTCGTGCTGTTCATCGCCGCGTTCACCGGCATCTTCTCGCTGCCGAAGATCATCCCGGAGGGGTCGACCGGCCGCGCCGGGTTGCGTGCCGTCGCCGACGGCATCCAGTTCTTGAAGAGCGCGCCGAACGTGCGCATGTCGTTCATCGTCGACATCATCGCCATGACCTTCGGGCAGCCCCGGGTGCTGCTGCCGGCGGTGGGCGCGGTACTGATCGGTGGCGGTGCGATCACCACGGGCATCCTGACCGCCGCCGTCGCGGTGGGGGCGCTGCTCAGCAGCATTCTGTCGGGTCGGCTCGGGCACGTGCGCTGGCAGGGCCGGGCCATCGGCGGCGCGATCACGGTGTACGGCGCGTTCATCGCCCTGTTCGGCGTGATTCTGCTGGTCACGAGCCTGCTCGACGACGTGCGGCTGCACCCGATCGGCGAGTCGATCGGCGACGCGAACATCGGGGCGCTGGTGCTGGCGACGCTCGCCCTGGCGGGCTCGGGGGCGGCCGACAACGTGAGCGCGATCTTCCGCTCGACGCTGCTGCAGGCGGCCGTGCCCGACGCGATGCGCGGGCGCATCCAGGGTGTCTTCACCGTGGTGGTGGCTGGCGGGCCGCGCCTGGGCGACGCCTACATCGGCATTCTGGCGACGTTCGCGGCCCTGTGGTTTCCGCCGCTGTTCGGCGGCATCGTCATCATGGCGCTGATTCTCGTGCTGCTGCGCCTGAACCCCGGCTTCCGCCGCTACGACGCACAGAACCCGCTGCCCTGACGGTCGGTTCCGTCCCGGTCAGCGGGTTCTGGATGCGCGGCTACTGCCAGCGGTGCGCCGCAGCGGCGGCGGCGCACCAGACGAGGTCAGCTGAAAGCGGCGGCGTGTACGTCGCTTTCAGCGCCGGGCGGCGCCACGACGACGGTTCGAGGGCTGATGCCGGCAGTGCGCCGCAGAGGCGGCGGCGCACAGGCAAGCACAGCTCAGCTGACGCCCTTGAGGTCGATCACGAAGATGAGCGTGCGGCCTGAGAGCTGGTGCCCTCCGCCGGCGGGGCCGTAGGCGAGCTCGGGCGGAACGGTCAGCTTGCGGCGGCCGCCCACCTTCATGCCGGGGATGCCCTGCTGCCAGCCGGCGATCAGCTGGCGCAACGGAAAGTTGATCGACGCGCCGCGGCTCCACGACGAGTCGAACTCGTCGCCCGACTCGTAGTCGACGCCGAGGTAGTGCACGTCGACGGTCGACCCTGCGGTGGCCTCGGGGCCGTCGCCCTCGACGATGTCGACGATTTCGAGGGTCTCGGGTGCGGGCCCGTCGGGCGCGTCGAGTTCTGGCTTGGTGGTGAGATCTGTCATGGTTCCATCCAACCGGTCGGGGCGGGCCAAAGTCAAAGCGGTTACGCCCTCAGCGCACCGCGCTGCCGTAGAGCCGGAAGGGGGGCGTGCCGCACCCGCCCCTCGACCCGACCTCCGACCCCCGACCCGAGCCGCGCACGGTCAGGCCCGGTCGACGAACGTCAGCCGCTGCGTCGGCCGCGTCATCGACACGTACAGCGCCGAGGCACCGCGCGGAATCTCCCGCAGCATGCGCTCCCGGTCGACTATCACCACCGAGTCGAACTCGAGGCCCTTGGCCTCTTGCGGGGTCAGCACCGCCACCGACCGGGTGAGCCCGACCGCACCGAGACCCACGTCGCCGGGCAGCGCAGCCGACACGGCATCGAACGTGGCGTCGAGGTCAGCCGGGGCGACGATGACGCCGACCGTGCCGACGGGGTCGATGCCCCGGTCGACGGCGACGGCATCCAGAACCGCGCGGTGCAGGTCGTCGGGCAGGCGGCCGGATGCCCGAACAGTCGTGATGGGCCACTCGCTCTCGCGCACCGAGGTCGAGCGGGTCACGGGCAGCCCCTGTTCTTCGGCGAACCGCTGTGCGGCATCCGCGATCTGGGCGGGGGTGCGGTAGTTCACCGTGAGCTCTTCGAGCCGCCAGCCCTCCCCCTCACGGGTGCGGCCGACGAGCGGGGTGACGGCCTCGCGCCAGCTGCTGGCGCTGGCTGCGGCGCTCGCCTGGGCGATGTCGCCGACGATGGTGAACGAGCGCAGCGGGCCGCGGCGGCGCAGCAGGCGCCACTGCATCGGCGACAGCTCCTGCGCCTCGTCGACGACTATGTGGCCGTAGGTCCAGGTGCGGTCGGCCGCGGCGCGTTCGGCGGTGGTGCCGCGCGAGGCCTGCTCGGCGAAGGTGTCGGCGAGATCTTCGGCCCGCACGAGCCCTTCGACATCCATGTTCTTGATGGCCTGCTCGGCGTTACGGATGTCGAGTTTGCGCTGCTGCCTGGCCTCGCGGTCGACGGCGGCCGAACGCTCGTTGTGCTCGCCGAGGTGCTCGGCCGCCTCGTCGAGCAGCGCGACGTCAGAGACGGTGAAAGCGGCATCTCGGCCGCGGCGCAGCAGCGCGCGCTTCTCGTCGCTCCAGCGCGGGGTCAGCTCGGCCAGCCACTGCGGGCGGGCGTAGAGGTCTTGCAGCAGCTTCTCGGGAGTCAGAGGAATCCAGGCCGTGTTCAGCGCCACCCTGACGTCGTACGACTGCCGCAGGTCTTCGCGCAGCCAGCCGTAGTCGTCTTCGTCAACCGTGTTGCCGTGCGAGCGGAGCTGGGTCGCCAGAAGCCGGGTGAGCTCGGCCAGGGCCGCCTTCACGAACACCACCCGCGCCTCGTTGTAGCTCTTGCGGCTCTCGTGGGCGCGGGTCATCGCGTTCGCGATCACGCTGGGTTCGAGGGTGAGCAGTTCGCCGTTGACGTCGAGCTGCTGTGGCTCGGTCGGCACCTTCTGGCGCGACCGGATGGCCCGCTCGATCAGCCCCGCCATCTCGGTGGCACCCTTCACCTGCGCAACCGCCGGCTCGTCGTCGGCGGTGGCGTCGATGCCCGGGAACAGCTGCCCCACGCTCGCGAGCACCACGCCCGTCTCACCGAGGCTCGGCAGCACGGCCTCGATGTACTGCAGAAAGGCGCGCGAGGGCCCTACGACCAGCACGCCCGAGGTCTTCAGGCGGTCGCGGTACGAGTAGAGCAGGTACGCGGCACGGTGCAGCGCCACGGCGGTCTTGCCGGTGCCCGGCCCACCCTGCACCACCAGCACGCCCTGCAGGGGCGAACGGATGATGCGATCCTGCTCGGCCTGGATCGTCGCGACGATGTCGTGCATGCGCCCGGTGCGCTGCGTCGACAGCGACGCCATCAGCGCGCCCTCGCCCTGCAGCGCCCCGGCCTCCTCTTCGCTCAGCCCGGCGCTGTCGAAGATCTCGTCTTCGATCTTCACGATCTGCCGGCCCTTGCTCAGCAGGTGGCGACGAGAACGGATGCCCATCGGCGTCGCCGCGGTCGCCTGGTAGAAGGGGCCCGCCTGCGGCACGCGCCAGTCGAGCAGTATCGGCCGCAGGTTCTCGTCGCGCAGGCCGATGCGCCCGATGTACCGGTACGCGGAGTCGGCCTCCTCGCCCTCGCCCGCCTCGCTTGTTCCGCCGGGGGTGCCCGCGCCAGTCGCATCCCCGGCGCCACCCGCCCCGGTACCGCCGGCATCCGCGTCGCCCGCGGCGACCTCGAGACGCCCGAAGGCCAGCCGCTCATCCACGTCGTTCAGCGCGGCGATGCGATCTTCGAACACCCGGGCGAACGCGTCGCGCTCAGACCGGCTCTGGTGGTTGCCGCCGACGTCTTGCGCGTGCACCCGCGAGAGCTGCGCCCGGGCGTCGTCTCGCAGCGCGTCGAGCCGTTCGTACAGCTTCGCCACATAGTCGCGTTCACGGTCGAGCTCGGCTGAAACCACGTCTGTTACCCCTCAAAAATCCGGCTAACCATTCTACCCCGGCTCACCCGTGCGCCGGCCCGGCCGAGCCCAGCCCGTACAATCGGGGGCATCAAGAACGTGGTCGTCGAGCTAGGAGGCTCCGAACCGGAGGCGAAGCGACTGAAGCACTGCGACTCCTTCGGGGTTGTCATCGGGCGCGGTGAATTCCCATTCGGAACCGTCAAAGGCCGACAGCACCAGAGAACAGCCCGAGTACTGTTCCGCGCGTAGCAGCTGGTCACCGGGCACTTCGCTCGCAGCAGCGACTGCGACGAGCCAATTGAGGTCGGTCAACTCATCCGCAAGCTGCACCATCTCTCGCCACGTCGTGGCCACCCCGCCGGGATGGTTGAGCGCCGTGTCTGCCAACGCCTGAACATCACAACTGCTCGATTCGTGGGTATAGCCCTCGAATTCGAGGATGACCCACGACCAGTCGTTTGAAGGAACACTCGCCAATACATCGGCCAGGCCGAGCTTGATACCCCCTGGCGTCCGCATCCTGATGACGAGGTTCATTGTCATTGCTCCGCTCTCCCGATCCCACCGCTCCTATCATGACGATAGTTCATCATTGTCGGCCGAGCCCAGCCCGTACAATCGGGGGCATGACGGATGCAGCGCACGCGCCGGGGCGCGACGAGCGGATGCCGCCGGCCGTCGGCGATGAGAGCCCCGTCGAGACGCTGGAACGCAACTGGAGCGAACTGCTGCAGGAGTTCAGGGTGGTTCAGACCGGAACACAGATTCTCACCGGGTTTCTGCTCACGCTGCCGTTCCAGGCGAGATTCGGCGACCTGACGGCCTTCCAGAACGCGCTCTACCTGTGCCTGGTGGTCGGTTCGGCACTGGCCACGGCCCTCGCCCTGACCCCGGTGAGCATCCACCGCGTGCTGTTCCGGCACGGCGCGAAGGCGCAGATCGTCACGACGGCCAATCGGCTCGCGCTGGTCACCCTCGGTGTCGTGTCGCTGGTGATCACCGGCACGGTCGCCTTCATCTTCGACGTGGTGCTCGGCGACACAGCGGCGGTCGTCGCGGCTGTCGCGGCCCTGGTCACGCTGGCGGGGCTGTGGGTGGCGCTGCCGCTCAGCATCCGCCCCCGTCAACACCCGCCCGTCTCGTGAGCGACACCCGGCAGGCCGACGAGCTCGGCCACGGCATCGACATCGGCACGGCCGACATCGGCACCGGCGACGCAGGCACGCTCGACGACCGTGACGCGACGCCCTTCGACTTCTCGCGGTCGGCCGTCGCCGAGCGCCTTGCCGCCGATCGCGAGATCAGGCGCCACGGCGCCACGGCCGACTACCGCGACCTCGACCGCCGCGCCCTTCGCTACGCCATGCGGCGGGCGTACTTCGGCTTCTTCCTGCACCGGGGCATCGACTCGAGCGCCACGCTCACGTTCTACTGCGCGCTGGCGCTCTTCCCCGCCACACTCGCCGTGGTCTCGATCGTGGCGCTGCTCGACCCACAGGGCGACGTGGTGCGCGTGATTCTGAACGTGATCGACAGCTTCATACCGAAGGCGACGGTCGACACCACCCGGCTCGCGCTGCAGCAGTTCACCCGCATGCCCGACCCGGTCATTGCGCTGGTCATCGGTCTCGCACTGACCATCTGGGCGGGCAGCAGCTACGCCACCTCGTTCGGGCGAACCGTCAATGCCGTCTACGGGGTGGTCGAGGGCCGGCGGTTCATCAAGCTGCGGCTGCTGATGCTGCTCGAGTCGGTGGTGCTCATCGCACTGCTCTCGCTGATCGTTCTGCTGGTGATCGTCACCCCCGACGTGGCCCACACCGTGGTCGTGACGCTCGGCTGGCCTCCGTTCGTCGTCGACGTGTGGAGCGTCGCCAAGTGGCCCGTGCTCGCTCTACTGGCGATCTTCACGGTGGTCGTGCTCTACTACGGCACTCCCAACGTGCGCCGGCCGCGCATCCGCTGGATCTCGGTGGGGGCGGCCTTCGCGATCGGCGCCTGGAGCCTGACCACCGGCGCGTACTCGCTGTACATCTCGACGTTCGCTGGGTACGACCGCTTCTACGGTCTGCTCGGTGGCGCGATCATCACCCTGATCTGGCTCTTTCTGTCGAACCTCGTCATCGTCATCGGTGTCGAGGTGGATGCCGAGCTGACCCGTGCGCGCCAGCTGGTCGTCGGGCTGCCGTCAGAGGAGGCGATCGTCATGCCGCTTCGCGACTCGTCGCGCATCGACATTCTGGCCAGGCGGCACCGGGCCGACCTCGACGAGGGACGGGCTATTCGCGAACAGGCCGACCTTCTGCGCCGCCGTTCGCGGCATCAGCAGCCGCCAGCGTGATCGCCTCGGCGTCGGCGCTGATGACCTGGGCGTCTGCAGCATGGGCCCCCACGGCACCTGTGCCGAGGTCGTCAGGGCTGATGATCGGAATCGCGCTCGTGATCGCCTCGAGCCCCGACAGCCGCGCGGGCGACAGCAGCTTCGTGACGCGCTCGCGCGTCATCAGGTCGGCCTCCACCACCAGGTCGGCGATGTTGCGGCCGGTGAGCAGGGCCGTCTTCGCCAGCGCCGACGAAGCCGAGTAGCCGATGTAGGGCGTGAGGGCCGTGACGACCCCCACCGAGGTCGACACGAGCCGGTCGAGCCGGTCGATGTTGGCGGTGATGCCGTCGATGCAGTTGACCCGCAGCGTGAGGCACCCCTGTGTCATCCAGGCGATGCTCTGCAGCAGCGAGTGGGCGATCACCGGCTCGAAGGCGTTCAGCTGCAGCTGGCCGCCCTCGGCCGCCATCGTCACGGTCACGTCGGCGCCCGCCACCGAGAATGCGATCTGGTTGACCACCTCGGGGATGACCGGGTTCACCTTGCCGGGCATGATGCTCGACCCGGCCTGCCGCGCGGGCAGGTTGATCTCGCCGAAGCCGGCCTGCGGGCCGCTCGAGAGCAGCCGCAGGTCGTTGCAGATCTTGCTGAGCTTGATGGCAGAACGCTTCAGGATGCCCGACAGCTGCATGAACACGCCGGCGTCGCTCGTGGCCTCGATGAGGTCGGGCGCGGTGACGTACTCGAACCCGGTGAGCTGGCGCAGGTGGCGGCGCACCGCGTCGGCGTAGCGCGGGTCGGCGGTGATTCCGGTGCCGATGGCCGTGGCGCCGAGGTTGATCTCCCAGAGCAGCGGCACCGTCTCGGCGAGCCGCTGGTTGTCTTCGGTGAGGGTGGTGGCGAAGCCATGGAACTCCTGGCCGAGGGTCATCGGCACGGCATCCTGCAGCTGGGTGCGGCCGATCTTCAGCACATCGGCGAACTCGACCCCCTTCGCGGCGAACGAGTCGCGCAGCTGCTCGTGCTCCACGAGCAGGCGCTGCAGGCCGAAGCACAGCGCGAGCTTCACGGCCGTCGGGTACACGTCGTTGGTGCTCTGGCTGCGGTTCACGTCGTCGAGCGGGTGCAGCGCCCGGTAGTCGCCCTTCGGCCGCCCCATCAGCTCGAGGGCGATGTTGGTGAGCACCTCGTTCGCGTTCATGTTGGTCGAGGTGCCGGCGCCGCCCTGGATGACACCCACGACGAACTGGTCGTGGTACTCCCCGTCGCGCACCAGCTGGCAGGCCTCGTCGATGTGACGCGCCTTGACGGGGTCGAGCACGCCGATCTCGGCGTTCGCCCGCGCGGCGGCCTGCTTGACGATGACGAGGGCGTTCACGAGGTCGGGGTACACCGAGATGGGCCGGCGGCTGATGGGAAAGTTCTCCAGCGCCCGCGCGGTATGGATGCCCCAGTAGGCCTCGAACGGAATCTCGATGCTGCCCAGCGAGTCGGTCTCGGTTCGCGTCGCACCGGTGTCGGTGACCGTGGCGGTGCTGGTGTTTGTGATGGTCGGGAGGGGGTTCGTCGCCGTCGACGGGGTGGTCGGTGAAGTCTGCACGACGGCGACCTTACTCGCCTCAGGTGAGTTTTCTGAGGAATCCGCGGATGAACGCATCTTTCTTCTGGGTGAAGGGCGGATACACGAGGTTAAATGTGTCGGGCTTCAGAATCTTGCTGAGCACGGCCTTCTCGTGACTGAACACCTGCACGCTGCGTTCGCCGTGATACGCACCCATTCCGCTGGCGCCCACTCCCCCGAACGGCAGGCCCTGCACGAGCAGGTGCGCGGCCGGCACACCGAATGCGATCGCTCCCGACGAGGTGCCGGTGATGAAGCGCCGGCGCACCGCCTTCGACTCGGTGAACACGTAGAGGGCGAGCGGCTTGTCTCCGGCGTTGATGTACGAGATCGCGTCGTTGAGGGAGTCGACGGTGACGATGGGCAGGATCGGGCCGAAGATCTCTTGCGCCATCACCGCCGAGGTGCGGTCGACGTCGTGCAGCACCGTCGGTGCGAGGTACCTGGTTCGGGCATCCGACTCGCCACCGGCGACCACGGTCTCGCCGGCCAGCAGACCGGTGAGGCGCTCGAACTGGGCATCGTTGACGATGCGGCCGAAGCTGTCGCTCGTCGCCGGGTCGGGGCCGTAGAACTCGGCGATGACCTCGGTGAGCAGCGGCTCGAGCGCCGCAGCCACCGCGGGGCTCGCGAGCAGGTAGTCGGGGGCGACGCAGGTCTGGCCGGCGTTCATGAACTTGCCCCAGGCGACCCGGTGCGCCACCGCACGCAGGTCGACCGTGTCATCGACGTAGACGGGCGACTTGCCGCCGAGTTCGAGGGTCACCGGCGTCAAGTTCTCGGCGGCGGCGTGCATCACGATGCGCCCGACGCGGCCGTTGCCGGTGTAGAAGATGTGGTCGAAACGCTGCTTCAGCAGTTCGGTGGTCTCGGGCACCCCGCCCTCGACGATGGCCACGGCACGCTGGTCGAAGTACCTCGCGAACAGCTTGGCGAACACCGCGGAGGTCGCCGGGGCGAGCTCGCTGGGCTTGGCCACCAGGGCGTTGCCGGCAGCGAGGGCGCCGATGATCGGCACGAGCAGCAGCTGTACGGGATAGTTCCAGGGCGCGATCACCAGCACGACGCCGAGCGGTTCGAGCACCGTCTTCGCCGACGACGGAGCGATCAGCAGGGGTGTGGCCACCCGCTTCGGCCGCAACCACCGCGTCAGGTTCGCCAGAGTGTGCTCGATCTCGGCCAGCACGAACCCGATCTCGGTGAGTTGCGCCTCTGCCGGGTTCTTGGCGAGGTCGGTGATCAGCGCCGCCTCGATCTCGGGTGTGTTCTCGAGCAGCAGCGCCTTCAGCGCTTTCAGCTGACGGATGCGCCAGGCCACCGGCTTCGTTCTGCCGGCCTCGAACGTGCTGCGCAGCCGCGCCACAAGGGCGCCGACGTCGTCGCGCGGGGGCGCCACCGAAGCGTCGGGCGTGCGCGCGTCGGCCACTGCTTCGGCGGGAGAAGCGTCAATGCTCATGGTTCATCGTAGGCCCGGGCCGAGCCGTGCGAGCGAGAAATTCGGGTTGCTGATCTCGGGAGCGCGCCCGGTGCGGGCGAAGCCGGCCCAGGTGCGGCGCAGCACCCGCCCGAACCGGTCGAGGTCGCTCCAGTCGGTGTCGCCGAGCATCGGCGATCCGCGCCAGAACTGCTCGTCGGCCCAGAAGAACGGCAGTTCGATGCAGTGGCAGGCACCCCACGGCGTGCCCGCCGGCCGCCAGTCGACCCGGTAGGTGAACACGGTGGCACCCGAGCGCTCGAGCAACCGCGCCAGGCGCAGGGCGGGAGCGGTGAATGCGCGGCGAGTGAGGGCGTAGGTCAGCGGTCTCGTGAAGGGCCGCGACAGCCGGGCGGTCTGCGCGCGGCGGAGGGCCGGCACCGAGTCGATGAACACGCTGAACTCGTCGCGGTTCGAGCCGATGAGGGCGTCGATCTGGCCGGCGCGGCGTTCGAGCAGGGCATGCCACTCGGCGGAGGGCGGCACGGGCCACACACCCGGGGTCGGCGCGTAGGGCATCCCTCTGGTGAGGAAGTCGCCCGACAGACCCGTGGTGGCCGCGACCTGGGCGTGCAGCATCGGCAGCACCGCCGCGGTACGCAGGTCGTCGCCGAGCTTCGCGAGGAAGTTCGCACTCAGCTCGGCCGCGAGGGCCTCACGCCCGACGCTCAGCCCGAGCGGCGCGCTCTGCAGGATGACCCGGTGGTAGAGGTGGTCGGCCTCGGTGACGGCCAGCAGGTGCGCGATGGAGTCGGCCCCGGCCGACTGGCCGAACAACGTGATGTTGCCCGGGTCTCCCCCGAAGCTCGCGATGTTCTGCTTCACCCAGTCGAGCGCCGCGAGCTGGTCGAGCACGCCGAGATTGGCCGGTGCGACGCCGTCGATCGGCAGAAAGCCGAAGACGCCGAGCCGGTAGTTGATTCCGACCACGATCACGTCGCCGTCGGTCACGATGCGCGAGGGGTCGTAGATCTCGCCGCTGCCCGATCCGTTCACGTAGGCGCCACCGTGAACCCACACCATGACGGGTCTCGGGCTCTCGCTCGGTTCGGCCGGGCCCGTGATGTTCAGAAAGAAGCAGTCTTCGGCCATCGGCGGAATACGCTTCGGCAGCGCCAGCATGGTCATGCCGAAGCGCGGCTGGGGGCACATCGGCCCGTCGCCGAGCGCCTCCTGCACGCCCTCCCACGGTGCTGCGGCCACCGGCGGTTCGAAGCGTGCGGCCGTGGCGTAGCGCACCCCGCGGAAACGGCGCAGGGCGCCCTCGATCGAACCGCGCACGGTGCCGTTCGGCGTCTCGACGTCGACGGTCGGCGCATCGGCCGGCGCGCGCTGGAACCCGGCGTCGGCGGTCTTCTCCGGGCTCGCCAGCTGCTCGTCGTCGTGATCCACCGGGGTGCACTCTCCTTCTGCTCAGTCGGCCGCCTGACTCGCGGCCGCATCGTGGTGGGGCCGGTCGGCGACCGGCTGGGGGCCGATCAGCGACCGGCGAGTACGTCTTCGAGGGTGCGCGGCGCGTGGCCGGTGACCCGTCGCACGTCGTCGCTGATCGCCTCGAGCTCGCCGTCGCGAATACCCGTGTAGGTGCTGACCCAGGCATCGACCATGAACGCCGGGGCGCCGAAGTGCGCGCGCGACGCGTAGGCCTCGTCGACCGTCTCGTCGTGGAAGGTGAGGGTGCGCCCCGTGGCGACGGATGCCCGGCGGGCCACATCGGCGAAGGTCAGCGTCTCGCCACCGGTCAGGGCGTAGACCTGCCCCCGGTGTGCCGCCGCATCGCGCAGCACGGCCACGGCGACGTCGGCGACGTCTGCCCTGGCAACCGCGGCGATGCGGCCGTCGCCGGCCGGTCCGCGGATGACGCCCGTCTCGTCGGCCCACTGCGGCAGCAGGTCGAGGTAGAAGTTGTCGCGCAGAAAGGTGTGGTCGCGCCCCGAGGCGCGCAGCACGTCTTCGGTCTCGCCGTGGTCGCGGGCGAGGGTGAAGCGGGCGTGCGGGCCGGCACCCGTGAATGACGTGTAGACGAAGTGCGACACGCCCGCGTCGATCGCGGACTGGATGAACTGCACGTGCTCGGCGACGCGGTTCGGCGACTCCGACGCCGACACCATGAAGAGCACGTCGACGCCCTCGAGGGCTCGCCGGCCGGCGTGTTCGTCGCCGTACTCGGTCACGCCCACCGAGATGTCGGCGCGCGCCGGCGAACCGGCGGCGGCGAGCTCGGGTACCCGGGCAGCGTCGCGCACGATCAGGCGCAGGGAACGGTCATCCTGGGCCAGCTGACGGGCGACCAGCCCGCCGACGTGCCCGGTGACCCCGGTGATACCGATGGTCGGCTGCATGCCGAGAACTCTACCCCCGGGCGTGAATCTGTTCGATGATCGCCAGCGCCTGCAGCGAGCTGCGCGGGTCGACCGGCAGAGCCGACCCGGTGGTGAGGGCGTCGCCCAGCACCCGGTAGAACCCCGCGTAGTCACCCGGCTCGGTGGGGCGCCGGGTCAGGCTGCCGTCGACGCCGAGCTGGCCCCAGGTCGACTCCGGCTCGACACCGAAGCCCTCGTCGGCGGGCCGGGCGCCCGAACGCAGCGCATCCTCCTGCCCGTCGAGGCCCCACTTCGTGTAGGCGCCGGTGGAGCCGAGCACGTGGAAGCGCGCACCCTTCTGGGCCGCGAGCGAGTTCATCCAGAGATGGCTCGTCACGCCGGAGACGTGCCGCAGGGCGACGAACACATCGTCGTCGGCCGAGCCGCCCGGCAGCCGGGTCGCCACCTCGGAGTACACCTCGTCGACCGGACCGAACAGCTGCAGCGCCTGGTCGGTCAGGTGCGAACCGAGGTCGAAGAGAATGCCGCCGCCCTCGGGCACCGTCACCTCGCCCTTCCAGTCGCGGCCGCCCTGCGGCTTCCACCACTCGAAGCGCGACTCGAACCGGTACACCTCGCCCAGGGCGCCCTCGTCGAGCAGGGTGCGCAGCGTGAGGAAGTCGCCGTCCCACCGGCGGTTCTGAAACACCGTGAGCGCCACGCCGAGCTGCTCGGCGCGCTCGATGAGCTCGGTGGCCTGCGCCACGCTGGCGGCGAACGGCTTGTCGATCACGACCGAGAGCCCGGCGTTGATCGCGGCGAGCGCGAGGCCGTAGTGGCTGCCCGGCGGTGAGCCGATGACGACGAGGTCGAGGTCGTCGGCCTTCTCGAACAGTTCGGCGGTCGAGTCGAGGATGACCGTGTCGGGGTACTCGTCGCGGGCCTCTGCCTGGCGCCCGGCGTCTGACGTGACGATCGCGTCGAGTGAGAAGCGCGGGTCGAGCGCGATGAACGGGGCGTGGAAGATGCGCCCCGAAAGACCGAACCCGATCAGGCCGGTGCGGATGGGCGCGGTGAAGACGCTCGACGGGACGGGGCCGGAATCTGCGGGGGTGGTCATGCTGCCAACCCTAGCGATGTGGCACCTGTCGGAATACTCCCAGTTGCTTCGCAGTTGGCAAGGAGATGCAGCAGACGACACCCACGCCCCCGACAGAGGGCGTCTTGACCGCCCGCGAGCGAAAGCGGCTCACCAAGCCCGAGAACGAGCGGGCGATCGTCTTCGTGCTGGCCTTCACCGGACTCATCGCCTCCTTCATGCAGACGCTGGTCACGCCGATCGTGCCCGAGCTGCCCACACTGCTGAACACCTCGCCGTCGAACGCGACCTGGGTACTCACCGCCACGCTGCTGGCCGCGGCCATCGCCACCCCCATCGCCGGGCGGCTGGGCGACATGTTCGGCAAGCGCCGCATCACGCTCGTGCTGTTGTTGCTCATGCTCGCCGGATCGGTCATCGCCGCGCTCGCCACCGACGTCACCGTGCTGATCGCGGGGCGGGCACTGCAGGGCATCGGACTCGGTGTGATCGCCCTCGGCGTGAGCATCCTGCGCGATGTACTGCACCCGAAGCGCCTCGGCGGTGCGGTCGCCCTGGTCAGCGCCACGCTCGGCATCGGCGCGGCGGTCGGTCTGCCCATCTCGGCGCTCATCGCCGAGAACTTCGACTGGCACATGCTGTTCTGGCTGGCCAGCGCGCTGGCTGTTCTCGCACTCGCCCTCGTCTTCTTCGTCGTACCGGTGAGCACGCTGCGCACCGGCGGTTCGTTCGACTTCGTCGGCGCCGTGTTCTTCGCCATCGGGCTCGTCGGCATCCTGCTGGCGGTCTCGAAGGGCGGCGAGTGGGGCTGGGGCAGCCCCGTCACGCTCGGGATGCTCGCCGGCGGCGCGGTCGTACTGGTGCTGTGGGGCGTGTACGAACTGCGTGCCGACAACCCGCTCGTCGACCTGCGCATCGCGGCCCGCCGCCCGGTGCTGCTCACCAACCTCGCCTCGATCACGGTGGGATTCGGCTTCTTCGCCAGCGCGGCCGTACTGCCCCAGCTGCTCGAGGCACCCTCGACCACCGGGGTCGGGCTCGGCCAGACGCTGCTCGTCTCGAGCCTCTGCCTCATGCCCAGTGGCCTCGTCATGTTCTTCATGGCTCCCGTGGCCGCACGCCTGAGCGCCGCCCGCGGGCCCCGCATCAGTCTGCTGCTCGGCGGCTTCATCATCTTCGTCGGGTACGCCATCGCCATCGGCCTGATGACCGAGGTGTGGCACGCGGTCTTCATCGCCACCGCCGTCGGGTTCGGCGTCGGCTTCGCCTACGCGGCCATGCCGACACTCATCATGCGCTCGGTGCCCGCCACCGAGACCGCCGCCGCGAACGGGCTCAACTCGGTGATGCGCAGCCTCGGCTCGACGGTCGCCGCTGCCGTGCTCGGCCTCATTCTGTCGTCGAACATCGTGATCAGCGACGGCCGGCCGATTCCCACCGCCGGGGCCTTCCAGCTCTGCTTCGCGGTGGCCGGCGCCGTGGCGCTGGCCGGGGTGGTCGCCGCGTTCTTCATTCCGCGCCAGGAACCGGCCGACAGCACGGCGAGCATCCCGGTGGTGCAGACACGGGAGCCCGCGCTCTCCTGACCGCAAGCCCATATCTGGCCCTCGCTCTTTCCGTAAGGTGAGGAGCTATGGAAACGGGTGAACTGCTCATCATCCTCGCCGGGTCGCTGGCGGTCAGCGCGTTCGCGCGCTGGCGCGGATGGCCGGCGCCGCTGCTGGTCGTCGGCATCGGGCTGCTGGTGTCGTTCATCCCGGGTGTACCGAGCGTCGAGATCGACTCCGAGGTCATTCTCACGGTCATCCTGCCGCCCCTGCTCTATTCGGCCGCGCTCGACGTGTCGTACCAGAACTTCAAAGAGAGCGCGCGGCAGATCAGGCGGCTCGGTGTCGGTCTCGTGGTCGTCACAGCGTTCGCGGTGGGCGGGGTGGCCTACCTGCTGGTGCCGTCGCTGACACTGCCGGGGGCGCTGCTGCTCGGGGCCATCGTCTCGCCGCCCGACGCCGTCTCGGCCGCGGCGATCGGCCGGCGGCTCGGGCTGCCGCGGCACGTCATGACCGTGCTCTCGGGCGAGAGCCTCATCAACGATGCGGCCTCGCTGACGCTGTTCAAAGTGTTCGTGGCGGTCATCGGCGGCGAGATGCTCAGCTTCGGCGGGGTGGCCTGGCTGTTCGTGGTGACCATCGTGGTGGGCATCGCGGTGGGGCTCGCGATCGGGGTGGTCGTGCAGTTCATCCGCATGCGTGTGCGCGACTCGCTCGTGGGCACGACGCTCAGCCTGCTCGTGCCGTTCGCCGCCTACGCAGCGGGTGAGGCCCTGCACGGCTCCGGTGTTCTTGCGGTCGTGGCGGCCGGTCTCCTCATCGGCTACAACTCGCCGCGCACCGGCTATCAGACACGACTGCAGGAGCGCCCGGTGTGGGCCTCGATCGACCTGCTGCTCGAGGGCTTCGTCTTCGCCCTCATCGGGCTGCAGCTGCGCGACGTGACCACCAGCGTCGCCTCGAGCGGGCTCGGCCTCGGCGCCTCGGCCGCACTCGCAGGGGTGGTGTTCGTGGTGGTGGTGCTGGTGCGCCCGGCGTTCGTGTTCGCCGCCTACTACCGCAGCAGGGGCTGGCAGAAGTGGCGGGCGCGCATCCCGGTGCTGAACCGGCTGCGCGACCGGTCGGAGCCCGAGCTGAACTGGCAGGAGCTGAGCGTCATCTCGTGGACGGGCATGCGCGGCGTCGTCACGCTCGCGGCCGCCGCGGCGGTGCCCACCATGACTGCGTCGGGGCCGGTGGCCGAGCGCGACACGATAACCCTCGTGGCCTTCACGGTGACGGTGGGAACGCTGCTGGTGCAGGGGCTGACGCTGCCCTGGCTGATCCGTCGGCTCGGTGTGGTCGACGAGGGCCAGGTCGAGCGCGACACCGAGAACGAGGTGCGGGTGTTCGAGCGCAGCGTGCGCGAGACGAGCGACTACATCGACGCGCACCACGACGAGTGGGCCGAGAAGTACGGGGCCGAGAAGCTCGACCGGTCGATCGACATCCTCAAGAAGCAGTACGCCCGGCAGGTCGCGGTGCTGCTCGAAGAGAACGACCTCGACGAGCAGCAACTGGATGCCCCGACCATCGACGAGGCGATCGACACGTCGGTCGTGCACGAGCCGCGCCTCTCCGGTAGCGAGCTCAACGAGCTGCGCAGCGAGCTGCTCGACCACCGCCGCCTCATCGCGGTGCAGCAGCGCAACGCCGGCGAGCTCGACGAAGAGGTGATGCGCAGCGTGCTGCGGGGCATCGACGCCGAGCAGCTCGCCCTCGACACGTCGACGTTCACCCGCACGCGCACCGAGAACGACAGGGCGGCCCAGGCGGCCGAGGAGTCCGGGCGTGCCGACGGCGACGGCCAGGTGGAGCAGGTCGACAGGTCGGGGGTGAGCAATGAGCGGGAGTGATCGCGGTGGAGCGACCACCGGGCGCGGCGGTCTGCGGTCGTGGTCGATCGGCCACCTGGCACCGGTCGGCCGGTTCTACGCCGGCCGGCGACCGTCGGGTGTCGCCGTGGTCGACGACGTGCTGCCGCACCCCCTCGAGTCGGTGCGGTTGCGCACCTACAGCCCCGCCCGCGGTGCCGCCGACACCCGCGCGGTGATTCTCTACTATCCTTCCGCCGCCGACGTCGCCGCCTTGCGCGGCCGGGTCGGCGAGTGGCTCTGCGGGTCGCTCGCCAAGCAGCTTCCGGCGGTGGTGGTTCGCGTCGACGTCTCGCCCGAGGTGACCGGGCAGAGCGAGGCCGGGTACGAGGCTGTGCGCTGGGCCGCCGCCCGGCATCCACATGCCCAGCTCGCCGTTCTCGGCGCCGGCGACGGCGGCTCGCTGGCAGCCCGCGTCTCGATGCTCGCCCGCGACGAGCGCAGCAGGGCCGAGCTGCCCGACGACGCGACAGACCCCTTCCGCACCCACACCCCCAGCACCGACACGATCAGCACCGACGCCTCCCGCACCGACACCCCCAGCACCGACGCCTCCCGCACCGACACCCCCAGCACCCGCGGCCCCGTATCGCCGCACCTCGAACGGCAGGCGCTGATCACGCCCGACTTCAGCCTGATCGCGGGCCCGCCTGCCACCGCCGACGCCCTCGCCGCCTCGTTGGTCGCGCGGCTGAGCGAGCTGCCGCCCACTCTGCTGCAGCGACCTCTGGCCAGCAGCGCCCAGCTCGGCGGTGAGAACCTGGCCGTTCTGCTGCGCGAGGCGGGCGTGGCCGTGCGCGAGATCGAGTACCCGAAGACAGCCGTCGGCTGGGCCTCGTACCCCCGTGCCGTGGGTCATTCCGGCCGCGCACTCGACGACCTCGTGGCGTTCTTCAGGCGGGGCCTGATCGATGACGGCTTCGACGTGGTTCCGGCGTGGAACGTGCACTGACCCAGGGTGCACAGCGAGACCGCGCACACATCGTATTGTTAGATCACGTGGGTTCGAGCACTGCGAAGGATGGGCATGTCTCAGTCGGTCGAAGACAACTCTTCAGCACCTGCACCAGCGTCATCGGCCGAGCCGATCGACCCTGACGACCCAAACGTCGCCCACCATGTCGTGGCCGACCCCGACCAGCAGCCGCACGGCCGCGTTCGGCACTGGCTGCTGCAGGGCCTCGTCGACCAGTCGGGCCGCTACCAGGGCTCGTACGCCGCCAAGGCCGAGAAGACGCACTCATGGTGGCGCGTCATGTGCCTCACCGGCGTCGACTACTTCTCCACGCTCGGCTACCAGCCCGCGATCGCCGCCCTCGCGGCAGGCCTGCTCTCGCCCTTCGCCACCATCGTTCTGGTGCTGCTGACACTCTTCGGCGCCCTGCCGGTGTACCGTCGGGTGGCCCGAGAGAGCTTCAAGGGCGAGGGATCGATCGCCATGCTCGAGCGCCTGCTGCCCTGGTGGGGCGGCAAGCTCTTCGTGCTGATCCTGCTCGGTTTCGCGGCCACCGACTTCATGATCACGATCACGCTCTCGGCCGCCGATGCCACCGCCCACGCCATCGAGAACCCGTTCGCGCCGGCCTGGTTCCAGGGCAACCAGATCGTCATCACGCTGGTCTTGATCGCGCTGCTGGGTGCGGTGTTCATCCGTGGTTTCAAAGAGGCCATCGGCATCGCCACGGTTCTCGTGGCGGTCTACCTCGTGCTGAACGCGGTGGTGGTGCTGGTGTCGATCGGCCACGTGTTCGAGAACCCGGTGGTGGTCACCGACTGGTGGGCGGCCCTGACGGCGCAGCACGGCAACCCGCTGGTCATGGTGGGCATCTCGCTCATCGTCTTTCCGAAGCTCGCCCTCGGCCTGTCGGGGTTCGAGACCGGGGTCGCCGTCATGCCGCAGATCACCGGCGGCCCCGACGACACCCCGCAGAACCCGAAGGGGCGCATCCGGGGCACCTGGCGCCTGTTGACGACCGCCGCGGTCATCATGAGCTGCTTTCTCATCACCTCGAGCTTCGTCACCACCCTGCTGATTCCCCAGGCCGAGTTCCAGGCCGGCGGCGAGGCGAACGGCCGCGCCCTCGCCTACCTGGCGCACGAATACCTCGGTCCGGCGTTCGGCACGTTCTACGACATCAGCACCATCGCCATCCTCTGGTTCGCCGGGGCGTCGGCGATGGCCGGACTGCTGAACCTCGTGCCCCGCTACCTGCCGCGATACGGCATGGCGCCGCAATGGGTGCGGGCGGTGCGGCCGCTCGTGCTGGTCTTCACCGGCATCGCCTTTCTGATCACCCTCGTCTTCAAGGCCAGCGTGGATGCCCAGGGCGGCGCCTATGCGACCGGCGTGCTCGTGCTCATCACCTCGGCCTCGGTCGCCGTGACCCTCTCTGCCCGGCGCCAGCGCCAGCGCAAACGCACCATCGGCTTCGGAATCGTGTCGGTGGTGTTCCTCTACACGACGATCGCGAACGTCTTCGAGCGGCCAGACGGCGTGCGCATCGCTGCGCTGTTCATCCTGGCGATTCTCGTGGTGTCGCTGGTGTCGCGCGTGCAGCGCTCGTTCCAGCTGCGCGCCACGAGCGTCACCCTCGACGAGTCGGCCCTCGCCTTCGTGCGGGAGGATGCCCGGCGGGGCCACATCCACCTCATCGCGAACGAGCCCGACGACGGCAGCGCGATCGAGTACCGCGTCAAGAACAAGGAGGAGCGGCAAGACAGCCACATTCCGCTCGGCACCAAGATCATCTTCGTCGAGGTCTACCCGGCAGACTCGTCGAACTTCGAAGAAGATCTGGTGGTGCGCGGCGTGATGAAGCACGGCTACCGGGTGCTCGAGGTGCGCAGCGGCAACATTCCGAACACCCTCGCGGTGGTGCTGCTGACCATCCGCGACGAGACCGGGGTGGTGCCCGAGATCTACTTCGAGTGGACCGAGGGCAACCCGCTGTCGAACATGCTGCGATTCTTGATCACCGGCGGCGGCGAGGTCGCACCGGTCACTCGCGAGGTACTGCGCGAGGCCGAGAAAGACCTGAAACTGCGCCCCGGCGTGCACGTGAACTGATCACCACCCCCGCCCGCTGCCGCGACGGCTTCGAGGTTCGCCGCAGTGCCGCCAGTTCGTCGGCGAACGCCTCGCGCGAGCGCACCAGCTCGGCCTGCATCTCGACGATCTGGGCCGACAGCGCATCGATGTGCTCGACGTTCGCCGTCTGGCTGCTCGAGTCGGCGCGCACGCGGTCGACCAGCCAGCTCGCGAGCGTAGCCGTGATGACACCCAGCAGGGCGATGCCGGCGATCATCAGCCCGACGGCGATCAGCCGGCCCTCGAACGTGACGGGCACATAGTCGCCGTAGCCCACGGTGGTGATGGTCACGAAGGCCCACCAGAGGGCGTCGCCGATGTTCGTGATGTCGGCGCCCGGCGCGTTCTGCTCGGCGTCGAGGATGCCGAGCGCGGCGATGATCACGAGCAGGCCGGCCGAGCCGATGACGTAGGTGGCCACCTTGCCCCGGAACGCCGTTCCCGCAGTGCGCTGCAGCACCGTCCAGAGCATCACCAGCCGCAACAGGCGCAGCGGTCTCAGCATGGGCAGCGCCACAATCAGAAACTCGAGGATGTGCGTGAAGAACCAGCGCAGCCGCCGCGGCGCAAGCACCAGGTTGGCGATGTAGTTGATCATGAACACGCCCCACACGGCCCACATGATCACCTCGGCGGTGACCTGCTGCGCGCCCTTCAGGTTGCCGATCACATCCCACGAGTACACGGCGAGAAAGACGATCGACACGACGGTGAGCGGCCACTCGACGGTCGAGTTCCAGTGCGCCTGGCCCTCCTCGCCGCGGTGGAAGCCGAAGAACCGGCCGTGCGCCGCGTGACCTGACGGCGGCTCGCGGTACTCCTCGTCGGCCATCGTGCCGGGCAGCGCCTCGGTCAGCACGTCGGTGATGCGGTCGGTGATGGCAGCGGCGTCTGCCTCGCGCTCGGCCTGCGCCAGCCCGATGCCCGAATCCGGCTGGGCCGTGGTGTGCGTCTTTCTCGAACTGCGAATGCTCATGACGAACCCCGTCTCTCGTGGCCCGGCGTCGACACCGAACCGCTCCCACGAATGGGCATGAGCATAATGCGCGTGCGGGTGCGGCACGTTTCGCCCGTGTTACGGCCTCGGTCGCCTACTCTGAAGGTATGAACGCCACGCACACCCCCGGGTCTGACGACAGCCACCTCGACGAGATCGAGCGAGACGAAGACAAGCGCGAAGAGGCGCAGGTCGACGAATCGCTGGAGAAAGACGGCCTGCTGCCCGTTCCCGAGGCGACCCCGACGGAGGGCCCGGCGCCCGCAGCCTGACCAGCCCGCGGCCAGTCGGCTCCCGACAAATCAGCCCACGGCAAGTCAGCCGGCAGCCAGATCAGCCTACGGCACGTCAGCCCACAGCCAGCCAGTGTGCCGCCTGACCAGCCCGCAGCCAGATCACCGCGACGGCAGCCACTTCCTGGCCGCCCTGAACTCGCCGCGTGCCCGGCTGTAGTCTTCGATCGCGTAGTCGGCGCGCTGCTGCTCGAGGGCGTGCAGCCGCCCATAGCCGAAGGTGTTCTCCCCCTCGCTGAAGGCCAGGTCTGAGCTGGCGACGAGCAGCCCCTGCAGCAGAATGCTGTCTCGGTACTCCCCCAGCGAATCCTGAACGCGTTCGGCGGCCTGCGCCAGCCGCCTCGCCTTGTCGCCGAAGATCGCCGTGTCACCTGACGACACCGCCTCGACCGCGAACCGCAGGCGGCGCGCCGCCTTGCGCACGGCGTGGATGCGTTCCTGCCACTCGGCCGCGTTCGCAGCACCGTTCACCTTCGCCATGCGCCTGGTCACCCGGCGGTAGTCGTGCCGAAGCCCGGCCGCGAGCACCTTCGCCGCGGGCCGGTCGCCGATGGGCTTGAACTTCACACCGGCGACGAAGCTCTCGAGGTCGTCGAGCAGCCCGAAGTACCGCGACCCCGACATGACGACGTGCAGATAGTCGAGCGCCGTGTGGTACTCGGCGCTCTTGCTGCTCACCACGCGGGCCAGCACGGCCTCGTGCATCTTCTTGTTCGACTGCGAGCGCACCAGGTTGCGGGCCCGGTCGTGCATCACCTGCGGGTCTCTGGCGTCGCCGAGCACCACGCCGAGGGCGGCGAGCTCGGTCTCGAGGTGAGCAGCGGCCGACGAGGCGAAGATCGGCCGGAACGTCGCGAGCACGCTGCGCAGCCGGCGAACGGATGATCGCATGGCGTGCACCGCCTCGGCTTCGTCTTGGCGCACCAGCGGGTCGGCGGTCTTCAACCGGTCGGTGAGCTCACCGATGGCCGCGCGCAGCACTTCGCCGGCGGTGCTCTTGCTGGTCAGCGACCAGCGCGGCGGAAGCTCGCCCAGCTTCTGGCGACCGAGCGCGTGCGCGAGCTTCGAGATACTCTTCGACGGATGCGCACCCACCTCAGCGAGGCGCTTCTCGATGGCGTCGAGCAGGGCCTGCCGCTTCTTCGGTGAACCGGGCGCGTTGTCGGTCAGCTCGACCTCCCACTCGCGCCACACCCGCAGCAACCCCGTGCTCTCGTCGACCGCCGACACCAGATCGTCGGCGACTTCGGCCACATCGAGGTCGTCGCCGTCGAACAGGCAGTAGGTGGTTCGCGTGGTCGTCAGCCGTGCCACCGGCGACAGTCGGTGGTCGCGCACGTGCACCAGCACCAGATCGAGCACGGCCTCGGGAATCGGTGTCTCGTCGCCGAGCGGCCAGTGCAACTCGAGCCGGCCCTCGTCGCCCGGCAGCTTGATGTGCCAGCCCTCGTCGGCACCGCCGACCCGGCGCCGCAGAACGATGCGCTGGCCGGCCAGGTCGAGCCGGTCGGTGTCGTAGTAGACCGCCGTCAACGTTGCCGTCTCGGGTTCGCTGACCCGCGCGATGCCGGCCACGCCGACCAGATCGGGCACCCCGACGGTGTCATCGACATCGTATTTGCGCTCGATTTCGATGTGCACCTGATGGCTCATGCTGTCTCACTCCACTTCACCGGTACAAACGTAATGCATAGACCACATCGGCCGACGGGCCGGCCGGCCGGGCTACGGTGGAGGCATGGCTGCGCTGACCCCACCCACTGCCCGAAAGATCCCCCTGGAGCGAACCCACCACGGCGATACGTTCATCGACGATTACGAGTGGCTGCGCGACAAAGACAGCGCTGAGGTCATCGAGCACCTCACCGCCGAGAACGCCTACACCGAGCAGCAGAACGAGCACCTCGCGGGCCTGCGCCAGTCGATCTTCGACGAGATCAAGGGGCGCACTCTCGAGACCGACCTGTCGGTGCCCGTTCGGGAGGGCGACTGGTGGTACTACACCCGCACGATCGAAGGCAAGCAGTACGGCGTGCACGCGAGGGCCCCGATCGCCGCGCCCGACGACTGGGTGCCGCCGGTGCTCGAGCCCGGGCATCCGATCGACGGCGAAGTGGTGCTGCTCGACGACAACGTCGAGGCCGAGGGCACCGACTTCTATTCGCTCGGCAGCTTCGATGTGAGCCTCGACCAGGGCCTGCTCGCGTATGCCGTCGACACGGCCGGCGACGAGCGCTACACCCTGCGCATCCGCGACCTGGCAACCGGCACCGACCTCGACGATGTCATCGAGAACACCGCGCCGGGCGCCACATTCTCGCCCGACGCCCGCTACCTCTTCTACCCGACCGTCGACGAGTCGTGGCGGCCCGACACCATCTGGCGGCACCGGCTGGGTTCGCCGGCCAGTGACGACGTGGTGGTGTACACCGAACCCGACGAACGGTACTGGATCGGCATCGGCCTCACCCGCAGCCGCCGTTACCTCGAGATCGGCATCGGTTCGAGCATCACCAGCGAGTCGCTGCTGCTCGACGCGAGCGACCCCGAAGGCGAGTTCACCGTGGTGTGGCCGCGCGTCGAAGGCGTCGAGTACTCGGTCGAGCACGCCGTGGTGGCGGGCACCGACCGCCTGCTCATCACGCACAACGCGCACGGCGAGAACTTCGAGCTCGTCGAGGTGGCTCCGGATGCCCCCACCGACTCCGACCGCTGGCACACCATTCTGGCGCACAGCCACGAGGTACGGCTCGAGAGCGTCGACGCCTTCGCCACCCACCTGAGCCTGGAGTACCGTCGCGATGCGCTCAGCCGGGTGGCGGTCATCCGGCTCGCCGGCAAGGAGGGGCAGGGCGACGCAGGCATCTCGGTCGACGGAGGCATCGGAGTGGAGGGAGGCGCCGGAGTCGAGGGTGCCACCGGGGTCGGCGCCGGCTGGCCGTACTCCGAGCCCGTCGAGCTGCCGTTCGACGAACCGCTGTTCGCGGTCGGCACCGGCGGCAACCCTGAGTTCGCCCAGCCCACGCTGCGGGTCGGCTTCACCTCGTTCGTCACGCCGTCGACCGTGTACGACTACGTCGTGGCCACCGGCGAGCTGCGGCAGCTGAAGCAGCAGCCCGTGCTGGGCGGCTACGACCCCGCGCAGTACGCGCAGCGCCGCGAGTGGGCGGTCGCCCCCGACGGCACTCGGGTTCCCATCTCGCTCGTCTCCCGCGCCGACGGGGGCGCCGCCTCGGCAGCCGCCGGTACCGCCGAACCGGCCCCCACCGCCGCAGGCTCTGCCCTCGGGCATCCGTCGCCCGCGCCGCTGGTGCTCTACGGCTACGGCTCGTACGAGGCCAGCATCGACCCGTCGTTCTCGGTCGCTCGGCTCTCGCTGCTCGACCGCGGCGTGGTGTTCGCCATCGCGCATGTGCGCGGCGGCGGGGAGCTGGGCCGCTGGTGGTACGAGAACGGCAAGACGCTCAGCAAGCGCAACACGTTCAGCGACTTCGTCGCGGCCGCCCGGCACCTCATCGACATCGGCGAGACCACGCCCGACCTGCTGGTCGCCCAGGGCGGGAGTGCGGGCGGGCTGCTGATGGGCGCGGTCGCGAACGATGCGCCCGAGCTGTTCGCGGGCATTCTCGCGCAGGTTCCCTTCGTCGACGCCCTCACATCGATTCTCGACCCCTCGCTGCCTCTCACCGTGATCGAGTGGGACGAGTGGGGCGATCCCCTGCACGACCCCGAGGTGTACGCCTACATGAAGTCGTACTCGCCCTACGAGAACGTGCGCGACGGGGTGGAGTATCCGCGCATCCTCGCCGTGACCAGCCTGAACGACACGCGCGTGCTGTACGTCGAGCCCGCGAAGTGGGTGGCCCGGCTGCGCGAGGCCGGCGCCGAACCCCTGCTCAAGATCGAGCTGACCGCGGGTCACGGCGGGGTCAGCGGCCGCTACGAGCGCTGGAAAGAGACGGCGTTCGAGTACGCCTGGCTGCTCGACGTGCTCGGTCGGGCGAACGTGTGAGGGGCAGACAGCACGCGACCGCCTCGCCTGCCCGCTCGTGATGCCCGTCGCGCCCGCCCCTGCCCGCACGTCATGCCCGTCGCGCCCGCCCCCGCCCGCACGTCATGCCCGTCGCGCCCGCCTTGCGGCATACCCCGTCACAGAGTGAGCGCCGCCATACACCTTCGTGTGCGTTCGCGCAGCCACCCGACACGGCCCCGCCGCGCCCCGTAGGCTGAAAGGGTGAACTCGACTGAGCTGCTCGCCGCCCTGACCGAATGGATGCCCGCCCAGCGCTGGTTCGCCGGCAAAGGCACCCGACCCTCGCTGCGCCTCATCGGCAGCTACGACCTCGGACCGGGCCTGACCACCGCGCTGGTGCTCGACGAGGGTGGCCAGCAGGCCAAGCTCTACCAGGTTCCGCTCGTGGTCTCGGCCGAGCCCCGCACCGAAGACGAGGGTTCGGGGTCGGGAGGCTCCTTCATCGCCCGCATCTCAGCAGATGCCGACTCCTCGAGCACCGCCACACCGTCCTCGAGCACCGCCACACCGTCCTCGGGCACCGCCGCACCGTCGCCGAACACCGCCGCACCGTCGCCGAGCCCCACCGCCACCGCCACCGTCTCCGTCTACGACGCCCCGCACGACGTGCGGTACGCCCACGCCCTGCTCGCGCTCATCACCGGTGATGCGGCCACGCCCGGCGACGGCGCCATCACGGCAACCGGCCGCAGCCAGGTGCCCGGGCATCCGCTCGTCGCCGTGAGCGCGAAGGTGCTGAGCGGCGAGCAGTCGAACACCTCGATCATCATGGGCGTCGAGACCCCCGAGGGAGAGGCGGCGGCGCCGGTCATCTGCAAGGTGTTCCGGGTGCTGCACCACGGCAACAACCCCGACGTGGTGCTGCAGTCGGCCCTCGCCGCGGCGGGTTCGACCCGCGTGCCCGCCTCGGTGGGCAGCATCGTCGGCCAGTGGAACGACTCGCGCCTGCCCGACGGGCGCACCTCGGGGCACCTCGCCTTCGCCCAGGAGTTTCTGCCGGGCGTGCGCGACGCCTGGCGGGTGGCGCTCGACGCCGCCTCGGCCGGCCAGTCGTTCACGGCTGAGGCCGCCGCCCTGGGCGACGCCACCGCCGAGGTGCACGAGACCCTCGCCGCCGTGATGCCCACAGTCGCCCCGAGCCCCGACCTCGTGGCCGGCGTGCTCTCGAGCATGCGGCGCCGGCACGCCGGCGCGGTTCGTGAGGTGCCCGATCTCGCCGCTCACGGCGATGCGATCGCGCGCGTGTTCGAGAAGGCGGCGGCCATCGAGTGGCCGCGCCTGCAGCGCATCCACGGCGACTACCACCTCGGCCAGGTGCTCGCCGTGCCGGGCGGCGGCTGGGTGCTCGTCGACTTCGAGGGCGAACCGCTGCGACCGATGGTCGAGCGAAACCAGCCCGACCTCGCGCTGCGCGACATCGCGGGAATGCTGCGCTCGTTCGACTACGTGGCCGGGTCGCACGCGCACTCGCACCCCGGCGAGTCGGCCGCCGACTGGGCGACGGATGCCCGAACCGCCTTTCTCGACGCGTACGTGGCCCGCTCCGGCCTCGACCTCGAGGCGATGCGGCCGCTGCTCGACGCGCTCGAGATCGACAAGGCCCTCTACGAGGCGATCTACGAGGCGCGCAACCGCCCCGACTGGCTGCCCATCCCCACCACGGCCATCGCCCGCCTCGCCGCTAGCGCGGGCTGAGGTCGTGCGTGGCCGGGCCCTCGAGCAGGGTGCCGGTCGCCGAGAAGCGCGAGCCGTGCAGGGGGCAGTCCCACGAGTGTTCGGCGCCGTTCCACGACAGCACTCCCCCGAGGTGCGGGCAGACCGCCGAGACCGCGCAGGTCGACCCCGCCACGGTCGAGACGCCCACCGGATGCACGGCGGCCCCACCGAGCAGGCCCTCGCCCGTGGCGACGCGGCCGATCAGCCCCTCGCCGTCGCCGGGCGTCGGCAGGGCATCCACGCGGGGCCCGAACAGCGCGCCCGCCCAGCCCTTTGCGGCCCACCAGCCCACTGCCGCCCCCGCGCCGAGCCCGGAGCCGATGGCGGCCGGCAGGGTGGCGCGGTGGTGCAGCGCCTTCGCCCAGTCGGGGCTGTCGCCCATGATGTCGCTGGCGAGGGTGAGGGCGGCGGCGACCGCGTTGGTCATGCCCCACTTGCCGTACCCGGTGGCCAGGTAGATGCGGCCGCGGCCGCGGGGCAGGTAGCCGACGAACGGCACCCGGTGCGGCGTCTCGTAGTCTTGGGCGCTCCACGAGTGGGTGAGGCGGGCGCCGGGAAAGAACGTCTCGGTCCATTCGCGCAGGTCGTCGACGTTCTGCTTCGTCGACGGGTCGCGGCCGACCACGTGCCCGTTGCCGCCCACCAGCAGCTCCTCGTTGCCGTGGCGACCATCGCCCGTGGGCGCTGTGCGCAGCGAACGACTCGGTTCGTCGACCGAGAGGTACATGCCCTGTGGCAGCTCGCCCGGCACCGAGTACGAGGTGGCGTACGAACGCAGGGGCTTCAGCTTGGCGAAGTACAGCCCGCGATCGAGAATCGGCGTGCCGGTGGTCAGGTGCACGTGGCCGCCGTACACCTCGCCGCGGGTCGTGAAGACGGTGGCCGCGTCGCGCGGCGGTGATCCTGTATTGCGCGACGGCGACCCTGCATTGCGCGACGGCGACCCTGCATTGCGCGACGGCGATCCTGCACCGCCCGACGCCCGCACGCCGGTGACCCGCGCGCCCTCGACGATCACGCCACCGAGCTCGCGCACGTCGGCGGCGAGGGCTGCGAGCACGTGCATCGGATCGAACTGCGCCTGCTCGGGCAGCACCACCGCGCCGAACATCGGAAACGGCAGGTCGAGCTCGTCGCGCAGCCTCACGTCGAGGCCGACCGATCGCGCCACCCGGTATTCGCGCTCGACGGTCTCGGTGCCGTCGGGGGTGCCGGCGTAGCTGATGGCGTCGCGCAGCTGCACGGCGACGCCCCGCGCCGAGGTGTAGTCGAGCATCCACTGCTGTGCGGCGCGGTTGCTGTCGACGTAGGCCTGCGTGATCGACTGGTAGGTGTGCTTCTTGATCTGCTGCAGCTGGCTGCCCTGAAGCAGCGACAGTTTGGCCGTGGTGTTGCCGGTGGCGACCGCGCCGACATGGCGCGACTCGAGCACCGCCACACGTCGACCGGCCCGCGCGAAGAGCAGCGCCGTGACGAGACCGGTGAGGCCCGCACCGACGACGACCTCGTCGTAGTGCTGGCCCTCGGTGAACGGGTCGGAGCCGATTTCGGGCGGTGAAGACAGCCACAGGGAGGTCATGTTTTCACCCTACGTCGCGCTGTCTGCGGGGTGCCAAGACCGGCCCACCCTAGCCAATCGACGACATGTCTGCTAGCGGCTACAGCCAGCCGCGGCGCTTGAACATCACGTACAACCCGATGCTCAGCGTCGCCATCAGCGCGAGCGCCGCCGGGTAGCCCCACACGAAGTGCAGCTCGGGCATGAAGTCGAAGTTCATGCCGTAGATGCCGGTGACCACGGTGGGCGCGAAGAAGATGGCGGCCCAGGCCGAGATGCGCTTGACCTCGTCGTTCTGGTGGTTGCTCGTCTCTGCGAGTTTCTTCATGTCTTCGTTCTGCCGCTGGGCCACCAGGGTGGCGTTCACGGTGAGGATCTCGCGCAGGGTCTGGCGAAAGCCGTCGACCCGGTCGTTGACCACGGCGACGTGGTCGGCGACGTCGCGAAAGGCGCGCTTCAGCTCCAGGGTGCCCTCGACCTGGTCGAACTGGCTGCGCAGCATCTCGAGCATGCCGGCCAGCGGCAGGGTGGCCCGCTGGAAGTCGAGCACCTCCTGCGACAGTTCGTAGATGCGCCGTGACACCGCGGGGTCTCCTTCGAAGACCTGCGCCTCGATCTGGTCGATGTCGGTCTCGAGGCCGGCCACCACCGGGGCGTACTGGTCGACCACCGCGTCCATGATGGCGTAGAGCACGGCGATGGGGCCGAGCGCCAGCAGGTCGGGGTCGTTCTCCATGCGCCGGCGCACCACCGACAGGTCGGGCGATTCGCTGTGCCGCACCGAGATCACGAAGTTCGGGCCGACGAAGAGGTGCAACTCGCCGAACTCGACCTCCTCACGCTCGTCGACATAGTGCGCGGCGCGCAGCACCACGAAGAACACCTCGGCGTAGCGCTCGAGCTTGGGCCGCTGGTGAGCGCCGACCGCGTCTTCGATGGCAAGCGGATGCAGGTCGAAGTCGTTCTCCATCTCGAGCAGTTCATCGGCGCTGGGCCGGTACAGGCCGATCCAGGCGAGCCCGCCGGGCGTTCTGTTCAGCGCCGCGATCGCCTCCGCCGGATTCGTCGGCGACAGCACGCGCTTGCCGTCGCGATAGATCGCGTTGTCGACCATGCTCGAACGCGGCTCGAACGGCTCGGCCGTCGCGATCTCGTCGGGGGCGGGTGAGATCGGTTTGGCACCGGGCCGCACCGATGTGATGCCCTTCACCATGCTCGAGAATCGCATGCTCTTCATGCCAGACCCACCCTTCAGATCGTGAGCGTCGTGGTGACATCGCCCTAGCCGGATCGCCTACAGACTGCCATACTTCTTGAGGCACAAATCGCGTGGACACCGAGAGTTCATCACGGGTCTTGTTCGTCATACTCCCGCGTGGCGTTTACCGCTCGTTCAGGTTTCTCTGCTTGTGTTGATCTCAGAACCACCCGTCGTGCGCGAACACCGTTCGCCTTCTCGCCGGGAACCCGACTCGAATCGATTTGAAACCCCATGACCGCGACGCTGGCGCAGTATCCCAGGCCTGACCACTTCGTACTCCACTTCAGCGACACGCACTTCGTCGGCGGCGACAACCTGCTGTACGACAAGGTCGATGCCGAGGGTCATCTCGTCGAGATCCTGGCCGAACTGCAGGCCTCCGGCGCACGCCCCGAGGCGATCATCTTCACCGGTGACCTGGCCGACAAGGGCGACCCCAAGGCCTACGAGAAGCTGCGTGCGATGGTGGAGCCCGCCGCGGCCGCCATGGGCGCCGAGGTCATCTGGGTGATGGGCAACCACGACAACCGCGCCGCCTTCCGCGCCGGCCTGCTCGACCAGCTGCCCTCGATGAAGCCGGTCGACCGCGTCTACGACATCAACGGCCTGCGCGTCATCACGCTCGACTCGACGGTGCCCGGTTCGCACTACGGCGAGGTCACACCTGAGCAGCTCGACTGGCTCGCCGAAGAACTGTCGACCTCCGCCCCGCACGGCACCATCCTCGCCATGCATCACCCGCCCGTGCCCAGCGTGCTCGACCTCGCCGTGATGGTCGAGCTGCGCGACCAGGCGTCGCTCGCCGAGGTCATCCAGGGCTCAGACGTGCGGTCGATCATCGCCGGCCACCTGCACTACTCGTCGACCGCCATGTTCGCGGGCGTTCCGGTGTCGGTCGCCTCGGCAACCTGCTACACCCAAGACCTCAACGTTCCGGTCGGCGGCACGCTCGCCCGCGACGGGGCGCAGGCGTTCAACCTGATCCACGTCTACGAGAACACCGTGCTGCACTCGGTGGTTCCCATCGGCCACTACGCCCGGGTGTCGTACACCGATGCGGCGCAGACCCAGAAGATCCTCGCCGACGCGAACCTCGAGATCGCCCCGCCCGCCAATGCGCCGGTGCCCGCAGAAGAGCCGCTGGTCATCCCGGCGCTCGCTGCGGTCTAGTCGGTTTCGATACGTGCTGCGCGCTACTCAACCAGCGGCGGGGCGGGCGACGCCGGTTGAGTAGGCCGAAGGCCGTATCGAAACCACCCCGCACCACCGGTTTCGATACGCGCTGCGCGCTACTCAACCAGCGGCGGGCGGGCGACGCCGGTTGAGTAGGCCGCAGGCCGTATCGAAACCCACCCCGCACCACCGGTTTCGATACGCGCTGCGCGCTACTCAAC
>NZ_JAZHPE010000050.1:0-130756 GCF_036553535.1 Subtercola sp. YIM 133946
CTCCGGAGTGAACAACTCGACATTCGCCAGATGCGCAACATCGAACGACGTAAATTCAGTCATGGTCTAGATCCCGCCGTCTGTGGTCGCCATCGGTGTACTCCTGTTGTGTGACGTATCGCACGCCGAGGTCGGCGAGCACGCCGCGCAGGTCGTTGCGGTCGAGGCTGAGGTCGCCGTTCAGATACGCGGCTCGAGCGGCCGCTTCTTTCTCGACCCGGGCATCCGATGCGGTCAGAGCGGTATCGGCCTCGCCGCGGGGCACGCAGAGCACGCCGTCATCGTCGGCCACCACCACGTCACCCGGCCGGATGATCGCGCCGCCGACCACGATCGGCACGTTGACCGAGCCTGCTGTGGCCTTCACCGTGCCCTGCGCGTTCTGGGCACCGGCCCACGCCGGAAAGTTCATCGCACGGAGATCGACGACGTCGCGCACACCACCGGTGGTGACGACACCGCGGACTCCGCGGTAGGTCAGTGCCGTCGCGAACAGTTCGCCGAACGAACCGTCGAGCGAGGGTGAGGTGGTGGAGACGACGAGAATGTCGCCAGCCTGGCACTGCTCGACCGCCGCATGGATCATCAGGTTGTCACCGGGCCAGCACAGCACGGTGACGGCAGAACCGGCGATGCGCGCACCCTGCTGAACCGGGTGCACCGACGGCCCGACCAGGCCGACGCGCCCCATCGCCTCATGCACGGTCGCGACACCGTGCACGGCGAGAGCATCGATCGTCGTCTGGTCGGCCCGAACGATATCGGTGACGATGACGCTGCTCATTCCAGCACCCCTGTCACCTGGGGGTAGTACCGCATGTACGCCTCGCCCATGGTCTCGTGCGGCAACCCGAGATTCGGGCCGGCGTTGCGTTTGACCTGCACCCCGCGACGAATCGCGAGCGACGTGTAGTACTCCCACATGTGCTTCTGCGCGGGCAGGCACTCCATCGCCTTGCGCTTGAGCGCAAAGGCGTCGGTGATGTCGAGCAGCACGTTCGGCTTGAAGTCGCTCTGCTCGGGCTGGTGCGGTTCGAAGAAGAACACCGGCGGAGCCCCGATGATCTCGTCGATACTGGGGTACTCGCCGTCGACGGCGACACCGATCGCTTGGGCCAGAACCCGGGCCTGCAGCGCCATACGCGCGGCGGCGGGGTGATCGCCGTTGTACGGATCTGACAACGGATGCGTCAGCACGACCGTCGGCTGAACACGGCGGTACACGTCGATGAGGCGCTCCACCGCCTCGGGCGACTCCAGCAGGGGGTAGTCGCCCAGGTCGAGGAACTCGATGTCGGCCCCGAGTTCGCCGGCGGCAGCCTCGGCCTCGTCACGGCGGATCTTCTTGATCTCTTCAAGCGGTCTGCCCTGCAGCCACTGGCTCGCCGACTCGCCTCGCTCGCCGTATGACAGGCAGGCTATCGTCGCACGTTCACCGCGCATCGTCGCCGCCGCAATCGCGCCGCCCGCGCGCCACACGAAATCTCCTGCATGGGCGCTCACCACGAGAAGCGCCGGTTGAACATCTTTCATGACTTTCCGATCTATGGGAGTTCGTTTGTGCTCGAGCTTCGGTGCTAGGCGAAAACGATGGTTTGATTCTCGTGACGCACCACTCGGTCTTCCGCGTGCCATTCGACTGCCCGTGACAGTACTGCTCGCTCGACGTAGGCTCCACGCCTCTGCAGGTGAGCCGTGCTGTGCGTATGGTCGACCCGTGCAACGTCTTGCTCGATGATCGGGCCCTCGTCGAGCTCTGCTGTGACGTAGTGCGCGGTCGCTCCGATGAGCTTCACTCCGCGCTCCTTGGCCTTCCGGTAGGGAGCTGCGCCGATGAACGCCGGCAGAAACGAGTGGTGGATGTTGATCACAGGCACGCCGACGGAGTTCAAGAACTCCGTCGACAGAATCTGCATGTACCGGGCGAGCACGATGAAGTCGACCTTGTCGGAGAGCAGCTTCAGAATGGTCGCCTCGGCTGCCGACTTGTCTGGCCCGGTCGACTCGACCAGGTGGAAGGGTATGCCGAATGAGCGAACGTCGGCGCTCGTCGTCGAATGGTTGGCGATGACCATGGGTATCTCGACGGGCAGCTCTCCACGCCGATGGCGCCACAGCAGTTCGAGAAGACAGTGGTCGGCCGTCGACGCGAGTATCGCCATGCGCTTTGGTTTCGATCGATCAGTCAGCCGCCACTGCATCCCCAGAGGTTCGAGCGTCTGCTCGAGATCTGCCTCGATCTCGGGCAACGCCCCGACCAAGAATGGTCGATCGAAGACGACGCGCTGAAAGAAATGCCCGCCCTCCGGATTGTCGGTGTATTGATCGAGCGACACGATATTGCCGCCGTTGCGCGAGATGAGGGTGGCGACGGATGCGACGATGCCGGGTTGGTCTGGCCCGCTCACGATGAGACACGCCTGGTCGCGCATGCTCTGCAGCACGTCGCTCATCGTGCCTTCTCGCTCACATAATCGGCCGCCCATGCTGCGGTCGCCGCGAGACCGCCGAAGGCGTAGAAGTGCAACCGCACATCGCCGGACTGCGGCCGTTCGGCCAGCGCCGTGGCCAGGTCAGACACGAATCGGTCGGGGCCGGCCGTTCCCATCAGGTTCGTCAGCGAGAAGCCGTACTTCTTCACGATCATCGCATTCGCGCCGATGCCGAACCTGCGGGCGAACGTCAGCAGTCGCTTGACGCCTGCCGGGCCGGGGGTTCCGATGCGAATGGGCGCCAGGATGCCCCGCGAACGAACCTCGTCGATCCAGTCCACGACCGGTGCGCTGTCGAACGCGAACTGCGTCAGGATGACGCACTCCAGGCCCTGTTCTGCGAGCAGTGCCGTCTTGTCTTCGAGCGCACCCCACAACCGATCGCTCGAGATAGCGGGATGCCCCTCTGGATATCCCGCTATGGCGACCTCACGAACACTGTGAGGCGCGAGCCGTCCCGTCGCGATCACGCCCAACGAGTCGTCGAAAGGACCGTCGGGGCTCGTCGGATCGCCGCCGACGGCGAAGACGTGCTCTGACGCGCCCGCAGCCTCCAGCTGTGTCACGAACTCCTCGAGTTCGGCAAGCGAGCGGAGCCGGCGCGCGGAGATGTGCGGAACCGGAATGAAGCCGTGAGAGATCACAGCCCGCGCGGCGGTCAGCCGCATGGGCAGGTCCTCGGTTCCGAGGAACGTCACATTGACTCGAGTGCCGGGCGGAATGCGCGCCGCCGCCTCGTCGAGCTGACCGAGGTCTTTTCCGGTCATTTCGATCGAATAGTCGGTGACCAGTTCGCGGGCAGCCGCTGTGGGCTGTTCGGTGATGTGTGCCATGCGATTCGCCGGCTCAGTTCTTGCGGTAGTTCTCGCGGGCGAACGCCGAATAGGGAGCCGGTTCGACTGTTGCCCGAATCCCGATCTGGCGGTGCTCCTCGACAGCCGGCTTGGTCGAATTGGGCTGCTCGCCCCACACCACGACCACCTCGGTGCCAGGAGCCGCATAGTCGAGGTCGATGCTGGCCAGCGACACGAAGGCGTGCTCGTTGCTGATGTAGCCCACGTCGTGCGAGATACCGACATCCGTGCCATCGACGACCACGCGGTCCATCTGGTAGAGACCGTATCGGGCCTTCGGGAACTCGATGAACTTGGCCGGAACACCGGGCTCATACAGCGTGCGCTGCGCCGCGGCGACGTCTTCGGGCTGCCACACGAGCGTGACCTTCTGACGGTTCTGCACCTTCTCACGCTGCTCGAGCGCCTCGCGACCAATGAAATCGTGGTCGAAGGCGACCACTCGCCCGTATCCGATGTCGTACGGAGTCAGGTAGTAGTTCTCGATATTGTCTGCCGAGTAGCTTCCGGCCAGCGACCCGATGCGTTCTGCCGGCAGCCAGGCGAGATATTCCTCGGTCTGCTTTCCTGTGAAGACGGCGGGGATCGGCGAAGGAACCCACGCAGATTCAAGGTTCGCCGTCGAGTAGGCGCGGGAGCCGGCCAGAACCAAGCCGAACTCTTCGCCGTTGCGAACGATCGCCTCGCGTACCGTGAGCCGTTCGTTCCATGGCCCGAACAGCTCGAACCCGGGCTGGCCGGCCATGCCGTGCCGAAGCGAACGCACGGTCACGCCGTCGATCTCGAACGTCGCCATTCCGAAGAACTTGGTCGGCGGCACTTCATGCCCGATGATCTTCTCCACGAGCGCCAGCGCGCGCGGCCCTTGAATCTCGTAGCGGTAGAGCTTGGGGTCTTCACCGTTGCGCATCAGGGAGTTGGCGTCGCGCTCGAAAGTCACGTCGTAGCCGCCGGTCTCGCCGATGAACTGCACCCAATCGAGCACCATGTACCAGCCGACGAGATCGAACGAGTTCTCGTCGAGGTAGAACAGCACGGCGTCGCCGATGAGGTAGCCCTCGTGATTCACCCCGACGAACTGCTTGGCTTCGTCGACACGAAAGTTCGCGAAGCTGTTCACTCCGGTGTCAGAGAGGAGCTTCAGGGCGTCGGGGCCTGAGATGAACAGATCGGTCATGTGGTGCGATTGATCGAGAAGGGCCACCGAGTCCCGCCATGCGCGCTGCTCAGAGCGCCAGTTCGTGAACTCCGGGGTGACCGGAAAGATGGCCGGCTTGGCCGTCGAGTTGCGAAGGGCAGCGACGACGCTGCCGACGCGAGAAATAGCTTGCGCTGCTGACTCAGACATGAAACTCCTTCGTTCGATGCTCGGGCGTGAGCGAGTCGGATCGACATTCATGCTACTTAGATCAGTGACAACAGGAGATGAAAGCATCTAATATCGTTCTAGCAATCTTCCTTATGAGTCAGGCAGAACGATGGACATGAATCTCGTGCGCGTCTTCGTCACCATCTATGAGACGCAGAACCTCACGGCGGCGAGCGAGCGGCTCTTCGTGACGCAGTCTGCGGTGAGTCAGGCTCTCGCGCGCCTTCGAGACGAGCTGCACGATCCGCTTTTTGAGAGAACGGGCAGAGGTGTTCGCCCGACTTCCGTCGCCGACGCGATATTTCCGCGATTCAGGGAGAGTCTGGGTGGAATCGACCGCGTGCTCGACAACGTGCGCGCGTTCGACCCCATGACGACAGAGCGCACCTTTCGTCTCGCACTGTCTGAACTGGGTGAGATCGGATGGCTGCCCAGAATCTTCGACACCATGCATGCGCAAGCGCCGAATGCCCGTGTCGAGGTCGTGCATCTCGAGTCGGAGGAGCTTCCACGGTGGCTGTCGCGAGGCACTGTCGATCTCGCCATCACCGCGGCGAACCTCCCCACCGAGTTCGAAAGAACGCTCGTGAAGGTCGAGGGATACCGCGTCGTGATGTCGGCGTCGAATCCGCTCGCCGACCAGGCGATGACTCAGGATGCCTACAGACGCGCTCCGCGCGTCGCCGTCGGTGGGGACTCAGGAGCTGAGCTGCTCGAGGCCGCGCATCGCCGAGCCGACGCAATGCCAGAGCCCCTGCTCAGCGTGCAGCATTTCGCCACCCTTCCGGCGCTGCTGGTGCGAAGTGGCGACCTGATCGCCACGATCCCCGAGACCATCGCGGCGGGCTGGTCAGCATCCTGGCCCATCGTGGTGAAGGACGTTCCACTCGACATGCCGCCGATCGAACTGAACCTGTATCACCGGAGTGCCCCGCATCATGCGAGCGACGTGGACTGGTTCCTGACTGCCGTGTCGGATGCCGTCACCGCTACGCCAGGCGAGTTCTCGGCGATTCATGGCGAAGTGTCCGTTCAAGCCGCCGAATGACGAACGAAAACGCCGGATCCCCTCTGATTGGCGGTTTCCGGCCGTAGAGTTCACTGTTTGGCTCGTGTCATGACGGTTTTCGACGGAGAAAGAGATCGAGGCGTTCGGCCGCCGGTCGACGGTGAGCTCGCGGCCGTGCTCAACTCGTTTCCCGCTGACGCCCTGAAGTCGGTTCTTCCTGAGGCGATAGAAGGGCTGCGTCGAACCATCGCAGCCAAGTGCCCGACTCCGCGCGACCTGCAGAGAATGGGCGTCATCGTGCATGACGTGCAGGCGCCGGCGCGGCATGGTGAGGGGGTGGTCCCCCTCACCATCCTCCAGTCGCCGCACGCAACTGGGCCCCGCCCGTGCGTGTACCTCATCCACGGCGGGGGCATGATCGCGGGAACGCGGATGCTGCGCCTCGACGCGCTCGCCGAGTGGGTGCTCGAGTTCGGTGTCACAGTGGTTTCGGTCGACTACCGCCTCGCGCCCGAGCATCCATTCCCTGCCGGAATCGATGACTGCTACGCCGGCCTGACCTGGATTCACGACAACGCAGCAGCATTCTCGATCGACACCGACTTCGTGATCGTCAATGGCGCCAGCGCCGGAGGGGGCCTTGCCTTCGCCGTCGCGCTCATGGCTCGCGACCTCGGCGCGCCCGCGATCAGTCACCTCATCGTGCAATGCCCGATGCTCGACGACCGCAACGAATCGCCGTCGAGTTGGGAACTCGACGGCGATGGGCCGTGGGATCGCCGTTCCAACCTCACAGCGTGGCACGCTCTTCTCGGGGACGCCGCCGGAGGGCCCGATACCTCCCCCTACGCTGCTCCAGCACGAGCGCATGACCTCGGGGGCCTGCCGCCCACCTACCTCGACGTGGGCCAAGTCGAGACCTTCAGAGATGAGACCCTTCAGTTCGCCACTCGGTTGTCGCAGGCCGGTGTCGTGCTGGAATTCCATCTGTGGCCCGGCGCGTGGCACGGGTTCGACTATTCGGCGCCGCATGCGGCCGTGTCACAGCTGTCGAACACGACGCGCGCCGCCTACCTGTCGCGTGCCATAGACCCGTCTCGCGCGGGCCTGGAGAACCTCACGCACAGCCAGAACTGATCCGCCAAGTGGTGAAATCCGCCCTCGAATCCGAGGTGATTGGCGGTCGTGAGCGCGACCGTGGTTCGACATCGTTAGCAGAGGGCATTCCTTTCGATGTTGACAAGCCCTATCCGATGGAGGATGACAAGTGACCTATCCGGCACGTTCACGAGCGGTAGCCGTCGTTGACTACGAGTCGCCGCTGCAGGTCATAGAACTCGATGTTCCGGCGCTGATAGACGACGCGATGCTCGTTCAGATCGAGGCCGCCACAGCCTGCGGTACCGATATGCACATCGCGAATGGCGACATGCGCGACGTTCCCACCTGCAGAGTGCCCCTGGTGCTCGGCCACGAGATGGTGGGCAGAGTCGTGGCACTGGGCAAGGGCCGCCGCACTGATTCGCTCGGCCGCCCCTTGACCGAGGGCGATCTCGTGGCCTGGGCCTCGCCGTGGTGCGACCGGTGCTACTGGTGTACCGTCGCCAAGCAGCCCACCCTCTGCGTGAACGCGAACCTGAACGGCTTCGGGCCACTGACCTCGTTCCCCTACCTGACGGGCGGATTCGCGGAGTACTGCTATGTTCCGCCCCGCTCGCGCGCGGTCTTAGTGCCTGAGGGTCTCTCGCCGGCCCTCGCTTCGTCTGCGACCTGTGCGTTCCGCACAGTGGTGCACGCCTTCGAGACGGTGGGCAGGCTGAAGCCCACCGACACCATAGTGATTCAAGGCTCGGGAGCCGTCGGTCTCTACGCAACGGCCTACGCCAAGATCATGGGCATTCCGCAGATCGTCGTCATCGGGGCGCCGGCAGACCGCCTGCACGTCGCCCGCCGCTGGGGCGCTACGACGGTGATCGACGTGATGTCGACGACCGTCGAGGAGCGCCGCGACACGGTGCTCTCCCTCACAGATGGCAGGGGCGCCGACATCATCGCCGAGTGCAGCGGGGTCGCACCGGCGTTCACCGAGAGTCTGTCGCTGGCGCGACGCGGGGGGCACGTCTTGGTCGTGGGCGCATCCGACCCGCGCCCGAGCCAGGTGCACGCCACGAACTTCAACATGCGGCAGATCTCGGTCTCCGGCAGCGTTTCCGCCGACATCTCCCACTTCTGGCGGGCGTTCCAGATTCTCAAGCATCACTCTTCGGAATTCGACTTCGAGGCCGTGCTCGGTGACGAGTTCACTCTCGACTCGGTCGGGGATGCTCTCGCGGCCATAGCCGCAGGCTCCATGAAGCCCGTGATTCGGCCGCACACCTCCACACCTGCCCACGACACGAAAGAACTGAGCGAAGCGCGATGAGCACACTGACACGAGCCGAAGCGATGGCGGCAGATCCGCGCATCGTCATCATCGGCGCCGGCCTGGGCGGCATTGCGGTTGCTCGCGAGCTCTTGGAGCGCGGCATCGACGACTTCGTCATGGTCGACAGGCAGGCAGGCTTCGGGGGCACCTGGCTTCGGCACCACTATCCCAACGTCGCCTGCGACACTCCCGTACAGCTCTACAGTTTCGAGTTCGCACCGAACCCTGATTGGTCTTCCAATTTCGCGCCGGGAGCCGAGATTCTGGAGTACATCGAGAAGGTGGCCGATGAGGCGGCCCTCACCTCGCACCTGCTCGCCGATACGGCTGTCGTCTCCTGCGTCTGGGATGAAGCGGATGCACGGTGGGAGGTTCGCACTGCGGGTGACATCACCTGGACGCCGCAGTACGTCATCGCCGCTGTCGGGCGTTTCTCTCAGCCCGACACTCGGCCGATCCCGGGTGCCGAGCACTTCACGGGGAGCGTCTTCCACGCCGCCGACTGGCCAGACGATCTGGATGTGACCGGGCAGCGAGTCGCCGTTGTCGGCGGGGGCGCCACATCCATTCAGGTCGTGCCCTGGGCGGTGCAGAACGCTGCCGAGGTCGTCGCTTTCATTCCCACGCCCTCTCACGTGCTGCACAAACCCGAGCAGGTCTACGGTGCCGAAGACCACCAGCGTTTCCGGGATTCTCCCGAGGTGCTGGAGGCGATGAGAGAAGAGTGGCACGAGTACTACGACGTCGCCGCGCGCAGCCGCTTTCCGTTCGACGCCGCCGCCAACGCCACTGCGGTAGCAGCTTGGCGTAAGGAGTTCGAGGCGATCGTCACGCAACCGGCCCTGCGTGAGATTCTCACCCCCGACTATGCTCTGGGATGCCGCCGCCTGCTGTTCAGCAACGATTACTACCAGTCCCTGATTCAGCCGCAGGTGACCGTCGTCGGAGAACGTCTGGCCGCGCTCCGGCCGCATGCCGCCGTGGACTCAGATGGAACCGAGTACCCCGTGGACACCGTGATTCTCGCCACGGGCTATCAGACGAACGCGTGGCTTTCCGACGTCGAGGTCGTCGGGGCAGACGGCCGTACCCTCCGAGACGAATGGGCCGAAGGCCCGTCAGCATATCTCGGCATGATGGTCAACGGATTCCCGAACATGTTCCTCGTCGACGGGCCGAACGTGCAGATCCCCTTCATCACCGAAGTGCTGACCGCCCACGCCCGTTACATCGCAACCTGTGTGCAGGAGGCGGGTCGGGTAGACGCGGATCTCATCGAGGTGCGCAGATCGAGCGAAGACGAGTTCAATCGGCAGCTCGACGTGCGGCTGGACCGCAGCGTGCTGGCTCGCTGCGACAGCTATTACCGCGTCGGCCACAACGGCCGTATCACCAGCCACTGGCCGGGGACCCCGACGGAAATCGGGGAGATCCTGGCACACATCGACCATTCCGCCATCGACTACCGCTCAGCCGGGATGGCGAAAGAAGAGAGGGACTCTGCTCATGCTTGAAACTACAGCACCGTCGATCCCGGGTTCAGACGCGCCTGCTGTCGGCGAGTACGAGCGAAACCTCAAGCGCGTGTCGACGCTTCTCGACCGGAACTGGCGAATGCTCATCGACGGCGAGCTCGTCGATGCGACGGGCGAAGCGACGTTTCAGATCTCGTCGCCGGCGACGGAGCAGGTGATAGCCCGTGCACCACGGGCTTCGGGCGACGACGTCGAACGTGCGGTCGCCGCGGCTGTGCGTGCCTTCCCCGCCTGGTCGCAGGTCGATCCGACGGAGCGGGCGGAGCGGGTTCGTCGCATCGGAGACATCATCGAGGAGCACAAGAGCGACCTCGCGCTGCTCGACGCCGTCGATGGGGGTGCCCCGATCGGGGTGATGGCCTCTGATGTCGAGCATTCCGCTCGCGTGTGCCGCTACTTCGCAGGTCTCGCCCTCGAGATGAAGGGGTACAGCCTCCCGGTCTCGACCGGTACGCACTTCACGGTACGTGAACCCTTCGGAGTGGTGGCGGCCATCGTTCCGTTCAACCACCCGATCTTGTTCGCCGTCACAAAGCTGGCTGCTCCTCTCGTCGCCGGGAATTGCGTCATCTTGAAGCCCGCCGACGTCACCCCGCTCTCCGCGCTGTACCTCGCCGAACTCATCGCCACTCTGTTCCCCCCGGGGGTGGTGCAGATCCTGACCTCAGAGGGGCCGGATGTTCCCCGCGCCCTCGTGCGGCATTCCGACGTGGCTCGCATCGCCTTCACCGGTAGCGAGAAGACGGGTCGCTCGATTCTGCGCGATGCCGCCGATACGGGCGTCAAAGAGGTGACCCTCGAGCTCGGCGGAAAGAACGCGCTGATCGCCTATCCCGACGCCGACCCTGTCGAAGTCGGCTCCGCCGCGGTGCGCGGCATGAACTTCGCCTGGTCGGGCCAGTCGTGCGGATCGACCTCCCGACTTCTCGTGCACGACTCGATAGCCGACGACGTCATCACGACCATCCGTCGCTCTCTTCAGGGTAGGAAGATCGGCTCTCCCCTCGATCCGGCGAGTGCGCAGGGCCCGCTGGTCAATGGCCTTCAATACACGCGCGTTCTCGACTACATCCAGTCCGCCCAGGCCGACGGGGCAGAGGTCGTGGCCGGTGGGGGCCGCCCGGCCGGCCAGCCCACCGGCTACTTCATCGAACCGACCATTCTCGATCGGGTCGACAAGGCCGCTCGCGTCGCCACGGAGGAGATCTTCGGCCCCGTTCTCTCGATCATCCGCTGGAGCGACAGCGACGATCCCGTGGCCATCGCCAACAGCCTGCCCTACGGGCTTACGGCGAGTGTGTTCACCAACGACGTGCGCCGGGCCCTTTCTGTGGCCAGAGCCCTACGGGCTGGATACGTGTGGGTGAACGGGGTAGGCCAACACTTCATCGGCATGCCCTTCGGGGGCTACAAGTCTTCGGGCCAGGGCCGGGAGGAGTCTATAGAAGAACTCCTGAGCTACACCGAGACCAAGTCCATTCACATCGTCGATCAGCGCCGTTAGGTGTACGACTCGGGTCGTCACCCGAAGGAGAGGCCATGCAGGAACTGCTGGGACGACTCCGCGAACTCGATTCGAGTGCAGCCGATGCCGTCAGCGTCATCACGTACTTCGACTCGCTCATCGAGAGTAAAGCCGGTATCCAGGCTTTCGTACGGGGAGCAGCCGCGCTCTCGCACTGCGTCGTCGGGCTCGAAGACGAGTCTCGCCATCTGCTGGTGCGCGTCTCACCGCACGGCGTAGCGCTTGATCCTCGCCCCCGCGGCCCATGGCAGAGCACGACGATCGGCTCGTCGGGTACGGCGCACGTGTGGCTGGAACGATCCGGCGTCGCGGAGCCGTCAGACAAGATGATCCTCGAAAGACTCAGCGCTGGGGTGCGGCCGGTGCTCGAGCGAACGAGGCACACCGACACACATGATACCGCCAGCGTCGAAGTTCTGCTCGACCCGACAACCAGCGAAGCCGACCAGCTCGGTGCAGCGCGACGGATCGGACTCGACCCCTCCCGTTCGGCGCGCGTGATTGCAGTGCTGGGCGCGGCAGGCTCGAGCGACGCGCAGAACCCACGGCGACCGCCACGCGCCATGCGCGTCGGCAACGTTCTTGCGCAGATCGTGCAAAACGATGGGCTCGACGCAGCAGAATACGCTCGAGCAGGCATCGGGCCCGAAAGAGAGCTGGCCACCCTCGCCGAATCCTGGCGACTGGCCCTTCTGGCGCTGCGCTTCACAGGTGATGGAACACCCGATAATCCTGGTCCGATGCGGATTGCGTACGAGAGTCTCGGAACTCTCGCAGCGTTAGCCGAGGTGACTCCCGACGCAGGCGCGGCGCAGAGCGACATCGCGAGGCTCACCGAGCTGGAAGAGAGCCAGCCCGGTACCCTGCTGATTCTGCAGACGCTCGTCGAGTGCGAGAGCCTTCGGCAGGCTGCATCGAAACTGCACATTCATCACTCGACACTGCAAGCACGCGTTCCCCGGCTCGAATCAGCACTCGGCTATGTCTTAGACCCCATCGGCAGGTCTCGTCTGTTCGCATCGCTCACCGTCAGGCGCATCCGCCTGAACGACTCCCTGTAAGGAGAACTCACATGTCATCTCTGCCCGTTGGCGAAACAACCACGTCGGAGGCACTCAACCCGCGAGCGTTTCGCAGGATCGTCGCGCTTGTCACGATCGGAAACGTGCTGGAGTGGTTCGACTTCTCGGTCTACGCCGTCGTCGCCGTGTATATCGCGGCCACCTTCTTCAACACCAGCGACCCCATCGCAGCTCTGCTGCCGACGTTCGCCATTTTCGGCGCAGCGTTCCTGGCACGGCCTCTCGGTGCGGTGGTTCTCGGCCGTCTGATGGACCGTCGTGGCCGCAAGTCGGTCATGTTGATCTCCATGTTCCTCATGGCAGGTGGCAGTGTACTGATCGGCGTCGCTCCGGGGTACGCCGCGATCGGTGTGGCCGGTGCGGTCATCGTCGTGATAGGTCGCCTGCTGCAGGGATTCTCGGCGGGCGGAGAGTTCGGCAGCTCCGCCGTCTTCCTTTCAGAATCCGCAAATCGCGGCCGTCGGGGGTTCTACACCAGCTTCAGCCAGGTGGCCACGAGCGCGGGACTCATTCTGGGGCTGCTCTTCGCGTTCGCGCTCACCGCGCTGCTCGGAGCAGGCAGTATGGCTGCGTGGGGGTGGCGCGTGCCTTTCGTCTTCGGCGGAATCCTCGCCGTCGTCGTCTTCGTTCTTCGTCGCAGAATGGGAGAGTCGCCGGCCTTTGTCGCCCTGCAGGCGCGAGGCGAAGGGGCAGCCACTCAGGAGCCCGATGCCGCGAAAGACTCTGGCGACGTGCGAAGCTTCCTCCTCAATCTCGGCGTCGTCTGCCTCTGGACGATGGCCGCCTTCATCACCCTCAACTACATGCCGACCTATGCGGTGACGTTCGCGAAGGCAGACCAGCAGTCCGCTCTCATTGCGACCCTCTTCGGTGCTGCTCTCACGGTGGTGCTCATTCCTGTCGCCGGAATGCTCTCCGACAGGTTCGGCCGTCGTCCGCTGTTGATCATCGGCGCCGTCGGATACGTGGTGCTGGCATATCCCGCGTTCTCTCTGCTTCTCTCCATGCAGTCGCTCATCGGACTCATTGTCTTCCAGCTCATCATGGCGCCGTTGTATGCCATCGTGGCCGGCGTCGGGCCGGCTACCATCACCGAACTCTACGGAACACGGCGTCGGGGATCACTGGTATCGACCGCCTCCGCTGTGGCGACCGCCCTGGCGGGCGGCTTCGCGCCCTACATCTCAACCTGGCTCATCCAGGTGACAGGCAACACCATCGCGCCTGCCTTCTACCTGATCGCGGGCGCGCTCGTGTCGCTCGTTGCCGCTGTCTTCCTGCCCAAGCGCATCGGCCTTGACGACCTCAGAGAGTGAGTTGACGATGGCCTTGAACGATCCAACCCTATGAAGACAGGAATCAGCGTGTCTGGCAGCGACGAACGAAGCGAGCTTGCGCTTGCCAACAGAATCCTCTATTCGAAGCACGTTCTCGATGCTTTCGGACACGTGAGCGTTCGGAGTGCGGCTCGACCAGACCGCTTCCTACTGGCGCGAAACCGAGCGCCGGCGCTCGTGGAGGAGTCCGACGTTCAAGAGTTCGACCTTGTCGGCGTGACAGAAGATCCACGCCCTGTCTACCTCGAACGGTTCATCCATGCCGCCGTGTATGCGCGACGGCCTGACGTCGGCGCCATCGTACACAGTCACGCGCCGGTGGTCATTCCCTTCACCGCACCCGAAGTCCAGCTCAAGCCGATGACGCACGTCGCGGGATTCCTCTCCAGAGGTGTCAGTAAATTCGATATTCGCAGCGTCGCGGGAGACGGAACTGATCTCCTCATCCGCGACCTCGGGCTCGGCGAGTCGCTCGCTGACACGCTTGATTCGTCGTCTCTGGTTCTGATGCGCGGACACGGATTCGTGACGGTGGCACCCGATCTGCGGCAGGCGGTCTTCCAATCCGTGCAGCTTCAGGTGAACGCGCAGATTCAACTTGCGGCGGCCGCCTTGGGCGCGGATTCATCGCTCTCGATCAACGAAGGGCTTGCGGCAGCGAACTCGAATGCGACACAGGTCTTCCGAGCGTGGGAGCTGTGGGCCAGGGAAGCTGGCGCGGGTCAATGAGAGGCGACCTGGGGGGCGGCGCTCGAGGATCGAAGAACGTCGACGAATGCCGCAAGGCCGTTCTCCCGCGACCTGGGCACCTCGATGCCGAGTGCTTGAACCGCCCGGGTCGCGTCGATCGGTTCATCTCTTCCAGGAGGGGACATGCCCTGCGAGCTGTCATCGACGCGAACACTGACCTCGGGAAACAGTTTTCGAAGTGTCTCTGCCAGCTCGTCGGCCGTCGTCGTCTGCTGCGATCCCAGAATGAACCGCTCGAACGATGCGGCGAGCTGAACCGACGCTGCGGCTGCAAGCGCTGCGGCGGCGTCATCGACGTAGAGCAGTTCGGTCTGAGACAGCAGATTCCGTGGAATGACAACGTCTCGTCCGCCCAACGCCTCGATCACGATCGTCTCGATCGCCTGGCTGCCGAGCGCTCCTCCGAGATGAGGCCCGTACCCGTACATCACCGAAGGGCGGACGATGACGACCTCGAGGTCGGTGGCTGCCTCCACTGCCCCCAACAGCTCCTCCATCGCCATCTTCGTTGCTCCGTAGTAGGTGAGATGCTGTGAGACGATCGCAGAGTCCTCGTCGAACGGCCCTCGGGCATCCATGTCGTGTACGCCCCAGGTGCTGACCGCAATGAACCGTCGGGCCCCGACGCCCGCGGCCCACAGCGCGAGTCGGAAGGTGGCACGGACGTTTATGTCCAGTGCCGCCAGTGGATCGCTCTGCGCCCTGGCGGCGATGAGCGCGGCGGTATGGATCACGACCTCGGGCTCAGGCAGAGTCGCCCACACGCTCTCTGAAAGCAGATCCCCTTCGATGAGGGTGAGCCTCGACGAATGACCGACGACGTCTGCCAGGTAGGTGCGATGAAGCGTGCGATCGACGAGCACGACCTCCCAGCCCGCATCCAGCAGACGTCGTGCTGTGTGGGCACCGAGCATCCCGGCGCCGGTGATCAGGGCGATTCGATTGTTCACGCGGGCGATCCCTTCCATCTGTCCGAATGAACTTTCGCAGTACTCGGCCACCCACAGAACCGCCGCGTGCCGGGACTTCGGTGATGGCGCCAACCAATTGGCGGAAGTGCCCGAGCGTCATTCCGATACTCCGAGCAGTTCGAATCTCACGCTCTCCGCTGTTTTTCCCGGAGTAAAGGGAGCAGTGCGTCGTCGACCAGACGTTCCAGCGTGTGTCGGTCCAGGCCGCCGCCCAGAAGGAGGGTCTCGGTGAAGAGGGCGGAGAAGGCGAGATCGAGAACGGCGTCGGAGCGGGTGGGGTCGAGCTCCTCGCCGCGAGTCACGGCGCGAGCGCAGATGACGCGCCCGACGTCGTGGCCGCGTTCTCGCACCTGCCCGCGGATGATCTCGCGCAGCGTGTCATCGTCACGGATGGCTTCGATCATGCCGATCAACGACGGCCCGGATGGCCTGACGAGTGTCTGCTGGATCTGCTCGACCGTGGCGAGAAGGTCTCCTCGCAGTGAGCCGGTATCGGGTACCTCGGCGTCTGCGCTCTCGGCTCGGCGGCGGAGTGCATCGGCGACGAGCTCAGCCTTACCGGGCCAGCGACGATACATCGTGGTCTTCGACGAGCGAGCCCGAGCAGCGATGGCATCGACCGTCACTTTCTCATAGCCGAGTTCTCCGATCAACTCGCTCGCGGCATCCAGAATCGCCTGCTCGCGGGCGGCACCCCGCCGAGGCGAGGGAATCCCCGTCATGTCAGCAGTGCAAATGTGCTGCGGATGTCGTCGACCAGCGTCGCCGGCTGCTCGAGAGCGAAGAAATGACCGCCCTCAGCGGGCTCGTTGAAGAACACGATGTCAGCGTAGCGCCGCTCGAGCTGGCGGCGGGACTTCCGCACGGCTTCTTCGGGTGGCATGGTGAAGCCCACCGGCACGGTGAGAGGATGCTCGATCGACGCGGGCGACGACCATCCCGATTGCGTCATCTCCCAGTACAGCCGGGCAGATGAGGCGCCGGAGTTGGGCAGCCAATACATCATGATGTCGTCGAGCATCTCATCGAGGGTGAACGAACCCTCGGCGTCACCCGGCGTTCCGCAGGTGTCTTGGAACATCGTATAGATCCAGGCAGCCTGACCCACCGGTGAGTCGGCCAGCGAGTAGCCGATCGTCTCGGGGCGGGTCTGCTGTTCTTTGGCGTAGCCAGAGAGGTTGTCCCAGAAGTACTTCGCGTCGCGGAGGGCCTTCTGCTCCTGCTCGGTCGCATCGGCGATCTCGTCGGGGGTGGGCCCGAACATCGCGAAGTTCAGGTGCGTGCCGATCAGGCCGGCCGGGTTCAGCCTGGCGATCTCGTCAGTGACCGCGCAGCCGAGATCGCCGCCCTGTGCGCCCCAGCGGTCGTAGCCGAGGCGGTGCATCAGCGCGATCCATGCCTCCGCGATGCGGGGGGTGGTCCATCCGGTGGCACCGGGCTTCGCCGAGAACCCGAAACCAGGCAGGCTCGGAATGACCAGATGGAAGGCGCGCCGGGGGTCGCCGCCGTGCGCTCCAGGATCCGTGAGCGGCCCGATCACCTTGCGAAATTCGAGAATCGATCCCGGCCACCCGTGGGTCATCACGAGAGGCAGCGCGTCTGCCTCGGGGGAGCGGATGTGCAGGAAGTCGATGTCGAGCCCGTCGATCGTCGTGCGAAACATCCCCCACGCGTTCAACTCGGCCTCCACGTTCCGCCAGTCGTAGCCGTTGCGCCAGCGTTCGGTCAACGCCTGCATCTTCCCGAGGGTGGGTCCTTGGCTGGTGTCTGAGACAGTCTGACCAGCCGGCCAGCGGACGGCATCGAGACGTCTCCTGAGGTCGTCCAGCTGTACCTGTGGAACCTCGATCGTGATGGATTCGATCGCCTCGGTCATGAGTCAGCCTCTCGTAAGTGTACGAAACAGTATCGTACACTTGCTGCAGGCCGAAAGTGGTCTCAGCCTGGATCGGGACCGCGGATGCGTTGGCCCGATCATCCAGCGGCGGGGGAGACGAATGCTGAGATCTGTGCCGCTGCGTTGTTGCCGACCGTCAGACTGGTCGCGGTTCTGCCTACGCGAGCCTGGCTCGCAGCGATCTTGACCGTTACGACAACCGATGCGCCGTTGTAGAAGAGATTGCCGTTCACGGTCGTGACGGATCCGTCGGCGTTCACTGCCGTTACGAGGCCGACGTGGTCTGCCGATGAACCACCGCGATAGTTGTAGACGACCGCATCACCGACTTGCGGCACATAACCCCCGTCTGTGTGCACAACAGAGCCGTTCTGCCCGGCAGCCGAGATGAAGGTACCCGACGCAGCGCTGAGGCCATCGGTGCGAAAGCCTGAGTTGGCCCAGACCCATTTGGCGAAGTCGGCACACCAGGCTTCGCCGCAGCTGGTGTAGTAGCCGGCTCCTCCCATCGAATTCGTTTGGCAGGCCGTTCGGCCGAGGTTCGCGTTCGCGAGGGATGCGATCGCAGCAGTGTTACCGCCGCCGCCGCCGCCCCCGCCGCCCCCGCCGCCGCCTGCGCACTGCGGCTCGCCGGGTAACGGTCCGTTCACGCCCGTTTCGAGGTCGACGTCGGGTACGAAGTTGGTGTCGATCAGCTGGTGCCACATGTTGCCTTGGCCGAAGTAGCCGGTGACGGTTTGTCCGTAGGTGTAGCAGGTCAGCCCGAGTACCTTGCCTGCAGGGTAGGTTGCGCGCTGGGTCGATTGGAGAGTTGCGGATGACATGCCTTGGGTGCCGCCGGCCGGCTTGACCGTTGCGAACCCGACCACGGATCGAGACCAGAGGGGCGTCGACCCTTGGTAGACCACGAGGTTGGAGTCGTCTTGGAGGGCGAGGATGGCGGTAGCACCGATCGAGGTGTTGCTCGACCACGCCGCTCCGCCTCCGTTGTGGTAGACGACCAGGTTCCCATCGGTTTGCATGGACACGAAGTTGTCGCCGGAAGTTCCGGTCGACCACAGCGCGGTGCCGCCGTTGTACTCGACGAGGTTGCCATCCGTCTGCATCACCAACTGATACTGGGCATTCGGGGATTGGAGGTACTGTGCGGCACGCAATTCTTCACCGGGATTGAGCTGGGTCGCTCCGAGCACCGCGCTCGTCGCCGCTGATGTTGTCCCTGCGTCGAAATATCCCGTCTTGGTGCCGGTCACCGTCACGGTGATCGTGGAGCCGAGTTGGCTGGAGGTCGGAGTGAACGTCGATGCCGTCGCTCCGCTGACGGCACTCCCGTTGCTGCTCCATTGATAGCTGAAGGAGTCTGGTGTGGGCGACCATGAGCCGGGGTCAGCGGTCAGAGTGACACCGACTCGAGCTGAGCCGACGATACCGGGGGTCGGTGTGCTGCTGAAGGTCAATGTGGAGATCACGGCACCGGTGGCGGCGCTGGTCTTCGTCACCGACTGGTAGCCGGCCTTGGTGGCGGTGATTGTCACAGCGATGGTCTTGCCTCCGTCGGCGACGACGGGCACGTACGTCGAGTTCTTGGCGCCGATGATGACGGTTCCGGAGGCTTTCCACTGGTAGCTGAACGTGACTGGTGCGGGTGACCAGGTGCCTGTGATGGCGGTCAGGGTCTGCCCGACGACTGGACTTCCGATGATGGTCGGTTGAGGCGTCGAGGTGAGAACTCCTGCGAGCACGGCTGCGGTGCTCGCGCTGGTTCTGCTGGTTCTTGCGTATCCCGCGTGGGTTGCGGCGACGGTGGCAGTGATGGTCTTTCCGACATCGGCTGGCACGGGCGCATAGGTGGCGCTGGTTGCGCCGGTGATCGGGATGCCTCCTGCTTTCCACTGGTAGGTGAAGGCGGCCGTCGGCTTCCAGGTGCCGGTGCTGAGCGTCAGGGTCTGACCGACTTGCGGCGTCCCGGTCACGGTCGGCGTGGGGGTCGTGGAGAAGGCCGCACCGAGAACCGTGGCGGTCGGAACGCTTGTTCTGGAAGCGGGTAGGTATCCGGTCTTCGTGCCGGTGATGGTGACGGTGATGGTCTTACCGATGTCGGCGGCGACGGGAGTGTAGCTCGACGTGTTCGCTCCGCTGACGGCTACGCCTGCAACTCTCCACTGGTAAGCGAAGGTCACCGGAGAAGGTGCCCAGGTTCCGGTCGATGCGGTCAGCTGCACGCCGGCGCGGGCGACACCCGAGATGACGGGGGCTGAAGTCGCGGTGAGCAACGACAGCACGGGGCTCGTGGCTGTACTGGTGTGGGTCTGGCTGAGGTATCCATCCACTGCGCCGGTGACGGTGACGGTGATCGTCTTCCCGGCATCGGTCGCCTGAGGTAAGTAGGAGGAGTGTGTGGCGCCGGTGATCGCGGAGCCTGCGAGCCGCCATTGATAGGTGAATGTCACTGGCCCGGGCGCCCAGGTTCCGGCGACCGCGGTCAGCGTCTGACCAACGACAGGCGATCCTGCAATGGTCGGGCTGGGCGCGGCGCTGAGCACGCCCGCCCCGATGGTAGCCGTCGGCGCACTCGCTTTCGTGATGGTGGTGTAACCCGACTTCGTGCCACTGACGGCGACGGTGACGGTGTTGCCGCGAGCCAGCACGGGGAGCACGAAGGTGGCGCTGGTGGCGCCTGCGACGGGAGTGCCGCTGATCATCCACTGGTACGACAACGTGGCGGCGGGTGCCCAGGTGCCGGTCGCGACCGTCAACGTCTGCCCGACTTTCGCGTTACCACTGATGGTGGGAACCGGCGCTGTCGTGAACGGGATCGTGGCGACGGTTGCGGTGGCCGAGCTGGATTTGACGACCGACAAGTAGCCGCTTCTAGCTGCCGTCACGCGCACGGTGATCGCCTTCCCGGCGTCGGCAGCTGTCGGTGTGTAGGTGCTCGCGGTTGCACCGCTGAGAGCGACTCCGCCGGCCAACCATTGATACGTCAGCGTCGTCGGTGTGGGGTTCCACGTACCGGCTTTCGCGGTGAGCTGCAGACCGACTCTGCCGGTGCCAACGACCGTCGGGGTCGGTGTGCTGGCGAATACTGAGAGAACCGCACCGGTCGCGGCGCTGGTCTTGGTCTGGCTGAGGTAGCCTGCGGTCGAGCCAGTCACCGCGACGGTGATCGTTTTGCCCGCGTCGGCGGCGACTGGCGAGTACGTCGCAGCTGTTGCGCCGGCGACGGTGACGCCACCGATCTTCCACGCATATGAGAAGGTGACCGGGCCGGGCGTCCAGGTGCCGGGGATCACGGTGAGCTTCTGCCCCACGGCCGGAGAGCCGGTGATCGTCGGCGACGGTGCTGCGGTGAGCACCCCCGAACCCACGGTCGTGGTAGCGACGGACGTCTTCGATGTGGTGGTGTAACCCGACTTCGACCCGGTCACCGTGACAGTGATCGTCTTTCCGACCGCGCTCGGCGGCGTCACGAACGTCGAAGAGGTCGCGCCGCTCACCGGGCTGCCAGAGATTTTCCACTGGTACGCGAGCGTTGCGGTCGGTGACCAGGCGCCGGGCGTTGCGGTCAGGGTCTGACCGACCTTGACGGTGCCGGCGATCGTCGGCACTGGAGCGGCCGTGAAGGCCGTCTTATCGCTGTAGGTGAATCCGGCGGCGCTGAGGTTGAGGGTGGGGGTGGTGTATTTCAGGCCGGTGGGGTTTGCGTAGACGGTGCCGTCGGCGAGGTAGGAGATCTGGCCGTTTGCTGCAGCGACCTCGACTTCGGTGATGGTGATCGGTCCGGGTGCCCAGGTTGCCGGATCCATGGTCGCTGTTGCGGTTCCTGAGAGAGCGCCGGTTCCACCCCATTGGATCAGGTGTTGGGCGCCGAGGGTGTCGACGGCGTAGACGTAGACGCCGGTCGCGGGGGTGTCTTTCACCGTCCACGCGTAGCTGACGGTCGCGTTGCTCGCCACCGTCGCCGGCGACGTGCGGCTGACGCTGACCAATGACGACGCCACCGAAATATCCGGTTGACCGGGTGTTGCGGTGAGGGTGAATCCGGCGGCGCTGAGGTTGAGGGTGGGGGTGGTGTATTTCAGGCCGGTGGGGTTTGCGTAGACGGTGCCGTCGGCGAGGTAGGAGATCTGGCCGTTTGCTGCAGCGACCTCGACTTCGGTGATGGTGATCGGTCCGGGTGCCCAGGTTGCCGGATCCATGGTCGCTGTTGCGGTTCCTGAGAGAGCGCCGGTTCCACCCCATTGGATCAGGTGTTGGGCGCCGAGGGTGTCGACGGCGTAGACGTAGACGCCGGTCGCGGGGGTGTCTTTCACCGTCCACGCGTAGCTGACGGTCGCGTTGCTCGCCACCGTCGCCGGCGACGTGCGGGCAACACTGACCAACGACGACGCCACCGAAATATCCGCAGCAGAAGCGGAGGCCAGACTCAGCGGTGCAAGCGCCGACATAGCCAGAGCGACCAAAGCGACTGCCGAAGGCAGCGCGAGGCCGCGACGACTAGCGAACATGATGATTCCCCTCAGCACTGATTTGCTACAGGCTAGTGGTGAGGCGGGGAACCTGGATATCACCCGAATGAGGGCCGAGAATGGTCTAAGGGACTCGGAGGCTTCCCCACCATGACAGGTGAATGAGGCTTATCGGTTGAAGATTCCGCCTACCGGGCGGGAGCATCCGGGTGCTGCGCGTCGTAGGTCGCGCTGTCGACCGCAACCCGGGAATCGTCGGTCGGGTCGACGCGTACCGGGATGCTCAACCCCACCTCGCCGAGCCGTCGCCGCCTCTCGTCGGAGCGGAACCCGACACGGGTCTGCGCCTCGTACGTGCTGCCGTCTGCGCGGGTCACGGTGAGACTGAGATCCCAGAGCGAGGCGTCGGCGCCGGGGAGCATCGCCTGGGGAACGTCGACACGGGCCGCAGCGCGTATGGTCGCCTCCGCGGGTGTGCCGGTGCGCTGCAGTTCGGCGGCCTCGGCAGACGAGAGGTGGCCGCCCCCACCCACGGTCATGTGTTTCTTCACCCCGTTTTCGTCGACATCGACAGAGATCGGTGTGCCCAGGGCTGCCGCGACCTGCTCGGCGATGGTGCCCGACGCCGTCGGGTCGGTGAAGGCGATGCCGACAGCATCCGTCTCTCCTGCGACGTGGTTCGCCAGGCCGGTGGTCATCAGCTGCTGCACGACTTGGGCGTCAGCGTCACCCCGTACGGCTGCGACCTTCTGTTGCGTTGCGGGGGTGCCCCACTGCACCCGAACCGTGAGTGGATCGCGCGAAGTGATCTCTGCGGGCACGACCTCGCCGACCTGCGGAGGAGCGTCCATTCCGAAGGTCTGCTCGACGCTCATCGCCACCGGAGGAACACCATCTGCCTGCACGATGCCTGCGATGTGCATCCGCACCCGCGGCATACCATTCAGCACAAGCCGGCCGACACCGTCGACCCGCGTCACGCTCGTCACGCGGAACGTTCCGGTCGCCAGGGGCTTTCTCGAGAACCACCTCATCGTCTGCCAGCCTACGCGCACCGCGACCCTGGCCGACGGATGCTGCGGTCGCCCTCTGAGCGCCGGCTCACGATGAGGCCCGCTGACGCCGGCGCGGGTTCACGCGTGCAGGTGCACCTGGTCGAATGCGGCCCGGGTGTCAGCGACGAGGGTCTGCGGGTTGTTCGCGCGACGTCGTGCGGTCTGGGCGCAGGCCAGAGCGATCTGGGCGGCGAAGATGGCGACGGATTCTTCTGTTCCCCGGGCGATGAGAAGGTCGCTCAACCGATCGGCGATGAGTTGCGTCTTGAGTGCGTCGCGCGCCCGGAGTTCGAGGTGTTTCGCGATCAGCTCGTAGTGCAGCGTGCATCCGGCGGGGTCGGCACTCGCGCTCCTGCACAGTTCGAGCACGATGGGCCTCAGCTGGTCGAGGGCGTCGGCGGCGGTGTGAGCAGGTTCGACCGAGTCACTCGTCGCACGTTCGGTGATCAGGTCGAGCATCCGTTGTTCCTGAGCGAAGACGACTTCGGCCTTGTCGCCGAAATAGCGGAAGAACGTCGTGCGGCCGACCTCTGCTCGCGAGGCGATGTCGGTGACCGAAACGTTCTCGAAGCCGTGGGCGCGGAAGAGTTCGTCGGCGGCCTCGACAATGCTCTGCTGAGCACGACGTTTCTTGCGCACGGTCAGCGGCTCAGCTGCGGCAACGGTGTCAGACATGGCCCCAGCCTACATCGACAGGTACGCATACCCGTAAGGTACTCAGTGTGTTACGGTACGCAGTACCACTTACGAACTGAGGATACGATCATGCTGAACACAGACGACCGCTACGAGATCACCGAGACCCTCGCGCTGCACGCCCACATCTCAGACGAGAACCAGCTGGAGCGCCTCGACGAACTGTTCACCCCCGACGCGGTCTACGACATGACCGCGTCAGGCATGGGAGCGTTCGCGGGGATGGATGCCATTCGCACTGCAGCGGCAGGACTGGCCCAGAGCGGCCATGCCCCTCTGGCGCATTTCGTGACGAACATCGTCATCACCGGCAGTGACGAGAACGAGGCTGCTGCGCTCTCCAAGGGCCTGATGATCATGGCCGACGGCTCGCCGCATGCCGTCACCTACGCCGACACCCTCCGGCGTTACGACGGCCGCTGGCGGATCAGCCACCGCATCATCACTCCGGCACGCGCACCTCAGCGGTGACCCACGATACGCGCGGCCCGGGCGTTCGTGCGTAGCCCTCTCATGCATACCCGCGCACGAGCGCCGGGGTTCGACCAGCCAGTAGGTTAGAGCCACGCCTCACTTCACCGAGGAGTGGGAGTGCCGAGTAGTCGCGCCGGCTCAGCCTGGTTCGACATGACTGAGGAGGTTCGATCATGCCTTTTGTGACCACAGAAGACGGCGTAGAGATCTACTACAAAGACTGGGGCAGCCCCGACGCCCAGCCCATCGTGTTCCATCACGGCTGGCCCCTCTCTGCAGACGACTGGGATGCCCAGATGCTCTTCTTCCTTTCGAAGGGGTACCGGGTCATCGCCAGCGACCGACGTGGGCACGGGCGTTCGTCGCAGGTCGGCACGGGGCACGACATGGACCACTACGCGAGCGACGTCGACGCCGTGGTGCAGCACCTCGACCTGCAGAACGCGATCCACATCGGCCACTCCACCGGAGGCGGCCAGGTCGCTCGTTACGTCGCGAAGTTCGGTGAGCCTCAGGGCCGGGTCGCGAAAGCGATCCTCGTGTCGTCGGTGCCCCCGCTGATGGTGAAGACCGACAGCAACCCCGAGGGCACCCCCATCTCGGTCTTCGACGATTTCCGGAGTGCGCTGGCGGCGAATCGTGCCGAGTTCTTCCAGGCCGTGGCGTCGGGACCGTTCTACGGCTTCAACCGCGAGGGCGTCACCCCCTCTGAGCCTGTCATCGCGAACTGGTGGCGGCAGGGCATGACCGGCAGTGCCCTTGCGCACTATGAAGGAATCAAGGCGTTCTCTGAGACCGACCAGACAGAAGACCTGAAGGCGATCTCGGTTCCGGTGCTGGTGACCCAGGGCGACGACGACCAGATCGTGCCCTACAAGGATGCCTCACTGAAGCAGCACGAACTGCTCAGCAACTCGACCCTCAAGATCTACGAGGGCTACCCGCACGGCATGCTGACCACTCACGCCGACGTCATCAATCCCGACCTTCTCGCCTTCATCGAGCAGTAGGAGAGCGCGCAGACGAATCGCGGAAGGCGCATCCCGAGTTCATCGGGGTGCGCTTGCCGCTCGGTCGCTGAATGAGCACGACGACCGGATGCACGAGCTGCCGTGCGACGGCGTCACGACGTGCGCGGGTCGTCGCCCCTTCCGGCCGCCGCCATGTGTTCGGTCAGCCGTTCGGTGGCCTCCCGCAGAACGCGAATCGCCGTGCGCGTGTCGGCGTCAGACGTCGGCCCGAATGCGATGGCGCGGATCTCTGCGATCGGATCGGGCAGTTTCGCCCAGAGTTCGGTGCCCGCAGCAGTCAGCTCGAGCATCCGTTGTCGGCGGTCTCCGGCACCCTCGACCTGATCGACGAGGTTCTTGCGCACCAGCGTGGTGACGATCCCGCTCAGGGTCGCGCGCTCGAGGTGGAGGAGCTGCGCGAGGTCGCGTTGCATGGTCGGGCCGTCGTTCGCGAGCTGGTAGAGCACGTACCACTGGGTTGAACCGAGCCCGAACGGGCGCAAGGCTGACTCGAGCGCTTCGCGGTTGGTGAAGTAGTACCGCTTCGCCCAGGCGCCCACGCCCTCGTGCTGGCCTGCCTCGTGTTGGCTCGCCTCGGGCTGGCTCACCACGGGATGGCCGCGTTCTCCCAGCGGGTGAACGTGCCCGAGGGGCCGTCGGGGCCGAGAAGGACGACCCGGATGACCTCGCGTGAGCCGTCTTCGACCGACTCCGTGCCGGCGAAGTTGTTGAGGTTCGTGGCGGTGAACGCCGGCGAGACCAGGTTGACCTTGATGTCGGTGTTCTCGAGTTCGATCATGATCGCCAGGGTCACGGCGTTCTCGGCGGCCTTCGAGGCCGGGTAGATGACGCCGAACATCGAGTGGTACGGGTAGGCCGGATCAGCGTTGGCCGTCAGCGAGCCGACCCCGCTCGAGACGTTGACGATGCGGGCATCCACCCCGCGCCGCAGCAGGGGGAGCATCGCCTGGTAGACCGCCAGCGTTCCGAACACATTGACATCCCAGACCGCCCGCATCTCGTCGAGTGACGCCCGGCTGGCCAGACCGGCCTGCGTGTACTCCTCGAAGAAGGCCGGATCGGCGAGCTGCTCAGTAGAGGCCGCCGCCCGGCGGGTGTTCGAGATGCCTGCGTTGTTGACGAGGAGGTCGAGCCGACCCTGCTCTGCGCCGATCCGCTCGGCGGCCGCGGCGATCGACTCGGCGTCTGTGATGTCGATCTGGAGGGGGATCGCGCCTTCGCCGATCTCGGCCGCCGCTGCTCGGCCGCGGTCGAAGTCGCGCGAGCCGAGGTAGACGGTTGCCCCACTCTCGGCGAGGGCCTTGGCTACCTGATAGCCCACGCCCTGGTTCGCCCCGGTCACCAATGCGATGCATGATGTGGCCATGTTGCACTCCTCAGTTTGTTCGTTACCTGACGATTATCGTCTGGAAGCTAACGATAATCAAGAGCGACCCCAATAGCCGCCAGAGCGAACCGGCGGGGCCTCGTAGTGCCGCGTCACTCGGCGTATCGTTCCTTCATGACCGAATCTGCTGCGATCACCATCACGCCCATCGAGGTCGGCGAGCTGCGGGCGGCGGGCGACGGCATGCCGATCTACGTGCACGTCATCGACCACCCGCAGGGTCGCGTGCTGGTCGACACCGGCCTGACACAGCTGCATCCCGCGGTGGAAGACCTCGATCCGCACCTGCGACCGCTCGACGAGCAGGGCTTCGACCTCGACAGCATCGACGTCGTGGTCAACACCCACCTGCACTTCGACCACTGCGGCGGCAATCACCTGTTCGCCGGCACGCCGATCTACGTGCAACGCACCGAGCTCGACGACGCTCGCACCGAGAGCGACTACACGATCGTCGAGTGGGTGGATGCGCCCGGGGTGCAGTACGCGCCCGTCGACGGCGAGTTCGAGTTGCTGCCCAGGATACGCCTCCTCCCGGCGCCCGGCCACACCCGCGGAACGCAGATCGTCGTCGTCGAGCAGGGCGCGCACCCCGTGGTCATCGCGGGTGATGCGGCGGTCTGGCCCGGCGAACTCGACGAGCCGACCACCGAGGGCCAGCTGCTGATCCGCTCCCTCGAACCCGAGGCGGTCTGGATGTCGCATGCGCACGAGCCGTGGAGGCCGTAACCCGGTTGCCTTTTCGGCGGCGGCTCTGAGATAGTTGGGGTACTGACAATATCCTGCATTGAGCAAGGGAGCCCGCATGCAGTTCTATCTCGACGGTTACCGCCCCGGCGATCCGACAGTTCGTGCTGCCGCCGCAGACCCGTACATCGCCGGCACCCCGCTTCCTGACGAGGTCGACGTTCTGATCGTCGGAACGGGGCCCGCGGGATGCGTTCTGGGAGCCCAGCTCGCAGCCTTCCCCGACATCAGGGTGCGCATCGTCGAGCGTCGCGACGGCCCGCTCACCCGAGGGCGGGCCGATGGGGTGGCCTGTCGTACGGTCGAGATGTTCCAGGCGTTCGGGCTCGCGAACACCTTGCTCGACGAGGCGTACTGGGTCAATGAGAGCGTCTTCTGGGGCCCGGGCGAGGTCGAGCCGTCGGGGATCGTGCGCACGGGACGCGTGCGCGACACCGAGGAGGGCCTGTCTGAGATGCCGCACGTCATCGTGAACCAGGCGCGCCTGCAGCAGTACCTGCTCGACACGATGCTGAAGTCGCCGAGCAGGCTCGAGCCCGACTACGGCGTCGAATTCGTCTCGCTCGACGTCGAACCCGAGGGCGATCATCCGGTGCTCGTCACCCTCAGCGCGAACGGCCGACACTTTCAGGTGCGCGCCACCTACGTCGTCGGCGCCGACGGCGCCCGAAGCGGGGTACGCGCGGCCATCGGCCGAACCCTGCACGGCGACACCGCCAATCACGCCTGGGGCGTGCTCGACATTCTCGCCGTGACCGACTTTCCCGACTGGCGGCTGAAGTCGCTCATCCAGTCGGCGCACGCAGGCAACATTCTGCTCATTCCCCGCGAGGGTGGAAACCTGGTGCGCCTCTACGTCGACCTCGGCGAGGTCGACGACCGCGAGACGGTGAAACAGATCACGGCCGAGCAGGTCATCGAGACCGCGCGGCGCGTGCTGCATCCGTACACGCTCGATGTTCGCGAGACGGTGTGGTTCTCGGTGTACGAGGTGGGCCAGCGCCTGGCCGACACATTCGACGATGTTTCGGCCGACGAGCTGGGCGGGCGCCTGCCGCACGTCTTCATCGCGGGCGATGCCTGCCACACCCACAGCGCGAAGGCCGGCCAGGGCATGAACGTCTCGATGCAAGACGGCTTCAACCTCGGCTGGAAGCTGGCTGCGGTGCTCGAGGGCCGCAGCGCCCCCGAACTGCTGCGCACGTACTCGGCCGAGCGCCACGCGATCGCGCACGATCTCATCGAGTTCGACAAGCGGTGGTCGGCGACGATCGCCGAGCCGCCACTCGACCCCGAGCATCCCGAACGGGGCGGCATCGGGCCCGGCGAGCTGCAGGTGGCCTTCGTCGAGTCTGGGCGGTACACGGCCGGCCTCGCGACCCGGTACGAGCCGTCGCTGCTCACCGGTTCGGCAGAACACCAGTCGCTCGCGACCGGCTTTCCGATCGGAATGCGCTTTCACTCGGCCCCGGTGCGTCGGGTGGCCGACGCGAAGCCGTTACAGCTCGGGCACACCCACGAAGCGGATGGCCGGTGGCGCCTCTATGCGTTCGCCGATGCATCCGGCGCACGCGCTGCGGCCCTGTTCGACCACCTCGAGCGGGTCGTCGTGCCGAGGTTCACGCCAGCAGGCGCGGATGCGGATTCGGTGCTCGACGTGCGCGCCGTCTTCCAGGGCGCCCACACCGAGGTCAGCATCGCCGACCTGCCCGAGCTGCTGCGACCGCTGAAGGGCAGCCTGCGTCTGCGCGACTACGAGAAGGTGTTCGCCGCCGACGCCGAGCGCCTGGCGGATGCCGGGGTGGGCGGGGCCCCCGGCATCGGCGACATCTTCGACGAGCGGGGCATCGACCGGGCGGCAGGTACTCTTGTGCTCGTGCGCCCCGATCAATACGTTGCGACTGTGCTGCCGCTCGACGCGTTCGATGAGCTCGACGCGTTTCTCGGCGGCATCCTGCTCGAGGCCCGATGACCGACGAAGAAGAACCGCTTCGCCACACCGGGCACCTCATTCGCCGCGCACAGCAGCGGCACGCCGCACTGTGGCAGGAGCACGTCTCTGCCCAGGTCTCGAGCGTGCAGTACGCGGCGCTCGCCGTGCTCGAGCGGATGCCCGGCGCGAGCCAGAGCGAACTCGGCGCCGCTCTCGACCTCGACCGCTCGACCATCGCCGACATCGTCGTGCGCCTCGAGCGACGGGGGGTGCTCGAGCGGCGGCCGCACGAGAGCGACGGGCGACGCTACTCGTTGCACCTCACGGCGACCGGGGTCTCAGAGGTCGACCTGCTGCGCCCGCGCGTCTTCGAGGCGAACGTGATGCTCACCGAGAGCCTGAGCTCTGACGAGGTCGAGACTCTGCGCAGGCTGTTGAAGCGCATGCTCGAGATCTAGTCGGCCTGCGTGCCCAGCTCGTCGGTGAGGTGCCGGTTCGGCACGGTTCTCGACGCAACCGCGCGCATCCGCTCGCTGTAGAGGGGAACGTCGAGACCGAACAGGTTCCACCGGGGCAGGTATGACAGCAGAAAATCGTTGCAGCCCAGCAGCGAGAGCTCGCCGACCTCTCCCGCGAGCAGCAGTTCGCGCTCCTCGGCCGTGAGGTCGAAGAGGTCGAGTGCGGCCTCGGGTGCCTCGATCGCGAGATCGCGCACGTCGCTGTTCATGAGGCAGCTGCGACAGAACTTCGCCACCTGGTATGTGCTCATGCGAGCCTCCAAAAACCGTATCCGTGTCCGAACTGAGTGTGAATGTCGAGGGTCGTCGGTGCGCCGCCGCCGATCGCTCCGAGCATGGCGATCCAGTTGAGCAGCTCTCCGCCGACGTTGCCGGCCGCTGCCATCTGCGCCCGGCTGGCGTTGGCGACCAGCGACTCGTGGTCGCCCGCCTCGAGAAAGCGCGCCACCTGTCCGACCCATTCCGGAGCTGGTACGCCGAAGATCTTCTGCGGCTCGATGTAATGGCCGCCCACATCGAGCGAGAAGCTGCCGCTGCCCAAGACCGCGACCCGGGCATCCTCGGGCCAGCTCGCGATCGTCGCGCCGACCGTTCTGCCGAGCGACAGCGCCCGCCTGGCCGTGGGGATCGGCGGAATGTGACTGTTGACGAAGATCGGCACGATGGCGAGGTCGGCGGCGGGCCGGATGAACTGCAGCGGTACGAGCCACGAGTGGTCGAGCGTGAACTCCTGGGTCTGCGAGACGTCGAAGTCGGCGATGGTGGTGTCGATGCGGATGCTCTCGGCCAGGTCGCGACAAACCGGCAGTTCGACGTGTCTGAGGCCCGGGGTGCCGTCGTTCGGGCCGCTGGTCTGGGTGGCCACCCCCACACTCAGGGCGGGGTAGTTGTCGAGGAAGAACGTGTTGAGATGATCAGTCGAGAACATCACCACGATATCGGCGTCGACGGCGTCGAGCTGCTCTGCGATGCGCGCGTATGCCACGGCGGTCTCGTCGTCGGGATCGCCGGCCGTCACATTGGCGGCGAAGGCCGGTGTATGGGGTACGCCGATTCCGGCGACGATCGTGGCCATGTCTCTCACCTTCTGGAGCAACTGCGCTGTCTGAATATCTTTATAGCAGAAATGCATTCTGTTGTAGAGATTCATGAAGATGCCGAGTGTTTCAATACAAGAGCTGATTTGGCGTATATTTCTGCTGTGCAGAAAATTTCCCAGAAGCGCGCCGATGTCACGGCGCCGGCGGTTCCGCAGTATCCCATCGACTCGGTCGACAACGCGCTGAAGCTCATTCTGCTGCTCGGTGAGCAGCCGGAGATTCGCCTGACCGATGCCAGCACCTATCTCGAGGTGGCGTCGTCGACCGCCCACCGGCTGCTGGCGATGCTGCAGTATCGCGGATTCGTGCGGCAGGATGCGCAGACCAAGGCGTACGGCCCGGGCCCCGCTCTCACCGGGGTCGCCTTCTCGGTGATCGGCCGCATGAACATCAATCAGCTCGGTCGCCCGTTTCTGCAGGAGCTCAACGACCTTCTCGACGAGACGATCCACCTCGGAATGCTCGAAGGCGCCAATGTGCGCTTCATGGACGGCATCGAGAGCCGCAAGGCGGTTCGCGTGGCGTCGCGCCTGGGCAAATCTCTGCCCGCGCACGTCACGTCGATCGGCAAGGCCATGCTGGCCGAGCTCGATCCGGCCGAGCTGCGGCGACTGTATCCCGAGGACGTTCTTCCCCGGGTGACAGACAAGTCGATCACCACGTTCGACCGTCTCGAGAAGCAGCTGGCGATGACGAAGAGCTCGGGTTACGCCACGAATCGCGAGGAGAGCGAGGAGGGCGTGGCCTCGGTCTCGGTGGCGGTGCCGACGAGCGTTCCCGGGCTGCGGCTCGCGCTGAGCGTCTCGGCGCCGGTGAACCGCCTGCCGGCCAAGGCGGCACGGGACATGGCCGCGATTCTGATTCCCGTCGCCAGGCGGTTCGGCGAGGCGCTCGGCTGAGTGCCACCGCAACGGCTTCCGGCAGGGCCCTCGCCGATCCGTCTTCTTGACGGGTGCCGGACAACGGCCTAAAGTCTGCAGAATGGACTTCTGCAGAACAGATAATGACGTCTCGAGCCCTCCATCCTCCGTCGTCGACCGGCCCTGGCGCATCCTCGCCGGCGGCGACCCCGTCGAGACGGTGGCGACGTACGAGATCGAGAACCCCAGCACCGGTAGGAAGCTCGCGGATGCGCCGGATGCCAGCGCCGAGGAGGTCGACCGGGCGGTGCGCGCCGCAGCGCTGGCCCAGCCGGCGTGGGCGGCGCTGACTCCGCGCGAGCGAGCCGGCAGGGTGCGGCGACTCGGGGCGCTGATGATCGAGCACCGCGAAGAGCTCGCGACGCTCGATTCGCTCGACATGGGGGCGCCGCTGCGCTCGACGCGGCTCGATGTCGACGGCGCAGTCGAACTCATGAACATCTTCGCCGACTATGCCCTCGAACTCGGCGGCCGCACCATTCCGGTCAGCGCCAATCTGCACTACACGACGAGCGAGCCGTACGGAGTCGTCGCGCGCATCGGAGCGTTCAATCATCCGTTGTTCTTCGCTGCGTCGAAGGCCGCCGCACCACTCATCGCGGGCAACGCCGTCATTCTGAAGGCACCCGACCAGGCTCCGCTGTCGACACTGCGGTTCGCCGAGCTGGCGGCCGAGGTGCTTCCTCCCGATGTGCTGATCGCGATCTCGGGCAGGGGAGGGGTGAGTGGTCGCGCCATCGTGGCTCACCCGCTCATCCGCCGCATCGGCTTCATCGGCTCGGCCGCGACCGGGCGCAGCATCCAGAAGGATGCCGCCGACGCGGGCGTCAAGCATGTCACCCTCGAACTAGGCGGCAAGAACGCTCAGATCGTGCTTGCTGATGCCGACCTGGCCGCCGCCGCGGCAGGGGTCGTGGCGGGCATGAACTTCACCATGTCGGCAGGGCAGAGCTGTGGCTCCACAAGCCGACTGTTGCTGCACGAGTCGGTCGCAGAGGAGGTGCAGACGCGCGTCGCGGCCATTCTCGACGCCATCCGCGTCGGCGACCCGATCGACGAGAGCAACGACATGGGCAGCCTGGTCTCGAAGGCCCAGTACGACAAATCCCTGCACTACATCGACGTGGGTGTCGCAGAGGGGGGCACGGTGTTGTCGGGAGGCGGTCGGCCGAGCACGGTGGGCCCCGAGGGCTGGTTCGTGTCACCGACCCTCATCACGCAGGTCGCCCCCGACAGCACGCTCGGCCAGCAGGAGGTCTTCGGCCCGGTGCTCGCGGCGATGACCTTCAGTACGGTGAGCGAGGCGATCGAGATCACGAATGCTGTGGAGTACGGCCTCACCGCGTCGGTGTACACCTCTGACCTGACCACGGCGCACCGGATAGCGCGCGACCTCAAGGTGGGCCATGTGCTCATCAACAGCCCGAGCCGGCACTTCTGGGGCCTTCCGTTCGGAGGAACGAAATCGTCGGGCTTCGGTCGCGAAGAGTGCCTCGAAGAACTGCTCTCGTACGCCGAGACCAAGACGACGACGGTGATGCTGCCATGAGCGCGGGCGAACCGGAGTGGGGCAGCGATGTCGTCGCCGACTTCCTACGCCAGGCCGATGTACGATATCTCTCGCTGAATCCCGGCGCGAGCTACCGCGGTCTGCACGACAGCCTGGTCAACTATCTCGGCGCCGAAGACCCGTCGATTCTGATGTGCCTGCACGAAGAGCATGCCGTCGCGCTCGCACACGGCTATGCCAAGGTCACCGGCTCGCCGATGGCGGTGGCGCTGCACAGCAACGTGGGGCTGATGCACGCGAGCATGGCGATCTACAACGCCTGGGCAGACCGTGTGCCGGTGTTCATCATCGGCGCGAACGGCCCGATGGATGCCTCCCGCCGGCGCCCGTGGATCGATTGGATCCATTCGTCGGCCGATCAGGCCGCGCTCGTTCGCAACTACGTGAAGTGGGACGACCAGCCGGTCTCGGTGCAGGCGACGCTCGACTCGCTGGTGCGGGCGTGGGAGATCGTGCGAACCCCTCCCCACGCTCCGACGTATGTGGTGCTCGACACCACGATGCAGGAGTCGAAGCTCGAGCGGCCGGTGCCGATTCCCGAGCTCGCCGAGATGCCCGTCGTCGCGCCGCAGGTCGCTCCGGCCGACGCCATCGAGCAGGTCACCGGGGCGCTGCTGTCGGCGACGTCGCCCGTGCTGCTGATGGGCAGGATGAGTAAGAACCTCGATGACTGGAACAGGCGGGTGAAGCTCGCAGAGGCCGTCGGCGCCCGGGTCATCACCGATCTGAAGGCGGGCGCGTCTTTTCCCATGACGCATGCGGCCCACGTGGCCGGCCCGTCGTTCTTTCTGACCGGCGAGGGTGCCCGCGTGCTGCGAGCCGCCGACGTCGTGGTGGCCTTCGACTGGATCGATCTCGGCGGCACCCTGGCGCAGGCCCCCGCCGACGCAGAGCGACTGGTGGTGAACGTGAGCCAGGATGCCCAACTGCACAACGGCTGGAGCAAAGACCACTTCATGCGCATCCCGGCCGACCTCACGCTGCCGATCGGCCCCGACACCGGCGTGGCCCAACTGGTGGCGGCGCTGCCCGAGGGCACAGCGGTCGACGCCGAGGCTCCGGATGCCGCGCCCGCGCCCGAGGCGACGTCGAACCGCATCACCCTCCCGCTGCTCGCGTGGACCGTGCGCGACATCATGCGTGATGAGCAGGTCACTCTGGCGCGCCTGCCGCTCGGCTGGGACGGCGACTTCTGGCCGTTCGAGCATCCACTCGACAGTCTCGGCTACGACGGCGGCGGCGGCATCGGATCGGGCCCCGGCATGCTCGTGGGGGCCGCGCTCGCGCTGCGCGGGTCCGACCGCATTCCGATCGGCGTGCTCGGCGACGGCGACTACCTGATGGGCGTGCAGGCGCTCTGGACTGCAGCGCGCTACTCGATACCGCTGATCGCCGTCGTCTCGAACAACCGCTCGTATTTCAACGACGAGGTGCACCAGCAGAAGGTCGCCGAGACGCGCGGGCGCGACGTCTCGCGCAAGTGGATCGGCCAGCGCATCGACGACCCCGCTCCTGATCTCGCCGGTCTCGCCAGGGCGCAGGGGCTCGAGGGAATCGGCCCGGTCACCGAGCCGGCTGAGCTGAGACGCGCTCTGACCGAGGCGCTGCGCCTCTACCGTGAGGGCCGCGCGGTCGTGGTCGACGTCGTCGTCGAGACCGGCTACAGCCCGGCGATGGCTGCTGGTCTCTCGCGGGAGAGCTGACGAGACAATCGGTCGTCGACTTTCTCTGCTGAACAGATAAGAGTTCTTGACAGTAGGACGATGGCTCACTAGTTTTGCAGAGAAGGGTTCTGCACAAAAGAGCAGCTCGATAACGGTGTCGGGCAGCAGACTGCGACAGCACCTGTGAGAAAGGACATCCAATGGCGGACGATCCGCGTGAACTGGTCGGCACAGCATCACGAATACTCGCGCGCGCCGGGCACAACGATCTCGTCTGGGGCCATGCATCAGCACGCGATTCGGCTGATCGCGGTGTGTGGCTGAAGGCGGCCACCTGGGGGCTCGACGAGATCACTCCCGACCGCGTGCATCTCGTGGGCTGGGACGGCACCCTGCTCGAGGGCGGCGGCCAACGTCACCACGAGTACCCGATCCACACCGAGATCATGGCGAGGCGGCCTGACGTCGGAGGCATCGTGCACGTGCACAGCCCCTACTCGGTCGCACTGGCTGCCTCGGGTGTCGACCTCCTGCCGGTCAGCCACTCGGCGAACTTCTTCGCACCTCTCGGTGTGCCGCGCTTCACCGAGACGACCGATCTGATTCTGACCGAGCAGCTCGGCCAGGCCGTCGCAGCGCAACTCGGCGACGCCCGGGCGATCTTTCTGGTCAACCACGGCATTGTGACGGTCGGCGCAGATGTGCGCGAGGCGACGATCGCCGCGATCCTGCTCGAGATGGCGTGCCAGCAGCAGCTCATCACCAGCGGGTTCCACTCGTGGCCGACCTGGACAGGCGACGTCGAGTCACTCGTCAAGCGCGACCACATCTACCCTCCCACCGCAGTTCGAAGCGTGTGGGACTACCTCGAGCGCGGTCTCAGCGCGCAGACGAAAGGCTGACGACACCATGGCAATCCACCACTCCGAAGGAAAGGTCGCCGTCGTGACCGGGTCGGCCCAGGGCATCGGCCGGGCCTACGCGATCCGCCTGGCCCAGGAGGGCTACGCGATCGCGCTGGCCGACATCGCCGACAGTGCAGAGACTGCCCGGCAGATCGGCGACGCCGGCGGAACGGCGCAGTCGTTCCGGGTCGACGTCAGCGACCCCACGAGCGTGTCGGAGCTCGGCGACGATGTGCTCGCCGCTCTCGGGCGTTGCGATGTACTGGTCAACAATGCCGGCATCTACCCCTTCCAGACCTGGGACGACATCGAGTTCGCCGACTGGCGACGACTCATCTCGGTCAATCTCGACTCGATGTTCCTCATGGCCAAGGCCTTCACGCCCGGCATGCGCGAACGCAACTGGGGTCGGGTGATCAACCAGGCATCCGATGTCTTCGGCATCGTCATCAAGGGTGTCGCGCACTACTCGGCGTCGAAGGGCGGAGTCATCGGCTTCACCCGCGCACTGGCGACCGAGCTGGGCGACCAGGGAGTGACCGTCAACGCCATCGCCCCCGGCCTGACCCGCACGCCGGGCACGATGTCTCGCCAGCCCGACCCGAACGCTGTCGAAGACCCCGACGAGATGGTCGAGTTCGCACAGGGACAAGCCATTCCGAGGGTCGAGCGCCCCGAAGACCTCGCAGGCGTTCTCGCCTTCCTCGCATCTGAAGACTCGAGTTTCGTGACCGGCCAGACCATCTGGGTGGACGGAGGCCTCGTTCGCGTATAACCGACCTCGCTGAACATCATTCCTCCCAATCAGAGTCGATAGGAAAACAATGAAGACCACAGCTCGCGGCGCCATACTGGTCACCGCCCTGGCGCTCGTCGCCGCCTCACTCGCCGGATGCAGCACCGACACGGCATCCACCTCGTCGTCGTCGTCATCGGGCTCGGCGGCCCCCACTCTCACCTATGACGGTGTCGAGGCCGGCCTGCCCACCTCGTACGGCGCCCCCACCGGCCTTCCCGCGAACTTCACGGTGGGCTACCAGAACATCTACTCGGCCATCCCCTCGCTGCAGGCCGGTGAGGCCGCGTCGAAGGCCGAAGTCGAGAAGATGGGCGGCACGTTCATCTCGAAGGACGACCAGCTCGACGTCACGACCCAGGTCAACAACTGCAACACGTTCATCGCCCAGCACGTCAACGCCATTCTGATCTACCCCCTCGACCCGTCGTCGCTCACGCCCTGCTTCGCGGAGGCGGCTGCGGCCGGCATCATCGTGATTCCGCAGAACGCCCCAGTGGCCGCAGACCAGCCGCTGATCGCCGGGCTGCCGACAGACATCATCCAGGGCTTCGACTATGACGCGTTCCTGCGCGCACAGGCGGTCGCCCAGGCCGACCCCGGCAGCTCGTATGCCGTCATCGGGCTCGCCGCTCCCGTCGCCGGTCTGACGTATTTCGCGAAACAGCAGCAGTACTGGGCAGACAAGTTCGGTCTCACCTTCCTCGGCGAGATCGACGCGCAGACCGACAACGCCGCAGGTGCCGCGACAGCCACCACCTCGCTGCTCGCCAAGTACCCCACAGTGAAGACGATCTTCGCGTACAACGACAACACCGGTCTCGCCGCAGCGTCGACGGTGCGCGGCACCGGTCAGACGGGCATCCGTATTGTGGCCAGCGACGGCCAGCCCGACGCGATCGCAGGGGTCAAGAGCGGGTTGCTCTGGGGCGTCACCGAGATCGACTTCACGACCATCGGCACGAACCAGGCGGATGCCGCGATGACCCTCATCGCGAACCCCAAAGCCACTCTGCCGACCTTCGTCACCACCCCGGCCAAGTTCATCACGATGGACAACGTCGACTCGGCCGGATTCTGACACCGACGATGACCGACACAGTGACGCCTTCTCCGCTGCTCGTGATGGAGGGCATCGAGAAGAACTACGGCGGGGTGCGCGCGCTCCGGGATGGTCGGCTGACCATCGGGCGACCGGGCACAGTTCACGGACTCATCGGTGAGAACGGTTCTGGCAAGTCGACCATCCTGGGCATCCTGTCGGGGCAGATCCGCCCCGACGGCGGCGCGCTTCTCGTCGAAGGGCGGTCGGTGAGCTTCTCGTCGCCCGTCGATGCGTTGCGCAGCGGAATCGCAATGGTCTCGCAGGAGACCGCACTCGCGCCACTGCTGTCGGTCACCGAGAACATCCTTCTCGGCCGCAGGCTCGTGCGTGGCCGCGCGGGAATCGACTGGAAGCGTTCGCACGAACGCGCCCGCTCGGTTCTCGACCGGCTCGGGCTCAGCTACGACCCGCGTGCTCCGGTCGGCAGCCTGCGGCCCGACCAGCGGCAGATGGTCGAGATCGCCCGGGCCCTGTCGCTCGACTCTCGCGTTCTGATTCTCGATGAGCCGACGAGTTCGCTCAGCGAAGACGAGGTGGCGTCGATCTTCCAGGTCATCCGCAACCTCAGTTCGGCGGGCGTCTCGACCATTCTCGTGACGCACCGGCTCAGCGAACTCTTCGAGATCTGCGACGAGATCACCGTGCTGCGCGACGGCCGCACGGTCGCCTCGGGCACGGCGGAATCCTTCAGTCCGGCGACGCTCGTCGCGGCGATGGTCGGCGACACGGCCGCCGAGACGCGGGTGAGGGGGGAGCGCGCACCGCTCTCCCAGGCGATGCTGGATGCACCCCCGGTGCTGACCGCCCTGAACGTGTCATCCGAACCCGACCTGCACGACGTGGAGCTCTCACTGCGACCCGGCGAGATCGTCGGTCTTGCCGGCCTTGTCGGAGCGGGGCGCAGCGACCTGCTCGAAGCCATCTTCGGGGCCCGCCCCCGGTCGGGCGACGTGCTGGTCGAGAATGTGCCGCTGGCGCCCGGCCGCCCGTCGGCCGCCATCACCAGCGGAATCGGCTATGTACCACCCGACCGCAAGACAGAGGGCGTGGTGCTCGGCATGAGCGTGGTCGACAACGCGATGATGGTCGCCAGCAGCGGCCGCTTTCGCCTCCGGCCCCCGCGAACCCGGCGCGACGTGCAGGCGGTGAGCGACATCGGTGCGTCGATCCGCATCCGCACCCGCGATCTCGGGGTGGCGGTCAGCACCCTGAGCGGCGGCAACCAGCAGAAGGTCGCCCTCAGCAAGTGGCTCATCGATCCGCCTCGAGTGCTGTTGCTCGATGAGCCGACCCGCGGCGTCGACGTCGCCGCCAAGGCCGAGATCCACCAGATCCTCGTCGACCTCGCCGACCGGGGAGTAGCCCTGCTCGTGAGTTCGTCGGAGAACGACGAACTGCTGAACATCTGCGACCGGATCGTGGTAATGCTCCGCGGCCGCGTCGTCGCCACCGTAGCGAGAAAAGACGCCGATGAGGCCAGGCTCTCGCGCCTATCAGGAGGACACCTTGACGACTGAACACTTCACCCAGCCCTCGATCGGGGCGCGCCTGTGGAAGGGATCGCGCCCATTCCGCCCGGTCTTCGTGGTGCTCGTCGTGGTCTTCGTGGTTCTCGCGATCGCGCAGCCGGTCTTCGCGTCGGCGCAGAACCTGCAGAATCTGCTGACGTCGATCTCGGTTCTCTGGATCGTCGCGATGGGCATGACGCTGGTGCTGATCACGGCCGGCGCAGACCTCTCGGTCGCTCCGATCGGGGCGCTGGCGGGCATCCTGCTGGCGAAGCTGCTGCAGGCCGGCGTGCCGGTGTGGCTCGCGATCATCATCAGCCTGCTCGGCGGCGCGGCTCTGGGCGGCTTCGTCAACGGCACCCTGATCGGCCGCTTCAACGTCTCGTTCTTCGTCGTGACGCTCGGTACCCTCACGGCCTTCACGGGAATCGTGAACCTCTGGTCGAACACCGAGTCGATTCCCGTGACCGAACCGGCGATCATCAATCTGGCCGTGACCCGGTTTCTCGGCCTCTCGGGGCCGGTCTGGATCATGATCATCATCTTCGTCGTGACCCTGTTCATTCAGCAGCGCACCTTCTTCGGCCGCGACGTCTACGCGGTGGGCGGCAGCATCAGCGCGGCGCGGCTCTCGGGCATCCGCGTGCCGCGAACCATCATCATGGTCTATGCGTTCTCGGGGCTCTGCGCGGCGATCGCTGGAATCGTCGCGATCTCGCGCATCGGTGTCGCCTCACCGCAGGTCGACGCGAACCTGCCGCTGCAGGCGATCGCGGCGGTGCTGCTCGGTGGAACGGCACTCAGCGGCGGTACCGGCGGCGTCGTCGGAACCGCCTTCGGCGTGCTCTTCATCGGCGTGCTGTCGAACGGCCTGAGCATCGCCGGGGTGCCGAGCTTCTGGCAGCAGATCGTCACCGGCGTGATTCTCGTGGTCGCCGTGCTCGCCGACCGCATCGGGCTGCGGCGCCGCACGAAGGCAACCGCAGAGACGGGATCGACACCACCGCCGGAGTCGACGCCTGTGCACCCCGAGACCGCAGCCAAGACCTCGCACTAGAACCGCCCGACGCAGCACCCGCTCGTGACACTCCACGACCCCGCCACTCCAACAGAAAAGGAACGCATCGCATGCAAGGACTACAAGACAAAATCATCATCGTCGCCGGTGGGGCGACCGGCATCGGCGCGGCGGTCGCCGACCGCCTGTCGCGGGAGGGCGCGAAGGTCGTGATCGGCGACGTGAACATCGAGAAGGCCGAGGCGACGGCGAAGCGACTCAGCGACGCCGGCGGTGCTGTCACCGCCACCGCATTCGACATCACCGACGACGAGTCTGTCGCGGCGCTCATCGAGAGCGTGATGCAGCAGCACGGGCGCCTCGACGGCCTGCATGCCAACGCCGCAGACCTGTCGGCCCGCACCTTCGGGCGCGACGACAACGCCACGAACACGCCCGACGACGTATGGGATCGCACCCTCGACGTCGCGCTCAAGGGTCACTTCTACCTCGTGCGGCACGCCGTTCCCGCGATGCTGGCGAACGGCGGCGGCGCGATTGTGCACACGTCATCGACGGCGGCGTTCATGGGTGAGCCGACGAAGGTCGCCTACGGCGTCGCGAAGGCGGGGGTGACCGCGCTGATGCGTCACACCTCTGCCCGGTGGGGTAAAGAGGGCATCCGCTCGAACGCCGTGGCTCCCGGCCTCACCCGCACCGAGATCGTGCTGGCCGAGGCGTCAGAGCGACCCGAGTGGCACGAGAAGGTGCGCAACACGATCCACTCGGATCGGCTCGGGCTGCCCGAAGACATCGCGTCGGCCGTCTCCTTCCTGCTCTCTGAAGACGCCTCCTGGATCACGGGCCAGGTCTACAGCGTCGACGGCGGCCAGCTGCTGCGCTGACGAACCGATTCAGGAGGAGCACCAGATGGATCTCGGACTCGACGGCAGAGTCGTTCTCGTGACCGGCGCCGCCCGCGGAATCGGGCACGCGATCGTCAGGGCGTTCGCGGCGGAGGGCGCCCAGGTGGTGGCCGGCGACCTGAATGAACCCGTCGAGACGGTCGCCGCGGCACGCCCGCCGGTCTTCACGAGCCTCGATTTCACCGACCCGCAACAGATCGACTCGTGGGTGGCCGACGCCGTCGGGCGGTTCGGCGCAATCGACGTGCTGGTCAACAACGTCGGGCTCGCACCGTATCGCGACGGCTTCCTGAGCGTCACCGACGCCGACTGGAAGGGGCTGCTCGAGATCAACCTGTTCGCCATGATCCGCACGAGTCGCGCGGTGATCCCGCACATGATCGAGGCCGGCGGTGGCGCGATCGTCAACCTGGCCAGCGACGCGGGCCGTCAGCCCGATCCGTTCTTCGTCGACTACGCGGTGACGAAGTCGGCGGTGCTGAGCCTGTCGAAGTCGCTGTCGATCGAGTTCGGGCCGGCGGGCATCCGTTCGAACTGCATCTCGCCCGGGCCCACAGCCACCCCGGCCATGGACGACTTTCTGGTCAGCATGTCGAACGAACTGGGTCTGACCTTCGACGAGACGAAGACGCACTTCGCGCGCGACATGCGACAGCTTCCGCTCGGCCGGATGAACGAACCCGACGATGTGGCTGCGGTCGCGGTCTTTCTCGCTTCGGCCCCCGCCCGCCAGATCACCGGAGCGGCCTACCCGGTCGACGCCGGGTCGCACCGCTACGTCTGACACCACCCCGATAGGAGAATCGCATGGCCCACCTGGCGAAATTCGTCTACCTGAAACTCCGGCCCGAGCGCCGTGACGACTTCATGGCTCTCATCGAAGCGAACCGTCTGCACACTCAGAACGAACCGGGCACCCTCGATTGGACCCTGCTCAGCGTGGTCGGCGAGCCCGACAGCATCGCGATGTACGAGATCTACGACGGGCAACAGGGCTCAGACGAGCACGACGAGTCACCGGCTCTGGCCGCGGTGCTGGCCGCGCTCGGCGACAGCGTGACCAGCGAGCCCGTGATCATGAACCTGGTCGTCGACCGCTACCAGAACGACACCTGGCCCGCGCCAGGCGCAGCCTGAGGTCTGACGCGTCAGTACCCGCTCTCGTCGAGGGCGGCATGCGGTTCGGCGGTGCGTCGGGCCGCACGCCGCGCGAGCTGGCGCGGCAGTTGCGAGATGGTCGCGACTCCGACGATCACGACCGCGCCCCCGAGCAGCTCGGCGGGGATCGGGCGCTCGCCGAGCCAGACCCAGGCGATGAACACGGCGACCGGCGGCACGAGGTACAGCAGTGACGTCGACGCGGCCACGGGCATCCGTGCCACCGCATATGCCCAGAGCACGAACCCCGCCGCCGACGGCAGCAGCCCGAGGTAGATCGCCGCCAGCCACGGCGCCGGCCCCGCGCCGAGAAGACCGCCCACGTCGAACGGCATGAGCGGCAGCGTCATCATGGTGCCGGCGATCATGGCGTAGCAGGCCACCTCGACGCTGGTGTACCGCTTCAGCAGCGGCCTCTGCAGCGGGTGGTAGATGCCCTGCACCACCATGGCGGCGACGACGAGCCCAACCGCCCCCGACAGCGAGACGCCCGCCCGCGACAGGCAGACGATCGCGACGCCACCGAGGGCGACCGCGCTGCCCACCATGGTGGCCCACGACACGCGCTCAGAGAAGAGGATGCGCGCGACCGCCACCGAGACGAGAGGCGCAGCGGCGACGATGATGCTCGCGGTGCCGGCCGGCACCGTCAACTCGCCGGCGTTCAGCAGCAGCTGGTAGGCGGCCATGCCGAAGAAGCCGCACGACGCGATCCAGCCGAGGTCGCGAAGACGGGGCAGCCTCGCCCCCACCATCAGGGCGATGACGACCAGAGCCACGGTCGCCACGGCCAGTCGCACGAACGACAACCCGATCACCCCCATCGCTGGCGCGGCCACCCGGATGGCCGGAAAGGCGGACGCCCACAGGATGACGACGCCAAGGCCGGCGAGAAGTGGTTTGTTGACGCTCATGGTGCGATCATGCCAAGCTGAGGGAATCATCACCACTGACGGGTTATTATTGTACCCATAAGCGCTGTTTACTGATGGAGACGACGTGATCGACGTGCGCAAGCTGCGACTGCTCGTCGCGCTGCAGCGGCTCGGCACGATTGCCGCCGTTGCCGACGAGCTGCACCTCAGCGCCCCCGGCGTCTCGATGCAGTTGTCGGCGCTCGAGCGAGAGCTCGGCCTGCGGCTGACCCAGCGCCAGGGGCGCGGCGTCGTGCTGACGGCCGCCGGCGCTGCGCTCGCCGCCCACGGGCGCGACATTCTCGACCGGCTGTCGCTCGCCGAACTCGAGCTCGACTCTCTGCGCACCGGAACCGTCGGGCGCTACACCCTGACCGCGTTCCCCTCTGCGGCGCGAACCTTCGTGGCAGACGCGTGCCGCGAGATCAGGCTGCCGGGCCACGGGGTGGCCCTCGACCTGCGACTCACCACGCTCGAGCCCGGAGGCGCCATCGAAGCCCTCTCGTCGGGTGCCGCCGATCTCGCGGTCATCCACTCGTACTCGAATGTGCCGCGAGACCTGCCGCCCGGCATCCAGGCCCGGCCCCTCGGCAGTGAACCGGTGTGGCTGGCGGTGCCGACTGGCGGGGCGGGCGCGGGTGCGGCGGCGGGCGCAGGTGCGGCGTCGGGAGCGGGTGTGGGTGCGGCGGCGGGTGTGGTGGATGCGGCGGCGGGTCTGGCAGGCGCGGCGACGGCGACGGCGGTGTCGCTCGCCGACTACGAGACGACCCCGTGGATCGCGCCGACGGCCGACGCGACCTGCTTCGCGATGATGGAGCGGGCCTGCGGTCTCGCCGGATTCCGCCCGCAGATCGTGGCACAGTCGATGGACTTCGCCGTGCAACTCGAGCTCGTCGCTGCCGGTGTCGGCGTCGCTCTCGTTCCGGCGCTGACGATCGCCCAGCTGCCGGCCGGGGTGGCGCTGCTCGAGCTCGCCGCCCCCGTGCGGCGCGCCATCCACCTCGCCGCCCGTGCCCCTGACTTCGCTGACCCGGGCATCCTGACCCTCGCCGGCGTGCTCACCGAGGCCGCGTCTGCCCGCCTTTCGGCCCAGTTCGTTTCGGCCGGCTGAGGGGAGCCCTCCGGGGCGCGGCAGCGGCTCAGGCGGCGAGTCGATGCGACGACGGTTCAGGCGGCGAGCGGATGCGACGACGGTTCGAGGCGAGCCAGCACTTCGCCGAGGTCGGGGTGCCCGATGATGAGGGCGGTGGTCATGGGTAGAACACGTCGAGACCCTCGACTCTCGAATAGCGGTGATGCGTCTGCTGAACAGCGCCCCCGTCATCGACGGCGTCATCACCGAGACGCTCGACGACGGCGCGCTGTGCCGACTTCGCGACGACCTGCACCGCGTCATCCGCAATGAGGCCGAGCCGTCGATTCTGGGTTCGTACCTGAAGGGTTTCGCCGAGCATCCGTCGATCGACGACGGCGGTGTGAGCTGGGCGCTGGTCGGCCCGGCAGATCGACACGCCGCTCGCCGAGATGGTGCTCGAGTGGTCACCTGTGCACACCGACCTGCCCGGCCGGCTGCGCACCTGCGGCAACCCGGAGTGCAACAAGTTCTTGATCGACCACAGCAAGCCGAACACGGCCCGGTGGTGCTCGATGGCCTCGTGCGGCAACCGCATGAAGGCGCGGCGTTTTCAGGCCCGGCGGGCCGGCGTGGGCGCAGACGCGGGCGCAGGGTCGGGCGCAGACACGGGTGCTGCGAGCGACGCGAGCAAAGCAAGCTTCTCGGCGCTGCCGGTGCCGGGTGCGGCGTGGTAGACGACCAGCACCAGCCCATCGTCGCCCCCGATCGCAAGACGCTCCTTGTGCAGCGTCAGGTCGCCCACGAGCGGGTGGTGCATCGGAGTCTCTGACCCTTCGCGCACCTGAACATCATGCCGTGCCCACAGCCGGCGAAAGCTCTCGCTGGCGATCGAGAGCTCGCCGACGAGCTCGACGAAGCGCGGGTCGTCGGTGTCGGCGCCCACCGACTGCCGGAACGCCGCGACCATATGCGCCATAGCCAGCTCGTAGTTCGGGCAGAGCGCCTGTTCGGCCGGGTCGAGAAAGATGGCGCGCAGGCGGTTCACGCCCACCTGAAGGTTGGGCGAGAACGCGAGCGCCAGGTCGTTCGCCGCCAGCACGTCGAAGTACCGGCCCTCGACGAACGCCGGCACGCTCAGGGTGTCGAGCAGGTGCAGGATGCCCGGCGGCACGGTCTGCGTGCGCCGGCGCCGCACCCGGCGGGCGGTCTGCGGCGCAGCCAATCCGATGAGATACGCCGTGGCGGTCTCGTCGAGTCGCAGCACCCGCGCCAGCGACTCGAGCACCTGCACAGAGGGGTTGTGGTCGCGCCCCTGTTCGAGTCGCAGGTAGTAGTCAGAGCTGATTCCCGCCAGCAGCGCCACTTCTTCGCGTCGCAGGCCGGCCACCCGCCGTTGCCCGAGCGTCGGCAGCCCGATGTCTTCGGGGCGCACGAGCTCACGCCTGGCCCTCAGGTAGGCGCCGATGCGGTTGTCGGTGGTCATGGTCTTCACGGTACTCCGGATGCCCGGGGTGCTGACTGGGGCTGCTGATCCCAGGATGCCCGGGGCACTGCCGGGCCGGCCGCCCGACGGCGCAGTCTTGCCGCATGACAGACACATCACTTCCCGGCGGAACCTTCGCGCTCGCGCCAGACCTCGTGGTCACCCGATTCGGTTACGGTGCGATGCAGCTGGCCGGCCCCGGCGTGATGGGGCCGCCCGCCGACCACGCCGAAGCACTCCGAGTGCTGCGCGAGGCGGTCTCGCTCGGCATCACGCACATCGACACCAGCGACGCCTACGGCCCGCACGTGACGAATGCCCTCATCAGGGAGGCGCTGCATCCCTACGCCCGGTCGCTGCACGTCATCACGAAGGTGGGCGCGCTGCGTGACGCTGAGGGCGGCTGGCCCCCGGCGCGCTCACCGGCGCAGCTGCGGGCATCCGTTCACTCGAATCTGACGGGCCTCGGGCTCGACGTGCTCGACATGGTGAACCTGCGCGCCGGCGGCCCGATGGGACCGGTCGCCGGCTCGGTCGAAGAGGCCTTCACGACGCTGGTCGAGCTGCAGGGCGAGGGACTGATTCGCCACCTCGGTGTCAGCAACATGCTGCCCGACCAGGTCGCCGAGGCACGGTCGATCGCCCCGATCGTCAGCGTGCAGAACTTCTACAACCTGGCGAACCGGTACGACGACGAGCTGATCGACGCGCTCGCGGCCGACGGCGTCGCGTATGTGCCGTTCTTTCCGCTCGGCGGGTTCTCTCCGCTGCAATCCGACGTGCTGAGCGCGGTGGCGACCAGACTCGAGGCGACGCCTGCGGCGGTCGCACTGGCCTGGCTGTTGCGGCGCTCGCCGAACATCCTGCTGATTGCGGGCACGTCGTCGGTCGCACACCTGCGCGAGAATGTCGCGGGCGCTGGGCTGGTGCTGTCAGACACCGACTTCGCCGAGCTCAGCGCCATCGCGGGCGCGTGAAACTTCTACTGAGGTGTAGGTATGGAATAGGGTTTGGAGATCACACGCCACGAGCTGGGGAGATCTATGACCGTCTACTCGACCGCTGCGCCCGATCGGCGCCAGCGTCGCTGGCACGACGTGCACGACCGGCTGTACGACGCAGCGTGTGAGCTCTTTCTCGAGTCGGGCTACGTCGGAACGTCGATGGATGAGATCGCCGACCGGGCAGACGTCGTTCGCAAGACGGCGTTCAACCACTTTCCACGCAAGCGTGACTTCATCGGCGAGTGGGGAAGCCGCCGGCGGCAGCAGGTGCTGGCGGCCCTGTCGCCTGTACTGATGGCCGATCCGAAGCTCGAGGTGGTACTGCGGCACTATTTCGCCGAGCTGGCTTCGATCAACGCCGAGCAACGGGCTCTCACGATCAGCATGTCGCTGGGCTGGCGAGAACAGGGTGGTCCGTTCGACGCCGACCCCCACGAGCTTATGGATGTCTTCCAGGGGTTTCTGCGCGACGCCGTCGATCGCGGCGAGATCTCGAGGAACGTCGATGTCGAGCGGATGGCGACCGTGCTGTACAGCAGCTACTTCGGGCTGCTCTACGACTGGTGCAAGGGGCCGGATGACGTGCCCCCGTTCGACCTGAACACGGCCTTCACCCACTTTCTCGACGTGGTTCTGGCGGGGCTGCGCACCGTCTGAACGTTTGGCGTTGACACCGCTTCGGCACAGACGGTACAACTAATTTACATCCTAGTGTAAATATGTGGTCGCTCAGGTCGACCGCCGAACGGAGGAGGTCTGAGCATGACGACACTCGTATGCGGCGTGGGAGGTATCACCGGCGACACGGTTGTGGCCTTTCTCGCTGAGCAGGGGTTCCCGGTGCGTGCCCTGGTGCATCGGGAGGCGCGGCGAGAGGCGGCAGTCGCGCGGGGCGCTGAGAGCGTCGTCGTGGGCGACTATGACGATGCTGAAGCGCTGACGGCGGCCATGAGCGGCGTGCGCGAGGTGTTCTTCGTGGCCCCGTCGTACCAGGAGGCAGAACCGCGATGGGTATCCGCCGCGCTGGCCGCGGCCGAGGCCGCAGGTGTTGATCGTTTCGTCTACCAATCGGTGCTGCATTCCTTCACGCCCTCGATGCCCCACCACCTGCGAAAGGCGCAGTCGGAGGTCGCAGTTCGAGCGTCGCGGCTCGCGTGGAGCATCCTGCAGCCCGCTATGTACGCGCAGACCGTGTTGCGGGTGAGGCAACGATCTGCCGAGGGGCTGATCAGTGTGCCGTATGACCCGGATGCCCGGTTCGCCGTGGTCGACGTTCGCGACGTCGCGGCGTGTGTGGGCGCCGTTCTGGCGGATGATCGACACGTCTTCGGGGGCTACGAGATCGTCGGTACCGAAGTGCAGAGCCTGCGCGAGCTGGCCCAGACGATGAACCGCGTTCTGGGCGAAGAGCGCGACGTCGTTCACGTCGACCCCGGCTCGCTGCCTCTCCCGCCGACGTGGGGGCCGCGGCAGCGAGAGGAGTACGCGCTGATGTGCCGAGAGTATGGCGCGCACGGACTGTTGGGCTCGAACAGCACGACGGCCGCTCTGCTGGGGCGCGCCCCTACCTCGTTCGCGGAGGTTGTGGCCCGCGAGATGCTCGGGGCTGGAGCGGGCACTCGCACAGACTGACGGCATCCACCACTTGACACGGACACGCTCGAACCGCATTATTTACATTGCAGTGTAAATACGACCCTCAATGAGGAGGAACCATGAGCTTTGGAAAGACCATTCGTTACCCGGCACTGGGCTCGATGCTCATCGCCGCCACGCTGATCATGGCCGGGTGCGCAGGCACCGACGGCACCAGCGCCGGCTCCACATCGTCGGCTTCCGGCGTCGACGTGGCACAGGCGAAAACCGACCTCGACACGGTCATCAACGAGTCTTCGACAATCGACGTGCCGCCCATCACCGGAACGATTCCCAAGAACCAGACCATCGACTACCTCGCGTGCGCCCTGGCAGTCTGCACGAACGTGGGCATCGGCGTGAAAGACGCGGCGACCGCTCTCGGCTGGAATGTGAACGTCGTCTCGAGCGACTCGACGACGGCGGGCTACCAGGATGCCTGGAACCAGATCGCGCAGAACCCCGGCGAGGGCGTCGTCAACTCGAGCCCGGTGTTGCCGTACTCATCGATCGCCGCCCAGACGGAGAAGGCAAACGTTCCGATCGTCTCGTCGACGTCACCCGACCCCGTCGGCGGCCATCTGATCGGTGTCGTCGCCAGCACTGACGACATCAAACGCCAGGGCGGCACCGAGGCGAACTGGGTGATCGAAGATGCTGCGGCTCCGGTGAATTCGGTGTTCGTCTACGACCCCTCCATTCCGGCGCTGGCCAGCGCGCTGCCCGGTTATCAGGAGGCCATGGCGAAGAACTGCTCGGCCTGCCATGTCGACGTGCTCGAGGTGAGTGCTTCGCAGATCGGCCCGGCGCTCGCGCAGCAGATCGTCAGTTACCTTCAGGCGAACCCCGACACGAAGTACGTGGCATTCGGTCTGGGTGACCTCGCCACCGGCGTGCCGGCTGCCATCCAGACGTCGGGGCTCCAGAACCAGGTCAAGCTCACGACACGCGCCGCGACCCCGACGAATCTCGCCGACGTACAGAGTGGTGGCATGGCTTCGGCCTTCACTGCAGAGCTCTTCGAGTCGGGCTGGCGCTCGATCGACATGCTGCTGCGTCAGCTGACCGGTACGCCGATCACCGACCAGTACCCCCTGGGGCTGACCCGGCTGATCACCAAAGACGATCTGCCGTCAGATCTCACGGTTCCGTACAGCGTTCCCGACTACCAGGCGCCGTTCGAGGCGGCCTGGGGCGTCAAGTGACCTCTGAGTTAGCACCGCCGCGGCTGGTCGTGGAAGGTCTGTCGAAGACCTTCCCCGGCCAGCGGGCCCTCGAAGACGCGTCGCTGACGGTGGCTGCCGGCGAGGTGCACGCGCTGCTCGGCCAGAACGGTTCGGGCAAGTCGACGCTGATCAAGGTTCTGGCCGGCTACCACCAGCCCGACCCGGGTGCCACGGCGGCGATGGATGGGCAGCCGCTCGAGCTCGGTAGCGCTGCGGCAGCCCACGCCGCGGGGATCCGCTTCATCCATCAGGATCTGGCGCTGATCGCCGACCTGAGTGTCACCGACAATCTCGCGCTGGGAGGCAGCTACCGGTCGAAGGGTTGGATCAGCGACCGCCGGGAGACCGCCGCCGCACAGCAGCTGCTCGACGAGTGGGGTGTGAGTGTCGACGCAAAGGCGCCCCTGCGCACCCTGGGCCAGGCCGATCGCACGATGGTGGCTATCGTGCGCGCGGTACGCGACGGCGTGCAGGGCGGCGGCATGGTGGTGCTCGATGAACCGACCGCGTCACTGCCGAGCCACGAAGTCGAATACGTCTCTTCGCTGGTGCGTCAGCTGCGCGACCGGGGCACGTCGATTCTCTATGTGACGCACCGGCTCAGTGAGGTCTTTCAGCTCGCCGACACCGTGACGGTGCTGCGAGACGGCCGGGTGACGGGGTCACGCGCGGTGGCGGGAATGGATCACGACGGGCTCGTCGCCATGATCATCGGACGGTCGCTCGGCAATATCTATCCTGAGGTGCCCCAGCCGCTGGAGAATGCGGTGCTGACCGTCGAGAACATTCGCGGCGCATCCGTTCGCCACCTCTCGCTGCAGGTTCGAGAGCGCGAGATCGTTGGCATCGCCGGTCTCACCGGGTCGGGTCGCGAGGCAGTGACCGATCTGGTCTTCGGCATGCAGAGCCGCGACGAGGGCACCGTGCGCGTCAGCGACGCCATCGTGCCTGCCGACAGCCCGAAGCGCTCGATCGCCGCCGGCCTCGCCCTGCTGCCCGCCGACCGGAAGGGTCTCGGGTCGATACCGGAACTGACGGTCAGAGAGAATGTGACGCTGCCGGGAATCAGCACCGGGCCCGGGTTCTGGTTGAGCACCCGGGCCGAGAGCCGCGAGGTCGGCGACTGGCTCAAGAAGCTGGGCGTCGTGCCGGGCGACCCGGAGCGGCCGCTGGCTACGCTCAGCGGCGGAAACCAGCAGCGCGCGCTCATCACCCGGTGGTTGCGCTGCAAGTCGAAGGTCTTTCTGATGGACGAGCCCACCCAAGGCGTCGACATCCAGGCCAAAGTTGCGATCTACGGCGCCATCCGCGACGCCGCACACGACGGAGCGAGCGTGCTCGTCGCCTCGACCGACAACGACGAGCTGGCCGCGATCTGCGACCGCGTCATTGTGATGCGCGACGGTCTGGCGGCGATCACGCTCACCGGGGATCGGCTCACGTCTGAGGCGATTCTCGAGCACAGCATCGAACGCGCGCTAATCAAGGAGGGCAAGTAATGAACCGGCTAGTCTCACGGCTCGGAGTCGAGCGCTACAGCGGAATCTATGTGTTCGTGGTCTTCGTCGTCGTGTATTCGATCTGGCTGCCGCACACCTTTCCCACTGTCACGACCGCCCAGAACATTGCGAGCAACCAGGCGATCACAGGCGTGGCCGCGCTCGGTCTCGTCTGCGCGCTCGCGGTGGGTGCTTTCGATCTCTCGATCGCCGCAGTGCTCGGGCTGAGTTCCACGCTGGCAGCGGCGCTGATGGTGCGATTCAACCTCTCGCCCACGCTGTCGATCGTGCTTGTGCTGCTCATGGGGGTCATCGTCGGACTTGTGAACGGGCTTCTCGTGGTGCGCTTCCGCATACCGAGCGTCGTCGCGACCCTCGGTATGAGTTCGATTCTCGCGGCCTTCGACCTGTTCATCACCAACGGGCAGTTCATCACCCCGCTTCCGACGTCGTTCACCGATCTCACCCGTGGGGCACCCGCCGGCATCCCGATCTCGTTCATCGTGCTGATCGTCATCGCGCTGGTCACCTGGTACGTGCTCGAGCACACCCCCCTAGGTCGCAGGATGACGGCGACGGGGGCCGGTGCAGATGCCGCACGCCTGGCAGGCACGAACACCGGTCAGGCGGTGGTGGTCGGGCTGGTCATCTCGAGCACCCTTGGAAGCCTGGCTGGGCTGATGCTCGTCTCGACCGTCGGGTCGGCTGCGCCGAACTCTGGCCCGGCGTACCTGCTGCCGCTGTTCGCGGCTGTCTATCTCGGTTCGACCCAGATCAAACCGGGTCGATTCAACATCTGGGGCACCATCATCGCCCTCTTCGTGCTGGCGACGGGAGTGAAGGGGTTGCAGTTGGCCGGCGGGCAGCTCTGGGTCTCGTACCTGTTCAACGGCGCGGCCCTGATTCTCGCTGTCGGCGTCGCGATCTCGGCGCAGAGCCGTCGTCGTTCGACATCGCGGCGGGTCAGATCGCGCGGTGGAGGGGCAGCAGTCGCGTCGGGCGGTGACAGCTCATCTACGGTCGAGCTCGAACCCGTGCTCGAAACGGCCGATCGGCCTTCATGACAGCCGTGAGCGTGGCACGAGACGAGGCGGCCGCATCGACACTCGACGAGCTGCTGGCCGAGGCAGTGGCGCACGACGACGTTCCGTTCGTGGTGGCCATGGTAGCGAACAGCGCCGGTATCGTGTGGCAGGGCCGCGCGGGCAACGGGAATGGCACCGAGCCCGTTCAGACCGACGCCGTGTTCCGCATCTACTCGCAGACGAAGGCCATCGGTGCGGCCGCGGCGATGATCCTCGTCGACCGCGGTTTGCTCTCGCTCGACACGCCAGTGGTGTCGGTGCTGCCGGAGTTCGGGCAGCTGCCGCTGCTCGAATCAATGGGGCCGAGCGGGCCGGTACTGCGCGCCCCACGCGAGGTCTGCACGCTGCGGCACCTGCTCACCCACACGTCGGGACTTGCCTACGAAGGCATGGATGAACGCATGACGGCGTATCGCGATTTCACCGGGCATCCCGTCGTGGCGGTCTCGTCGATGGAGGTGCTGCTCAGGTACCCGCACATCTTCGAGCCGGGCACCGGGTTCGCCTACGGCGTCGGCCTCGATTGGGTGGGCCTCATGATCGAGCGCATCGATGGTCGCCGCATCGACCAGTTCTGCCGCGAGGAGCTGTTCGAACCGCTCGGGATGATCGACACGGTCTTCGAACCCGACGACCGCCGCGAACGCATCCCCGATCTGCGCTGGCGCTCGGCCGACGGCGATTTCGTCGTGGCCGACGTGGCGCCGCCACCCCATCCGGAGTTCTACGGTCTCGGCATCTGCCTCTATGGCACGGCGGGCGACTACCTTCGTTTTCTGCGCATGATTCTGAACGGCGGTGAACTCGACGGCCGTCGCGTGCTCAGCGAACGGGCCGTGCAACGGATGCTGCAGAACCAGATGCCCGAGGGCGTGAGCGTCTCGCCGATCGTGTCGAGCGACCACGGCTGGTCTCACGACATCGACTTTCTCGCCGGAACGCGAAAGACCTGGACGGCCGGGTTCCTGCGTAATGAGCAGGCGATCGAAGGGCGCCGCGCCGCCGGATCGCTTGCCTGGGCGGGCATCTTCAACAGCCACTACTGGCTCGACCCCGCCAGCGATCTTGCTGCCGTGTACATGACGCAATCGCTTCCATTCGTCGAACCTCGTGTCATGGAGCGTTTCGACGAATTCGAACGCGCAGTCTACGCGCGCTTCTCCGGCTGACTTGACACATGCCAGGCTCATCTGCATTATTTACATTGGAGTGTAAATTACTCCTCGATTGTAGAACGGACTACAACATGAAACTTGTTCGAGCAGAACGGCGAGTACCGCCGACCGACTCGTCGCAGGCGCCTCGCTTCGCCTTGCTCCACGATGACCGCCTTCATCTGTTGCCACAGACGTGGAGCTTTGCAGAGGCTCTTGCTGCACTCGCCCGTCTCGATGAAGCCTCGGTGACCGATACAGAACCGGCCGACCTCACCGACTGGCGGCTTCTCGCCCCCGTGCCCACCCCGGCCAGCCTGCGTGACTGTGTCGGATTCTTCCAGCACATTCGTAACACCCGGCGCAGCCGCGGCGAGGTCGCGCCGTTGCTGCCGGTGTGGCATGAGCGGCCCGGGTTTTACTTCGCCAACCCGAACTCCCTGCGGTCGGCCACCGACGACATCGCCATTCCGGCGGGCAGCGGAGCATTCGACTTCGAGCTCGAGATCGCTGCCGTTATCGGGAGGGGCGGCAGCGACCTCACGGCCACCGAGGCGGCCGACGCGATCGCCGGGTATGTGCTGTTCTGCGACTGGAGCGCACGAGACATCCAAGCGCAGGAGCGCACGATGCAGATCGGCCTCGGCAAAGGCAAAGACGCCGCTATTTCACTCGGCCCGTGGATTCTCTCGGCGAGCGACGCGGCGTCGATCCGCCTCCCCGACGGCCTCGACATCGCAGTCAGCGCGAAAGTCAACGGCGAGCTCGTCACCGACGAGAATGCGCGTTACACCGGCATGGACTGGACCTTCGAAGAGATCGTGGCCTACGCCTCACTCGGCGCCGAACTCGTCGCCGGCGACGTGATCGCCGTCGGTACCGTGCCCACCGGATGCCTGCTCGAGCGCAGCGCCGATGCCGACTTCCGCGGCTGGCTCACGGGTGGAGACGACGTTCGCCTTTCGGCGGGCCCCCTCGGTGACATCACCAGCCGCATCGTGACCGGCACCGCGCCGACCGACTGGCGCCGAGCATGAGCGCGTCGCACGAGCGGGAGTCAGGCCCGAGCAGCTTCACCGAGGTGGCCGCGGGCGTGTACGCGTTCATTCAGCAAGACGGTACCTGGTGGATCAACAATGCCGGCCTCGTGGTCGGCGATGATTCGGCCCTGCTGGTTGACACCTGCACAACAGAACGCCGCACGCGCGAGCTGCTGACCGCATCGGCAGCCGCGAGCGGCGGCAGGCCGCTGCAGTACGCAGTGAATACGCACCACCACGGTGACCACACGTTCGGCAACTCACTTCTGCCAGCAGGCACCTCCGTCATCGGCCATCACCGCATGCGTGAGGGGCTGCTGGCCGAGCACACCCTCGAGACTTTTCCGCCGTACTGGGAGCCGAAGCCCGACTTCGGTGACCTGACCAAGCGCGTGCCCGACCTGACCGTCGACTCTGACGCAGCCGTGCACCTGGGCGGCCGTCACGTCGAGCTGCATCACCCGGGCTATGTAGCACACACCGGGGGCGACCTCGTCGCCTGGGTACCGGATGTTCGGGTGCTCTTCGTCGGTGACCTGCTGTTCCCCGGGCACACGCCGATGATCCTCGCCGGAGCGCCGACTGGCGCGATCCGCGTGCTCGAGTGGATCGCCGCGTTCGATGCCGAGACGATCGTTCCCGGACACGGCGAGGTGATCGACTCGAGTCGCATCGCCGAGGTGCTCGCTGAGCATCGCCGGTATTACGACTTCGTGTTGGCTGCGGCGGCGAGGGGGCTTGCCGACCACGCGACCCCGCTGGAGGTCGCCCAATCGACCGATCTGGGCGAGTTCGCAGGCTGGCTCGACCCCGAGCGCTTCGTGCTCAACCTGCACAGCGCCTACGCCGAGGCCGCTGGTACCCGGGCCGACCGCGCTGCGGCCTTCATCGACGTCATGACCTTTCTCGGGTCGCCCATCCATACGAAGGTATGAGCGTGTTGCAGCGGCAGAGCCGCAAGATCAGGTCGTCGATCGCCGACGAACTCAGAGCCGTGCTGACTGACGGTGCCACCGTGGCTGTGGGCGGCTTCGGGCTGAGCGGCAGCCCGTTCGGGCTGCTCGAGGCGGTCCACGATTCGGGTGTCACAGGTCTCACGCTCATTGCCAACAATGTCGGAACCGACGGCAAGGGCCTGGGCCGGCTCATCGAGAACGGCCAGGTCGCCAAGATGATCGCGTCGTACGTCGGTGAGAACAAGACCGTGGCGCGCAAGTACCTCGACGGTGAACTCGACATCGACTTCGTGCCCCAGGGCACGCTGGCCGAGCGGCTGCGTGCCGGGGGCGCAGGCATCGCCGGGTTCTACACCCGCACGGGTGTGGGCACGGTGGTGGCCGAAGGCAAGCCGCACGAGCAGTTCGATGGGCACACCTACCTTCTCGAGCGGGGCATTGTGGCCGACATCGCGCTCGTCAAGGCGCACCGTGCCGACCCCGCAGGCAACCTCGTGTACCGCAAGACGGCACGCAACTTCAATCCGGTCGTCGCCACGGCGGGCCGAGTGACGTTCGCCGAGGTCGATCACTGCGAGGCGCAGTACCTTGACCCCGACACCGTCGGCACCCCGGGAATCTTCGTCGACTACGTTGTCGAGGCGATGCCGCGCGAACCCGAGATCGAGCACCGAACCGTGCGCGTTCGGCCTACTGTCGAAAGTGGTGACTGAGATGTGGACCCGAGACGAGATGGCCGCCCGCGCAGCCGGCGAACTGTTCGACGGCGCCTACGTGAACCTCGGCATCGGTATCCCGACCCTGGTCGTCGACCACCTGCCTGAGGGCATCACGGTCACGCTGCACAGCGAGAACGGGCTGCTCGGCATGGGGCCATTTCCCTTTGAGGGCGACGAGGATGCCGACCTGATCAACGCCGGCAAGCAGACCGTCACGGCCGTGCCGGGCGCGAGCTTCTTCGACTCCGCTGCCTCATTCGGCATGATTCGCGGCGGCCACATCGATGTCGCCATCCTCGGAGCGATGCAGGTGTCGGCCCTTGGCGACCTGGCCAACTGGACCATTCCCGGCAAGCTCGTCAAAGGAATGGGGGGCGCTATGGATCTCGTAGTGGGGGCAAAGCGCCTGCTCGTGCTGACCGACCATGTCGCCAAAGACGGCAGCCCGAAGATCGTCGACACCTGCACTCTGCCGCTCACCGGCCAGCGGGTCATCCACCGCATCATCACCGACCGAGCCGACTTCACCGTCGACGACCACGGCCTCGTGCTGACCGAGCTTGCGCCCGGTGTCGACCTTGACGACGTTGAACGACTCACGGCGGCGCCGTTCCGCGTGGCGCTGCCGACCACGAAAGTAAAGGAACTCCTTCCGTGACCTCCTCGTCACTGACAGATGTACACATCACCGGCTGGGCCCACTCGGCCTTCGGCAAGCTGCCCTCGACACTCGAAGAGCTTGTCGTCGAGGTGACCCGTAACGCCCTGGCCTCTGCAGAGGTCGATGCCACAGACATCGACGCCATCTACTACGGGCAGTACAACGCCGGGATGCACCCGCTCACCTTCGGCTCGTCTTTGCCACTGCAGGCGTCCGACGAGCTGTGGGGCGTTCCCGCCACCCGCGTCGAGAACGCCTGCGCCTCGGGTGCCGCTGCCGTTCAGCAGGGCATCCTGGCACTGAGGGCCGGAGTCGCGCGCAACGTGCTCGTCGTCGGCGTGGAGAAGATGACCCAGGCCGGTACCGAGGGGGTGCGCGAGGCACTCATCGGGGCCGACTACGAGATGGCCGGCACTCCCTATGAGACCGGATTCGCCGGCCGTTTCGCCCTCGTTGCCGACGAGTACGGCGAGCGGTACGGCGATCCTGGTGACACGCTCGCCCGCATCGCAGCGAAAAGCCACCAGAACGCCCGGGCGAACCCCTACGCTCACCTGCGTAAAGACCTCGACGTGGAGTTCTGCCGAACCGTGTCGGCCGCGAACCCGCTGGTCGCGGGCATGCTGCGCCGAACCGACTGCTCACCGGTGTCGGACGGCGCAGCTGCGCTGGTGCTCTCGGCGGGGTCCGTGCCGCACAGCAGTACTCACGAATCCGTTCGCTTTCTCGGAATCGGGCAGGCGACCGACTTCTTTCCCGAAACCAAGCGTGACCGGGTCGCCTTCGCCGCCAGCAGGCTGGCCTGGGACCGTGCGCTCGGCATGGCCGAGGTCGAGGTGGCTGACTTGTCGTTCGTCGAACTTCACGACTGCTTCACGATCGCCGAGCTCGCGCTCTACGAGACGCTCGGCCTCGCGCCGCAGGGCCAGGGCTGCCGGCTGCTCGATGACGGAACCGTCTACCGCGACGGGCGGATGCCCGTGAATCCGTCGGGTGGATTGAAGTCGAAGGGGCATCCGGTGGGCGCCACCGGGGTGAGCCAGCACGTGCTCGCCGCCATGCAGTTGACGGGTACCGCGGGTGGCATGCAAGTGCCGAACGCGAGTATCGCCGCCGTTCACAACATGGGCGGGCTGGGAATCGCGAATTATGTCAGCGTTCTGAGAGCGGGTTGAATCTATGAGTGACAGCGACGAGACACGCGACGGAGCTCTGACCAGGGGAAGCTACGAGACCATCGTCACCTCCGACCTGACGGAGCGCGAGGTGTACCGGCTCTCGACGGGCATCGTCGTGCCGCGGCCGATCGCCTGGATCACGACACGCAGCGAAGACGGCGGGGTCAATCTTGCGCCGTTCAGCGCGTTCGTCATTCTGGCCAACGACCCGATGCTGATCGGCGTCTCGATCGGTCGGCGGGGTGCGGTTCTGAAAGACACCGCACGCAACATCCTGCGCACCGGCCAGTTCGTGATCAATTCGCCGCATGTGTCGCAAGCCGAACTCGTTCACCGCAGCTCTGAAGAGCTGGCGCACGAGGTGAGCGAGGTCGAGCAGCTCGGGCTGACGACCATCCCGAGCCAGTCGATCGACGTGCCGCGCCTGGCCGACGTAGCTGTCGCGATGGAATGCGAATACGTGCAATCGATCGGATTCGGCCGCACGAAGACCGAGTTGATCGTCGGGGAGGTGAAGGTCGTGCATGTCAGGGAGGGGCTGCTCGACAATGGAAAGATCGACACCGCCGCCCTGCAGCCACTAGGCCGGGTAGCCGGCCCTCGGTACGCGGGCATCGGCTCGGTGAGCACGTTCCGCGGCCTGCAGCACACCCTCTATACCGAGCGCGAGGGTGCCTGACCGGCCGCCTCGCTTATCCCACCACCACCCGCCCGACCCACCACCTGCCCGCTCGTCTAGGACCGACCTTCCGTCTTCAGCCCACCCAGGAGATTCCCCGTGGTTTTCACCGTCGCTCAGCCCCGTCAGATGATCATCGGAGGTGGCGCTCGTCACGACATCGGTGAGCTGATCGCGTCACTCGGCGTACAGCGGCCCCTCCTCGTGACCGACTCGTTCTTGAACGGCAACGGATCTGCCGGCGGGTTGATCGACCGGATGGTCGGGGCGGGCCTGCAGCTGGCACTGTGGCCCGAGACCGTTCCTGACCCGACGACCGACTCTCTGCGAAGCGGCGTGACAGCGGTCGCCGAGCACGGCGCCGACCTCGTGATCGGCTTCGGCGGCGGCAGCCCGATCGACACCGCTAAGGCGATCGCCCTGCTCGCCGTGCAGGGGGGCGAGATGAGCGACTACAGAGCCCCACGGCGCAACGACGGCGTAGCGCTGCCCATCGTCGCGATTCCCACGACCGCCGGCAGCGGCTCCGAGGCCACCCAGTTCACCATCATCACCGACACGGCCTCTGAAGAGAAGATGCTCTGCACCGGGCCCGCCTTCCTGCCGGCTGCGGCGGTCATCGACTTCGAGCTGACACTGTCGATGCCGGCCCGCCTCACCGCAGACACGGGAGTCGACGCTCTGACCCACGCGGTCGAGGCCTATGTGAGCCACCGGGCGAACGGATTCTCCGACGGGCTCGCGCTCACCGCCATCTCGGCGATCGGCAGGCATCTGCGGCGGGTCTACGCCGACGGCGCCGACCGTGATGCGCGCGAGGCGATGATGCTCGCGGCTACGCAGGCCGGCATCGCCTTCTCGAACTCGAGTGTCGCCCTCGTGCACGGCATGAGCCGCCCTATCGGCGCTCACTTCCACGTCGCTCATGGCCTGTCGAACGCGATGCTCTTCGCGGCGGTGACGAGGTTCTCTATTCCCGCGGCAGAGTCGCGCTACGCCGACTGCGCCCGGGCGCTGGGCTGCGCCTCGGCTGCCGACGGCGACGCAGAGGCGGCCAGGATGCTCGTCGATGAGCTCGAGGCGCTCTGCCGCGACCTGGCCGTACCGACCCCCGAGTCCTTCGGCATCGCCGAGGAGGCCTGGCAGCGTGCCATTCCGGTCATGGTGGAACAGGCGCTCGCATCGGGTTCGCCGAACAACAACCCGCGCGTACCGACGCCCGACGACGTCGCCTCGATCTACACCGCCATCTTCCGATGAATGGAACACCGCACTCATGAACGAGGTAACGCCCGACTGCGTTTACGGCCTGCGCGAAGGAGGCCTCGCGCGAATCGTGCTCGACAGGCCGCGAGCCCTGAACGCCCTCACCCTGCCGATGGTGCGCCGCATCCGCGACCTGCTCGAGGGCTGGCGCCCGGAGCCTCCGCGCGTCGTCGTGATCGAGAGCTCGACCGGCGGGGTGTTCTCTGCGGGCGGCGACATCAGGCAGATCCGGCAGAACAGCCTCGATGACGCCACTGCGGCGAGCGACGAGTTCTTCGAGACCGAGTACCGCGTCGACGAACTGCTGGCCACCTATCCAGTGCCGGTCGTGGCCCTCATCGACGGTGTCTGCATGGGCGGCGGCCTCGGGCTTTCGATTCACGGAGCCTTCCGCGTTGTCACCGAGCGGGCCGTGCTCGCCATGCCTGAGACGATGATCGGATTCTTTCCGGATGTGGGGGCGTCGTACTTCCTGTCAAGGCTGCCTGGAGCGTTGGGCACCTACCTCGGGCTGACCGGCGTGCGACTAGACGACGTCGACGCCGTCGCGGTCGGCCTCGCCACCCACCGCGTGCGCTCCAAAGACCTCGCGGCCCTCGTGACTGCGCTCGCCGACGATGAGGCCGGGCCGGTGGAGGCCGTACTACGGCGGTTCGCCTCAGCGCCGGAGCGGGCATCCGCCCTCACCGAGCGGCGTCGAGCGATCGACGAGGTGTTCTCGGCTACGAGCATCGAACAGATCATCGAGCGCCTCGATACCGAGGGCGGCGTATGGGCGGCCGAGACCCACGAGGCCCTGAATAGGCGCTCGCCGCAGAGCCTCGCTCTCACCCTCGACCTGCTGTTGTGGGGCAGCCAGCGCTCGCTGCACGACTGCCTGCGGGCAGAGCGGGAGGCCGGCCACCACGTTACTCGGAGCCCGGATTTCATCGAGGGGGTGCGAGCTGCGCTCGTCGACAAAGACCGCGCTCCGGTCTGGGGCGCCTCGCGCTACCGGGGCATGTCGGCCGAAGGGGAGGTGCTCTGGAGCACCACGGGCCGGGTATCCGGCGGCTCCGGACGTTGTGAGCCCGCCGAGATCTTCGGCTCGGTCGGAGTCTGGCTGACGCGCCGGATGCCACCCGACGAGCTCATCGACGTCGCGCGCACGGCGGAGGGCCTCGGCTTCGGAACGGTGTGGATCGCCGGTGGCGGAACGCCTGGCGTGTTCGAGCAGGTGGCAGCCGTTCTCGACGCAACCGAGAGGATCGTGGTCGGCACATCGATCGCGAACATGTACAGCGAATCACCTGCCGCGGCGACGGCGGCGACGAACGAGTTCGAGTCGCGGCACCCGCGGCGCTTCTATCTCGGGGTGGGGCCGAGCCACGCCCGGGTGGTCGAACAGAATACCGACGAGACCTACGAGAAGCCGCTGGTGAAGTCTCGGGAGTACCTCGCCGCTCTCGACGAACAGAACGACCCGGTGCCGCACGACCGCATTCTGCTCTCGGCGCTCGGGCCGCTCTCCCTGCGTCTGGCCGGCAGGCGCACGCTCGGCTCCATTCCGTACCTCGGCCCGGTGGCGCACACCCGCTTCGCCCGCGATGCTCTTGGCGAGGGGCCAGCCCTCATGCCCGAGCTGACGGTGGTGCTCGAGACCGGGCCCGGGGCGGCCCGGGCCGTGGCACGCACCTTTCTGTCGCGCTACCTCGACCTGCCCAACTACACGAGCGTGTTCATCCGGGCCGGCTTCACAGATGAAGATCTCGAGAACGGCGGCAGCGGCCGACTCGTCGACGCGGTGGTAGCGACGGGCGACGCCAGTCAGTTGGGTCGTCGCATCGACGAACACCTGGCGGCGGGCGCCGACCACGTTGCGCTGCAGGTGCTGCCGTCAGCCGGCCAGCGAACCATCGACGTTCTTCGGGCCATCGCAGCAGAGCGTGGCCTCGTTCCATCTCTCGACAACCCCGCACGATAGGAAGAAAAGCCAATGCAATCGAACACAGTGCACGCCGACAGTATGGAGGACAAGCTGCGCGAGGTGGGAAACCCTGCGCTGCTCTACCGCAATCGCCCCTTCACGCGCACCCCGTTCCCGTTTCCGGCCGAGTACACCGGCTGGCCAGACGAGCAGCGCGCCTGGCGCGACGGCGTGACGCTCTTCGACCAGTCGCACATCATGACCGATGTGTTCTTCGAGGGTCCCGACGTAAAGCGGCTGTTCAGCGACTTCGGCGTCAACAGCATGGCCACCTTCGGCGCGGGACGAGCGAAGCAATACGTCGCGTGCAACCCCGACGGCATGGTCATCGGTGACGCCGTACTGTTCGCGCTGGCCGACGACCGCTACGACCTGGTCGGCAACGCCGACGGCCACATTGCGAAGTGGCTGATGTTCCAGATCGAGGCAGGCGACTACGACGTCGCCATCACGCTCGACCCGGCTTCACCGCGGCTGAGCGACCGCACGTACTTTCGTTACCAGTTGAACGGTCCACTGACGCGGAAGGTGATCGAGGCTGCGGCAAAGGGGAGCATCGACAGTATTGGTTTCTTCCGCATCGGTGAGATGACGATCGCTGGGCGTCGCGTTCATGCCCTCAACCACACGATGGCCGGTGTTCCGGGCGACGAGCTGACGGGATTGGAGCTGTTCGGCCCGGCAGAAGACGGACCCGAGGTTCTCGCCGCCCTGATCGCGGCGGGCAAGCCGTTCGATCTGCGCCTCGGCGGCTCGCGAGCCTACCCGTCGTCGGCGGCCGAATCGGGCTGGATCGCCCGCCCCGTGCCCGCAATCTACTCCGGGGAGGCAATGCGGCCCTACCGGGAGTGGCTCTCGGCCGCCGACCAGCAGGCGAACCCGTCGATGCAGGGCAGCTTCACCTCCGACGACATCGCCGACTACTACGCGACGCCGTGGGCGCTCGGGTACGGCCGCTTCATCGCGTACGACCACGACTTCGTCGGCCGCGATGCCCTCGAACGGCTGCAGGAGCGGCCCAAACGACAGAAAGTATGGCTGGTGTGGAACCAGGAGGATGTGATGCGCGTCATGCGCGACTCCCTGTTCGCCGAAGAGAGATCGCGGCCGCGCATCATCGACCTTCCGATGAGCTATCGCAACTACCACTACGACGCGGTGCTCGATCAGGCCGGTGCATCCGTCGGTCTCTCGATGTATGTGGTGTACACCGTCAACCTCGGTGATTTCGTCTCGCTCACGATGCTCGACGAATCGCTCGCGGTCGACGGCACCGAGGTCACAGTGGTGTGGGGGCAAGGCGATGGCGGCGCATCGAATCCGTTCACACTGCCCCATGTACAGACGACGGTACGGGCGACAGTGTCGACGCGCCCGCTGGTCTGACGACAGAGAGACGAAAACCTCAATGGCACACAGCACCCCCGCGCCCGACCGGCAAGCGGCCCGAGACCTGGTGGCGCACTTCTCGCTCGAGATGACAGGCAAAGACGTCGGCGCATTGCATGCGGCGCGCGACGTGATTCCGCCCGGCACCCGCATCAACGTCACCTTTCTGGGCAACGAAGACCTCCAGTTGAGAGTGGATGCCGCGGCCCTGGTGAGGCGGTTGGGCTTCGTTCCGGTACCGCACATCTCGGCTCGCCGACTCGGTTCGAGGCGGCAGCTCGAGGAGTTCCTCAGCCGGCTCCAGGAAGTGGGAGCCGCTGATTCGGTATTCGTCGTCGGCGGCGACCCCGCAGAACCCGAGGGACCTTACGCAGACACGCTCACGGTCATCCGAACCGGCGTCTTGCAGCAGTTCGGTGTAAGGCAGGTGTCGGTCGCGGGGTACCCGGAAGGGCATCCCGACATCAGCACCGACACCCTGTGGCGCCACCTCGAGGACAAGACCGCTGAACTGCGCGAGCAAGGTCTCTCTGCGGTGATCCTGACGCAGTTCGCCTTCGACACCGACCCCGTGATCGACTGGATAGCGTCGGTTCGCGCTCGCGACATCGACAGTACGATTCGCATCGGCACGCCGGGGCCCGCCGGTATTCGGCGGCTGCTCGGCTTCGCACGCCGATTCGGCATCGGCGCCAATGCAACCATTGTGAAGAAGTACGGGTTCTCGCTCGGCAACCTGATGGGAACGGCCGGACCCGATCGGTTCGTGACCGATCTGTCTGGCCGAGTAGCCGCAGACCCGTCAGCCGGCGATGTGAAGCTGCACTTCTACACGTTCGGCGGGCTGCTCGCGACGTCGCAGTGGGCGCGCGACTACGTCGCAGCGCAATCGTGAGCGGCGCGGGCGGCGTGGGCCGACGCAGGGCCGCCGTCGGGTGGCCCTCGAGTGAAGACAGAAATGATGTGCCGGAGGAGCAACAGAGATGACAGGTCAGAACACCACCCTCGACGACCGTGCCTGCCTCATCGTGCACGGCCCCGACCAGCCGGGACTGGTGGCGGCGGTGGCCGGCGTCATCTCTCGCACCGGGGGCAACATCGCCAGTCTCGACCAGTACTCCGACGACGCGAATGGGGGCGCGTTCTTCCAGCGGGTCGTGTTCCACAGGCCGGGGCTGACGGCGGCCCGGCCCGGCATCGAAGCAGAGCTTCAGAAGACGCTGGAACCATACGAGATGTCGTGGCATCTCAGCGAGCAGTCGACACCGAAACGTATGGCGATTCTGGCCTCGACCTCTGACCACTGCCTGCTCGAGCTGTTGTGGCAGCACCGCCGCGGTGAGCTGCCCGTCACCATTCCGATGGTCATCTCGAACCACACCACCACTGCAGACGACGTGCGTTCGTTCGGCGTGCCGTTCTTCCACGTTCCGTCGCAGGGCGCCGACAAGACCGCAGCAGAGGAGCGCATTCTCGAACTGCTCACAGGCAACGTCGACTTCATCGTGCTCGCTCGCTACATGCAGATTTTGTCGGAGTCGTTCATCGAGCGGGTCGGTGTGCCGGTCATCAACATCCACCACTCGTTTCTGCCGGCCTTCATCGGGGCGGGGCCCTACAAGAAGGCCAAAGAGCGCGGGGTGAAGCTGATCGGCGCCACCAGCCACTATGTGACGGCTGATCTCGACGAGGGGCCCATCATCGAACAGGATGTGACCCGGGTCGATCACTCACAGTCAGCCGCCGACCTGCAGACCCGCGGTGCCGAGGTCGAGCGGGCGGTGCTTGCCCGGGCGGTGCGGTGGCATGCCGAAGACCGCGTCATTCGATACGGCAACCAGACGATCGTCTTCTGAGACGGGCACCGGGCTTGCTGAGACTCAGGCCCCGGTCGGCCCGCTGAACGGCTCGGCCTGCCCGGTTGCCGCCCCGCCGAACGGCCCGCCGGCGCCGAAGGCGTACGCGGCGAACCGCTCGCCGATGAGGCGGTGGGTGGCCGGGTCGGGGTGCAGGTCGTCGGGCAGGGGCAGGTCGACCGAGTCGGCCTCGCCGTAGAGCTCGGTGCCGTCGAGGAAGTGCAGGTGGGCATCGGCCGACCGGCGCTCGGCGAGCGAGCGCAGTTCGCGGCGGATGACGCCCAGCGTGAGGCGCCCCTGGCTCTCGTCGCCCGGGGTACCGGTGGCGAGGAACTTCACCTGCGGCGTGCCGAGGCTCGCCGGGTCGATGCCGCCCGGGCCGGGAGTGTGCTCGTGGATGCCGCAGAAGATCGGCGAGATCAGCACCAGCGGTGTGGTCGGATGCCCGTCGCGGATGGTGTCGAGAAAGCCGTGCACGGCCGGCACGAAGGCGCGCAGGCGCATCGCGTCGAAATTCACCACGTTGATGCCGAGCTTGACGCTGATGAGGTCGGCCGGGGCATCGCGCATGACGCGGGCGAGAAACGGGTCGACCACGGCGCTGCCGCCGAGCCCGAGGTTGCGCAGCTCGACACCGCCGAGGCGTGCGGCGACGGCGGGCCAGATCTCGCTGGGGGCTGCGGCGTTCGAGCCGTGGCTGATCGAGCTGCCGTGGTGCATCCAGAGCCGCGGATGATCGGGCACCTCGCCGAGCGCGGCGTCGGAGTTCAACGCGACGACCTCGACCGTCTCGTTGTGGGGCAGCCACAGCTCGATTCGCTTCTCGTGGGCGGGCAGCCCGGCGAGCACGGTGGTGTGCGACGCACCGGAGACGGGTATGGCCGACCCGGTCTGCAGGTCGAGCTGCATCGCGTCGCCGCCCGTGAGCACGTCTCGCAGGGCGAGTCGGCCGTCGACGTAGGCGTCGATTGCGCCGCGTGGCCGGTCGGTGCCGACGTAGACGACCCGGGTGGGGTGGGTGACGAGCTCGATGCGGGTGGCCGCCGTGACGAAGGCGATGCGCACGCCGGAGGGCTGGGCCTCGGCGCCCAGCAACTGCGGGTCGGGGAACTGCTGCCGAATCCAGGTGGGAAGGCGGTGCGGGCGCACGCCGCGGTCGGTCGGCTCGAGTTCGGCGGCGCCGGAGACGAGGCCGAGGGTGAGGGGGGTGGTGATCATGCGTGCGGTTCTCTTTCTGCTTCGGCGATTGCTTCGGCTGCTTCGGTGACTGCCTCGGCTGCCTCGGCTGCCTCGGTGACGTCTCCTGGCCATGACGCGAGGGCGCCGTCGAGCACGTCGATCGCCCGCTGCCACGACACGTCGGAGTCGGGGCTGCGGTGATCGAAGGCGCCGACGCGCTCGAGCGCGAGAAAGCCGTTGATGGTTGCGCCGACCAGCCGGGTCGCGTGCACGAGTTCGCCCTCGTCGAGGTGGTAGCCCCGGAACACGGCCCAAGTCAGAGCGACGAGGCGCCGGGCATCCGCAGACTCGACGGTCGACGGCCCCGCGGGGGTCTGCAGCGCCGCCCAGCGGCCCGGTCGTTCGCGGGCGAAGTCGCGGTAGGCGCGAACGAGACCGACGAGCGCCTCGCGACCGGAACGCCCGGCGATCTCGGTACCGAGGCGGTCGGCCAGTTCGCCGAGCGCAAGCTCGTGGATGCCCTCGAGCACGGCCGCGCGGTCGCGAACGTGCGAGTACAGGCTCGCCGGCTGAACGCCCAGGTGACGGGCGAGTTCTGACACAGTGACAGCGTCGTAGCCGTCTCTGTCGGCCAGCTCGGCCGCTGCCGCGAGCACCGCTCGCCGGTTCAGATTCATCCGTGCCATGCCTCAAACCTACATGCTGTAGGCAGAAACCGATACACAGTCGGCAAGCGCCCAGCTGCAGCGGCACCGAACCGCGAGAAGAACCATCGCATTTCTCGGAATGGCAAGATCGGCCGATTCTGGCAGTTCTGAGTGGCCGAATGAGGCCGCGCTCGGCAGTGTGCGCTGTTACTGTACAGAACGGTCCTCGCCGAGATCGCGTCCAGTGCCGCATCCGGCTGCAAGTCGACCGCCCCAATCGTGCGTCGAAGGAGACCACTATGCGTATCGGTGTCGTTGCAGAGACGGCCGACGGCGAGACCCGTGTCGCCGCCACGCCGTCGACCGTCGTGCAGCTGCTGAAGCTGGGCTATGAGGTGAGTGTGCAGGCGGGCGCCGGCGAGGCGTCGGCCTACCCCGATGTTGACTACGCCGCGGCCGGCGCGGTGATCGTCGACCGCATCGATGCCTGGAGCGCCGAGGTGGTGCTGACGGTGAATGCGCCGTCGGATGCCGAACTCGCCCTGCTCGCCGAGCGTGCGACGCTCGTGTCGTGGCTCTCGTCGGGTCTGAACCCGGGTGTGGTCGAAAAGCTCGTGGCCCTGCCGATCACGGCTCTGGCGGTCGATGCGGTGCCGCGTATCTCGCGCGCGCAGTCGATGGATGTGCTGTCGTCGACCGCGAACATCTCGGGCTACCGGGCAGTGGTGGAGGCGGCGAACCGGTTCGGCCGGTTCTTCACCGGTCAGGTCACGGCGGCGGGCAAGGTGCCACCGGCGAAGGTGCTGGTCGCCGGCGCCGGTGTCGCCGGTCTGGCCGCGATCGGCGCCGCTTCGAGCATGGGCGCCATCGTTCGGGCAACGGACCCGCGCCCCGAGGTAGCCGAGCAGGTGAAGTCGATCGGCGGAACGTATCTCGCCGTCGAGGTCGCCGAGCAGACGCAATCCTCGAGCGACGGGTACGCCAAGGCCACCAGCGAGGCCTACAACGCGCGGGCTGCGGAGATCTATTCAGAGCAGGCCGCAGATGTCGACATCATCATCACCACCGCGAACATCCCGGGCCGCAGGGCGCCGGTGCTCATCACAGCGGCGGATGTCGCGGCCATGAAGTCGGGCAGCGTCATCGGCTACACCGATCTCGCCCGCCGGCTGCCCGCGCAGGCGTCGCAGCTGTACGGTCAGAACCTCGTCAACCTGCTCAAGCTGCTCACCCCGGGTAAAGACGGCCGGCTGGTCCTCGATCACAGCGATGTCGTGCAGCGCGCCATCACCGTCGCGCAGAACGGTGAGAAGCTGTGGCCACCGCCCCCCGTGCAGGTCTCGGCGGCCCCGGCCGCCGCCGCGGCATCCCCAGTTCTGACCGCGCCGGCGAAGAAGACTGGGATGTCGCGAACGGCCAAGGCTGTTCTGACGGTCGTCGGTATCGCGGTGTTGTTCGGCGTGGTCGCGGTCGCGCCGGAGCCGCTGCCGCAGCACATCACCGTGCTCGTGCTCGCGGTCGTGATCGGGTTCTACGTGATCGGCAAGGTGCACCACGCCCTGCACACCCCGCTGATGAGCGTGACGAACGCGATCTCGGGCATCGTCGTGGTCGGCGCCATGCTGCAGCTCACGATCGACGACCCGGCGACCCGTATCCTCGCGAGCGTCGCCGTGCTGCTGGCCAGCATCAACATCTTCGGCGGCTTCGCCGTCTCCCGCCGCATGCTGCGCATGTTCTCGAAGGACTGATCAATGACACCCGACTCTCTTTCAACGCTCACCCTGGCCATTTCGGGGGCGGCGTACCTCGTCGCCGCCTTGCTGTTCATCCTCAGTCTCGCCGGGCTCTCGCGGCACGAGACCGCCCGGCGCGGCCTCGGTTACGGTATCGCCGGCATGATCATCGCCCTCGTCGCCACCATCGTGCTCGTGGTGCAGAACGCGAGCGTCGCCGCGATCATCCTGCTCGTTCTCGCCCTCGTCGTGGGTGGTGCGATCGGGTTGTGGCGGGCCGCCCGGGTGCAGATGACGGGGATGCCGCAGTTCATCGCCCTGCTGCACTCGTTCGTCGGCCTCGCCGCCGTGCTCATCGGCTGGAACGGCTACCTCGAGACGGCCGACGTCGCGCCCGACCTCGTCGGCGTCCACCGCGGAGAGATCTTCGTCGGCATCTTCATCGGCGCCGTCACCTTCACCGGATCGATCATCGCGTACCTGAAGCTCTCGGCCCGCATCAAGAGCGCGCCACTCGTGCTGCCCGGCCGCAACATCTTCAACCTGGCCGCGCTGGGCCTGTTCGTCGTTCTCACGGCGTGGTTCGTGATCACCCCCGACCTCTGGCTGCTGATCGCGGTCACCGTTCTGGCGCTGCTGCTCGGCCTGCACCTCGTCGCCTCCATCGGCGGCGGCGACATGCCCGTGGTGGTCTCGATGCTGAACAGCTATTCGGGCTGGGCTGCCGCAGCGAGCGGGTTCCTGCTCAACAACGACCTGCTCATCATCACAGGCGCCCTCGTAGGCTCGTCGGGTGCGTACCTGAGCTACATCATGTGCAAAGCCATGAACCGGTCGTTCATCTCGGTCATCGCCGGTGGTTTCGGTATCGCCGCACCCAGCCAGAGCGCTGAAGAGACCGGCGAACACCACGAGATCACCGCCGACGAGACGGCCCAGCTGCTCGACGAGGCGAAGTCTGTCGTGATCACCCCGGGATTCGGCATGGCGGTCGCCCAGGCCCAGTACCCCGTCGCCGAACTCGCCCGCGCGCTGCGTGACCGAGGCGTGACCGTGCGGTTCGGCATCCACCCCGTCGCGGGCCGCCTGCCCGGGCACATGAACGTGCTGCTCGCCGAGGCCAAGGTGCCCTACGACATCGTGCTCGAGATGGACGAGATCAACGACGACCTGCCCGGCACCTCGGTCGTGCTCGTCATCGGCGCCAACGACACCGTGAACCCCGCAGCCGCCCTCGACCCTGGCAGCCCCATCGCCGGCATGCCCGTGCTGAAGGTGTGGGAGGCCGAAGAGGTCATCGTGTTCAAGCGCTCGATGGCGTCGGGCTATGCCGGTGTCGCCAACCCGCTGTTCTACCGCGACAACACCCGCATGCTCTTCGGCGACGCCAAAGACCGCGTCGAAGAGATCGTTCGCGCCCTCAGCGAGGTGCGGGCGTGAGGTGTCAGGGCGCGCTGCGGCCTGGTCGCCGTTCGGCGATCGCGTCGGGGCCCGGCCGCCGGGTCGTCGGTTGCTGGTAGTCTGAAGGTCTGACTGGCCACGTTGGCTCGTGTGGTCGAGGCTGAGAACGCCTCCGATCCGAGGCTCGAAACCTCCGGCATCCGTAAAAAGAACCCGGAGGTTTTTTTCTTGTCATCGACCCCTTCGACCGCCACCGCATCGCACCCCGTGGCGTCGCCCGCGAACCGCAACCGGTGGCGCGCCCTGTTCGTGCTCGCGCTCACCCAGCTCGTCGTCGTGCTCGACGGCACGATCGTCAACATCGCCCTGCCCCAGGCTCAGATCGACCTCGGCATGACCGACACCGAGCGGCAGTGGGTGGTGACCGCGTACGCCCTGGCGTTCGGTTCGCTGCTGCTGCTCGGCGGCCGCATCGCCGACTACTGGGGGCGCAGGCGAGCGTTCATGGTCGGCATGCTCGGGTTCGGTGCGGCATCCGTTCTCGGCGGCCTCGCCCAGAACAACACCGAGCTGATCGTCGCGCGGGGGTTGCAGGGGGCGTTCGCCGCGTTGCTCGCCCCGGCCGCGCTGGCGCTGCTCACCGTCACCTTCACGCACGGCAGAGAGCGCAACACAGCCTTCGCGGTGTTCGGCACGGTGGCCGGCGCGGGCGCCGCCGTCGGCCTCGTGCTGGGCGGGGTGCTCACCGAGTTCGCCAGCTGGCGCTGGTGCCTGCTGGTCAACGTGTTCTTCGTCATCGTGGGCCTTGTGGGCGCGCTGCTGTTCGTGACCGAGAGCAAGGCCGAGGGCGACAACCGCTACGACCTGCTCGGTGCGATCACGGTCACGCTCGGCCTCGGCTCACTGGTCTACGGCTTCAGCCTCGCCGAAGGCGGCTGGGGCACGCCGCAGACCATCGGCTTTCTGACGGCCGGTGTCATTCTGCTCGTGCTGTTCGTCGTGGTCGAGTCGAAGGTGGCGCAGCCGCTGCTGCCCCTGCGCGTGGTGGTGAACCGTGTTCGAGGTGGCGCGTTCCTGATGCAGGCCATCGCGGGCAGCGTCATGATCGGCGCGATGCTCTACCTCACGTTCCACCTGCAGATCGTGCTCGGCATGGCCCCGCTGGTGGCGGGGCTGGCCACGCTGCCCCTGCCGATCGCCATCACGGCGGTGGCCCCGGTCGCGACGAGGCTGCTCGCCTCGGTCGGCCCTCGACCGCTGATGATCGTCGGGCCAGTCATCGTGGCGGCGGGGCTGTTCTACCTGAGCTTCATCACCGCCGACGGCGGCTACGTCGCGCAGGTTCTGCCGGGAATGGTGCTGCTCGGCATCGGAATGGCGTTCATCTTCATTCCGCTGCAGAACGTCGCCCTGAGCGGCATCGCACCACACGACGCCGGTGCCGCTTCGGCGACGGTGAACGCGGCGATGCAGATCGGCGGGTCGATCGGGTTGTCGATCTTCACGGCGATCTACGTCTCGGCAAGCACGCACACGGCGGCCACGACGCCCGGGCTGCCGGCCCTCACGGCCGGGTATTCGGCCATCTTCGTCGCGGCGGCGATCGCGATGCTGGCCGCTGCGGTGATCGCCGTCGTCTTCATTCGGGGCCCGAAGGCAGAGCTGATGCCGGAGGGCGCCCCCGACCTGGTGCACATCGGCTGACCCCTGTCGTCTCGCCTGACCCGACTGACAGAATCGAGAGAAGGCAGACGACGAGTACAGGGGGTTCGGCATGTCGAACGGTGCAGACGACTCCGAGCGCGACCTCGGGCGGCTGGTCACGTTCACCGATGCGGTGGTGGCCATCGCGATCACCCTGATCGTGCTGCCGCTGGTCGAGTCGGCTCGTGAGCACGCGACCGAGCCGGCGATCGCGTACCTGCGCTCCGACGCGCTGAACATTCTGGCGGCCGCGCTGAGCTTCCTCGTGATCGCCACGTTCTGGAAGCAGCATCACCGGCTGTACAAGCACGTCGACATGCCCACCCACGGGCTGGTGAACGCCAACCTGCTGTGGGTCGCCGGCATCATCTTCCTGCCGGTGCCGTCGGTGCTGAACCTGGGCAACCCCGACGCGGATGCCCTGGGCTCGGCGATCTACATCGTCACCATCATCGTCACTCAGGTGGGCGTGCGCATCCAGGAGCTGCTGCTGGTGCGTGCGAACTGCTTCGAGCCGGGCTATGCGCCGGTGGCCCGGTACCTCTGGGCGCACTGGATCACGGTCGCCCTCACCGTGGTCGCCCTCGTGCTGACCATCGTGTTTCCGAACCTGGGGCCGCTGAGCCTCGCGGTGCTACTCTTGGCGCGCCCGATCAATCGGGCGGTGCGACGGGGCGAGACCCCGATCGAACGCAGCCAGCGCATTCTCTGAACGAAGGAGTCAGCATGCCTGACGTCACCGGCATCGGCGGCCTCTTCTTTCGCAGTCGCGACGCCGACGCGCGGGCGGCGTGGTACCGCGAACACCTCGGCGTCGACGCCGGCTACGGCGGGTGGCAGCACCAGGCGGGAACCACGGTGTTCGCACCGTTCCCCGCCGACTCCGACTATTTCGAGGCCGATCAGCCGTTCATGCTCAACCTGCGGGTGAGCGAGCTCGACGCGCTCGCCGCCCGGCTCGAGGCAGCCGGCATCGCCGTCGAGCGTCGCGACGAGTGGAACGCCGGTGAGTACGGGCGGTTCGCGCGCATCCACGACCCGGAGGGTCTGCCCATCGAGCTGTGGCAGCCGCCCGGCGCCTGACGCGCGCTCAGAGACGGTCGCGCTGGCGTTCCTGGGCCACCACGGCCGCACGGTCGGGCAGCCGGCGCAGCGCCGCATAGGGCATGCGAAGGCGCGGGTTCGACGCCAGCACCGGCTCGGTGCGGTCGAGGAACGCCCAGTATCCCGCGGTGAACGGGCAGGCATCCTCGCCGAGGCGCACCTTCGGATCGAACCGGCAGCCCCCGCAGTGATCGCTCATCGAGTGGATGTACGCGCCCCCCGACGCGTACGGCTTGGTCGCCACGATGCCCCCGTCGGCGTGCTGCGACATGCCGATCACGTTCGCCGCCATCACCCACGGGGTGCCGTCGACGAACATGTCGGCGAACCACGCGCTGAGCGCCGCCGGATCGTAGCCGCGCTGCAGCGCCCAGTTGCCGATCACCATCAGGCGCTGGATGTGGTGCGCCCAGCCGTGCTCGTGCAGCCCCTCGATGGCGTGGCTGAGGCAGTTCGCCTCGATGGCGGCGAAGTCGAGCTCGGTGAACTCGCGCGGCAGCGGAGCGGTGGCGCCGAGCGCGTTGTTCGTGGTCGTGTACTGCTCGCCGAGGTGCCAGTAGAGGTGCCAGATGTAGTCGCGCCAGCCGATGATCTGCCGCACGAACCCTTCCACGCTCGCCAGCGGTGCACGCCCTGCCTCATACTCGTGGGCGACCGCATCCACGACCTCGCGGGGGTCGAGCAGCCCCAGGTTCAGCGGAGCGCTCAGCAGCGAGTGCGCCATGGTCCAGTCGCCCGTCAGGGTGGCGTCTTCGAACGGGCCGAAGTCGTTCAGGCGGCTGCCGATGAAGTCGTCGAGCGCCAGGTTCGCCTCGGCTTCGGTGACGGCGAACCGCCGTGGGGCATCCGCCCCCACCAGCCGCACGAGCCCGGCGGCCTGCCAACGGTCGAGGTCGGCGCGCACCCCGGCGTCGATGTCGTCTTCGGTGGGCCACCACGGGTCGGGCAGTCCGAGCGTCACGGCACCCTTCGGCGGGGAGTGCCGGTTCTGGGCGTCGTAGTTCCACTCGCCGCCGGCCGGTGTCTCGCCCTGCATCAGGATGCCCGTGCGCTGCCGCACCGAGCGGTAGAAGTCTTCGAGCAGTAGCCTGCGCCCGCCGCGGCTGCCGGCCCAGAGCGCGAAGTCGGCCTCGCTGGTGACGAACCCCCGGCTGGGCAGCACAGTTGCACCGATGCGTCTGACGTAGCGCCGGGCGCGGTACGACGTGGGGTCGACGACCTCAAGGTCGGTGCGGCCCCGCACGACGTCGCCGTACCGCTCGACCTGGTGGAACTCGGCCCGGTCGCCGAGCTCGGCGGCGCGATGCCGAAGCGCCGAGAGAATCAGGTGCGCCTTCGCACGGTGCAGGGGGCGCCGGCCGAACACCGAGCGCGCCTCGATGAGCAGCACGGGGCCGCCGTCGTCGAACTGCGAACCCAGCTGACCGGCGAACAGCCAGCGACGCCTAGCCGGCATTCGGCAACAACACCTCGACCTGGCCGTCGGTGACGCGCACGTCGAACCGCGGCTGGGGGCTGGTGGCCGGGCCATGCACAACCTCGCCCGTGTCGAGCGAGAAGACGCTGCTGTGCCAGGGGCAGGTCACGCAGGCCTCGCCTCCGCCGACGTCGGTGACGGCACCGCCGTCGCCCAAGCTCAGCTCACCTTCGTCGAGCGGGCCCGACAGGTGGCTGCAGACGTTCGAGAGCACGTCGACCCGGTCGCCCCTCCGGTAGACGAGCAGCGGCTGGTCGGCCACGACGCGCCGCGCGAGCTCGTTGTCGGGAAGATCGTCGAGCGCGGCGAGCGCCTGCCAGCCGGTGGGGAAGACGTGCGGCACGTCTTCGGCGTGGTTCGCGCCGGCGGCCTGTCGGTAGCTGAGGTGCCCGCCGAGAAAACCGGCACCCGACACGGTGGCGAGGCCGGCGAGGGCGAGCAGCTTGCCGCTGCCCTGCTTGCCGCGCGAGCGCTGTACGAAGGAGGCGGTGTAGAGGCCGGTGGCGATGATGTTCGCGGCGGCGTGCACCAACCCCACGCGCATCTGCTGCTCGTGCAGCTCAGACCAGTCTGTCCAGCCCGACACCGCGGCCGGCAGTACGCTCAGCACACCGACGCCGATGAGCGCCTGTGCCGCCGTGTCGGTGCCGCGCACGGGCAGCAGGTCGAGGATCGCGGCCGAAGTGAAGGCCCCGACGGGTATCTGCACCTCGACCGGGTGCAGCGGATGCCCGAACGGCACGCCGTGCAGCAGGTCGCGCAGTGCCTGGGGCCGGATGACCGACCGCACGACGCCCTGAACGCGGCCGACGAGCGGATCGAGCGCGCTCGCATTCTCGACCGCCGTGATCGCCTTGACGAAGCGGAGCTCTTTCATCGCCGTACCTCTCTGTTGGTGGTTCTCCTGCTGGTAAATGCCGCACGGTAGCGGCGCGGAACACTCCAATGGCTGCCGAACTCGGCGTCGAACGACACCGGATCGAACGGGCTGTCGCCGCCGGCCGGGTAACTCGTCAGTTCGCCGACGACTACGCGGTCGGGCAGGTGATAGAGGTCGACCCGCACGAAGTCGGTGTCGCGGGCCAGCGTCTCGGCCAGCTCGATCATCTCCGCGAGCCGCCGCGGCCGGGGCCGCGGGGTCGCCGCCCAGGGCGGGCCACCGCTCAGCGGCAGGTGGTGCCAGTCGGGGCGGTAGAAGTCTTGCGTTCGATCGCCGAACCGCCCGGCATCCACCTGGATGTACTGGCACGTCTGGTGGAAGACGAAGAATTTGTAGTCGTCGGGAATCGACCCGTCGGGGGCGGCGAGTACCTCTTCGACGATGACGCGCGGGGTCACGCGGCTGTAGGCCCATTCATGGTTCGGGCCGCGCCCATAGAGCTTCTGCAGCCACGATGCGGCGGTGGCCACGAGCGCATCGATGTTCGCGTGCGGCGCCTGCACGTGCTGGTACACCCAGCCCCAGTCGGGTCGGGTGAGCCGCGCCGTCTCGGGAGCATCGGGCGACACCACGACGACCGCGCCGCTGCCGTGGGTGGGCTTCACGACGAAGCTCTCGGGCAGGTCGACCGTTCGCAGCCCCTCCGCGTCGTCGAGCACGGCGATGCAGCGCGGCAGGTGGTGGTCGCCGACGGCGGCCGTGACATAGTCGCGCACCGCGGCCTTGTCGGCGAAGGTGACCAGCAGGTCGCGGTGGTCGCGCAGCATCTTGTACCGCACCTTCTCGGTGAAGGTGCGCGGGTTTCTCGTACGCAGCAACTGCCACGCGCGACCGGCCATGCTTCGTCTCCCTCTGCGGCGCCGTCAGCAGAGCGACGGTTCGATCATCCTGCTCGCTTCGTCGACCTTTCGGCAGGGGTTGCGCCGGGCGGCCCGAAAGTGGCGGCCGGCGCGCGGCGCCGCTGCGCGAGGGTCGCTACACACAGAACCCCGGCGATGGCCAGCCCCTGTGGTGGGCGGATGCGCGACCTAGGCTGCTTGCGGTCACAACCGCGCCGACCGGCCGGCGACCCGCACGGCACTCGTGCACCAGCAGCACCTATCGAAGGACGCCACGTCATGCTCGGTCTCATCATCAGCCTCATCGTCATCGGACTGATCGCCGGCGCCCTTGCGCGGCTCATCATTCCCGGTCGCCAGAACATCTCCATTCCGATGACCATCCTGCTCGGCATCGTCGGTTCGTTCGTGGGCGGCTTTCTCGGCTTCCTGATCTTTCAGCACGACCCGATGGACGGCTTCTTCCAGCCCGCGGGCATCATCGGTTCGGTCATCGGCGCCGTGATCGTGCTCTTCATCTGGACACGGTTCGCCGGGCGCTCCGCGGCACACCGGTAGTCCGGTGGGCAAACTCATCTACGACGGCATGGAAGTCGAGTTCGACGACCGTGCCCTCGTGCACCTGCAGATCGTCATCGGCTCGAAGCTGCGACGCGGCGAGGGGTTCTTCTTCTCGTGGCACGACTCGAGCAGCATCGGCGACGGGCGGTCGAGCGTGTGGCTGCACGACAACATCCCGCTGTACTTCAAGTACTACGGCAGCAAGACGCCGGCGCTCAACCGTGACTGGCTCGAGGCGTTGACGAGTTCGGCGAACAGCGGCCAGGGGCTGCTGCTCATGGCCGAGCCCGTGCCGGCCGCGGGCGCGGCGCCAGACGCAGGCTCGGGGCCCGACGCGGAGTGACGGCGGCTGGCTCAGGCTGGGCGCGGGGCGGTTCGGGCCAGCAGGCCGGACCCGGCTGGCGCGGGGCTGGCTCGGGCCCCGCCACCGGTCACGAACCTCCGATGAGCTCTACAGGGTCGTCGTCGATGAAGGGCGCGTCATCTTCGAGGCGCTCGCGCGCGACAGGCGTCGCCATGCCGCCGACCGGCGGGAACTCCGGCGCCGGAAAGAGGGCCGCCTCGTCTTCGGCGCTCGACCCGTCGATGTCGGAGATGCCGAGCTGAGTCGCCGCGCTCACGATCAGTGTGTGGTTCTGCACCGTGCCGTTCGACTCGAGCACCGGAATCTCGACGGGCACCGCCGCGCTCATCCCCGCGACGTGAGTCACGTAGTGCACCAGGCCGTCGACGACATCGCTGCCGGTGACGAGCGTTTCGCCGTTGTACGTGATTCGCTTCATCCGTCGACCCTACGACTCGAATTCCTGGGCCAGTACCCCTATCGTCGGGGGTCGATGCCGGGGTAGGGGCGATCCGCGACGCCGAACGGCCGCCCCCCGCTCCCACCGCCATAACCCCAAGTGGCGGGTTTGGCTACCGCTTGTTGTAACTCTTGTGCGCGCGCACGCTCCACTGTGGGAGCCGCCCCGGCCCCGCACACCCACGAGGGAGCACCACCATGTATTTTCACGTGCAGAGCTACATCAACGAGATCGCCGCAGACGAGCCCGATCCCGGCGCCGCGAACGCACTGCAGGAAGGGCTCGGCGGCCAGTTCGGCGAGATGCGCACCATGATGCAGTACCTCTTTCAGTCGATGAACTTCCGCGGTCCGTCGGGCAAGCCGTACCGCGACCTGATCCAGGGCGTCGGCACCGAGGAGATCAGCCACGTCGAGCTGATCGGCACCACCATCTCGCGGCTGCTGGATGGGTCGCCGAAGTACACCGGCAAGCCGACCGATCCGCTCGACACCCCCGGGGCTGGCGGCGCCATCCCGCTGAACATCGCCCTCTCTGAGGGCAACATCCACCACTACCTGGTGGGTGCCCAGGGCGCGCTGCCCGTCGACTCGGTCGGCAACCCGTGGAGCGGCAGCTACGTGTACAACTCCGGCAACCTCTCACTCGACCTTCTCTACAACCTCATGCTCGAGTCGACGGGGCGCCTGCAGAAGTGCCGCGTCTACGAGATGACCGAGAACAAGACGGCACGGTCGACGCTCGCGTACCTCATCGTTCGCGACCAGGCGCACGAGAACGCCTTCGCGAAGGCGCTGGAGTCGCTCGGCGTGGCGTGGAACACCCTGCTGCCCATTCCGAAGACCAACGCCGAGAAGTTCCCCGAGGTCAAGAAGCTGCTCGACCTCGGCCTCCAGAGCAAGCAGTACAGCTTCGACCTGCGCGGGCAGTCAGAGGCCGGCAAGATCTTCCAGGGGCCGTCACCCTCGAACGACGGCACCATGCTCGACGCCAGCGAGCAGGCCCCCGAGGGTGTGCCGTCGACCATCTCTGTCGAGCGTTTCGAGGAGTTCGCACCCGGACTCGATCCTGCACTGCTCGAACTGATCCAGGCGACGGCCGACATGGAGTTGGCCGACGTCGAGAACCTCTTCGGACCGGTCGACTCGGGTGCGGCGAAGGCTCCGGCCAAGGCGCCCGCCACGGCGAAAGCTGCTGCCGCGCCGAAGACGGCGGCCCCAGCCCGGGCCCCGCGCAAGGCCGCCCCGAAGAAGGCCTGAACCGAAGGCTGCGGGCGGGCATCCTGACACACAGGCGGCGGGCGGGCATCCTGAACCGGATGCCCGCCCGCCGATCGTCGTGGTGAGGCGTTCACGCCCCGCCGTGAGACGCCCCGCCCTGAGACGCCCCGAGTGCTACGCCTCGACGTCGCCGCGCCACGCGCCGTCGGGGGTGCCCTTCGACTCGATGTACTCCTTGAAGTTCTTCAGGTCTTTCTTGATGGCGTGGTTGTCGGCTCCGAGGGTGGCGCCGACCTTCTCGAGCAGGCCCTTGGCCTCCCAGTCGATCTGCACGGTGACCCGCGTCTCGTTGTCGCTCAGCTTGTGGAACGTCACGACGCCGGCGTGGTCGACCTCGCCACCCGTGCTGGTCCACGCGACACGCTCGTCGGGGTGCTGCTCGGTGATGTTGGCTTCGAATTCGCGCTCGACGGGGCCGACCTTGACCTTCCACACCGTGAGGGTGTCGGTCGGCTGCGTGATCGACTCGACCTCGTCGAGAAACTTCGGAAACTCTTCGAACTGGGTCCACTGGTTGTAGGCCACGGAGACCGGCACGTTCACGTCGACTGTTTCGATCGCTTGAGGCATGTGAAACTCCTTCTGTTGGTGGTGACGTTACGAACGTAGGTCGGCGCCGTCGACCTGAACAGGCCTTCACACGCACCGCGAAACGCGCTAGCAGCGCACGCGCCGCCGGCCCGACGCGAAACCCGGGCCGGTCAAGCCCTGCCCGCCGTGGCCGGTGTCGGCGACACTGGCAGCATGAGAATCGTCGTCGTCGGGGCCACAGGCAATCTCGGAACAGCGACGCTCGAGCGCCTGCACGACGCCCCCGAGGTGACCGAGCTCGTCGGCGTCGCCCGGCGACTGCCCGACGACTCCCGCGCGCCGTACGCCGGGGTCGAGTGGCACGCGGTCGATGTGGGGGCTCCGGATGCCGCCGCTGAACTCCTTCCTCTCCTGGCCGGTGCCGACGCCGTCGTTCATCTGGCCTGGGCGCTGCAGCCGAACCATGACGAGGCCGCCATGTGGGCGACCAACGTCGAGGGCACGGCAGCCGTCTTCGCGGCGGCCGCGGCGGCAGGGGTGCGGCACATTCTGACCGCGTCGTCGGTCGGGGCCTACAGCCCCGGGCCGAAACACCGGCGGGTGGATGAGGCGTGGCCCACCGGCGGCATCCACACCTCGCACTACAGCAGGCAGAAGGCGGCCAACGAGCGGGCGATCGACCTGTTCGAGAGCGAGCATCCGGGCATCCTGGTCACCCGCATGCGGCCCGGACTGGTCTTTCAGCGCCGGGCGGCGGCCGAGATCGCGGGGCTGTTCCTCGGCCCGTTGCTGCCCACGGGGTGGCTGACGGTGGTGCGGCCGCCGATCGTTCCGCTGCCGTCGCAGACCATCTTTCAGGCCGTGCACGCCTCCGACGTCGCCGACGCGTTCTGGCGGGCGATCGACCGCGGGGCGCCCGGTGCGTTCAACCTGGCTGCAGAGCCGGTGCTCGACCCGCCGACCATCGCCCGGGCGATTGGCGCTCGCCGCAGCATCCCGGTGCGTGCCGGCGTTGCCCGGCTGCTGGTCGGCCTCACCTGGCGGCTGCACCTGCAGCCCACCAACCCGGGCTGGATCGACATCGCCACCACCGTTCCCCTGATGTCGACCGACCGGGCGCGCACCGTGCTCGGCTGGGTGCCGACCGTCTCGTCGACAGACGCCCTCGCCGAGATCGTCGAGGGTGTGGGCGAGCACTCGCGCCTGATCTCCTCCCCGCCGCTGCGCGGCCTCTGACCCGCCCACTCCACCCCACCCCGCTCCAGGCCACCCGCCCCCCGTTCCACTTTCATCTAGCGGGTTTCATCTAACGGGCGCCATGCCCAGCCCTGCCCCCACTCCGCCACCCACCCCATCGAATGTGCGCGAAGGCATGGAATGGCGCTGCTTAGCGTGTCTTTGCGCACAGCGGCGAAGAAGGGGCGGAGCAGCGCATGTGGTGGAGCGGCGCATGGGGGCGTGCGAGGCCGCGCCGGTGAGCGGGCGAAGGAGGGGTGCCTGTGGATAACTTCGGGGGTCACGCGCGCGGGTGAGGCACGATTGGGCCATGCGTCGACGAGAGCCCCTTCCGGCATCCCTCCGCGCCGCGGGTTTCAGCGTGGCCGAAGCCCGGGCGGTGAACGTCGGGCGCGCGCGCCTGCGAAATCACGAGCTGGTTCGCCCGTTCCACGGGGTGCGTGCCGAAGCGCACGCGCTGGTCAGCCCGATCGCGGCGTTCGCCCCACGGCTGCGGGCCGACGAGTGGTTCAGCCACGAATCCGCGGCGCGGCTCTGGCGGGTGCCGCTGCCCGAGTATGAGCATCCCACCGACGTGGTGCACGTCACCATCGCTGCCCCCGGCGCGGCGTCTCGGGCCCGCGGCGTGTGCGGCCACCAGGCCACACACGCCCACGCCCACGTCGTTCGCCGCTTCGGACTCGCCTGCAGCGACCCGGCCGACACGTGGCTGGGGCTCGCCGCGCACACTGACCTGGCCGAGCTCGTCGTCGCGGGCGACCACTTCGTGCTCGAGCCCGAGGTGCTCGATCCACTAGACCTGCGCCCCTACGTTGGCCTCGATCATTTGCGCGCCAGAACGCGGGAGTTTCACGGGCCCGGCAAGGCACGGGCATCCGCGGCTCTCGAGCTGATCAGGCCGGGAGCCGAGTCGCGCCCCGAGACCCTGCTGCGTCTTCTGGTTCAGGATGCCCGGCTGCCCGAGCCCGAGGTGAATCCGGTGATCGCCGACGGGTCGGGTCGGCGCATCGGCAGGGCCGATCTCGTGTTTCGGCAGTTTCGGGTGATCGTCGAGTACGACGGCGACCAGCACCGCACCGACAAGCAGCAGTATCGACGTGACGTCGTTCGGTGGCAGCGTTTCGCGCGCAATCGGTGGGACGTGCTGCGCTTTCACGACGTCGACCTCTTCGGGCGACCCGCCCGCACGGTGGCGCAGATCGCCGAGGCCCTCACGCTCGGCGGATGGGACGGGCGGGTCAGTGGGTGGGGCGGGGAGAGCGGCCGGGTCAGTGGGTGGGGCGTGGGGCGCGGCCGGGTCAGTGGGTGGGGCGCGGGGCGCGGCCGCGCAGAACGGCGAGGAGGCTGACGGCCGAGACAATGGCCCACACGCCCTCGAGCAGCAGGAAGCCCCACTGCTGGCCGATGACGGCGTCGACGGCGAGGATGGCCGAGCCGACCGTGTTGAGCACGAGGTAGCGCTTCGACTTCAGGTCGAGCACGCCCCACTGGGCGAGCGCGAAGCCGAGCAGCACGAGGAGCGAGCCTGCGATCTGGATGACGATGCCCATGATGACCTCCGGGAATGTGGCACCGTCGTCACACCGGGTACGCTGCCGCTCGTCCAGAGGCTGTTCGCCTTCCGAACGCCTGCGGCCAGCGTAGCAACGGCGGGTGTGCAGACGCTGTGCAACCCGGCCCCTGCGCGACGAGCCGTCGACCTCGCGGCCACCGGCTTTGCGCAGAAGCACGCCCTGCGGGCTCAGAACGTGAATCGGCGCGAACCCGGCGGAGGAGGGGGAGAGGTGGGGAGGCCGGGAGGCTCCGGGCTACTGGGTGCGCGTCGAGCGGCTCACCCGCGCCCTGAACCCACCGCTCACCTGGATGAGCGCCGGTACCTGCACGCCGAGCAGCGCGTCGAGGTGACGCAGTTGCTGCGAGATCAGCGTGGTGACGTCCTGCGGCGAGATGCCGCGTCGGCACGTTACCGAGACCTTCAGCACCGAACGCTTGGCGACGCGGTAGGTCGACACGTTCGACGTGATGAACTCGGGCCGGTCGGCGAGGGCATCCTGAAGCACCTGCTCGGCGAGGCCCGACTCGACGACGGTCTGCCCGTCGTCGGTGGCCGGCTCGGTCAGCAGCAGCGAGGTGTGCCCGCGGCCCTGCCGAGAGATGAAGACGACGAGCAGAACGGCGAGCAGCACGAGGGCCGCCAGGCCGACGAGCCAGAGCCAGCTGGTCTGCGGGCCGCCGAGCGGGGTCTGCTGCAGCCAGCCGTCGAGGGTGCGGGTCGCGGTGGCGTTGCCGTCGGCCCAGCCGTCACGGATGACCGTGGGCAGGCCGACCGCCAGGGCCACCGCGCCCAGCAGCAGAATGATGAGGCCGGTGACGCCGATGACGAGGCGGTTGGCCGCCCGGTTGGTGCTGTTCATGCTCCGACCTTTCCGCTGCGCGAGATGTGGACGGTCGCGGTCACGGCGGGCCGCAGTTCGATGGCCGCGAGCTTCGTCGTGACGACCTGGAGTACGGCCGTCGCGTCGACGGGCTGGCCCGAGGTGGGCGTGATGTCGACGCGGGCCCGGCGGTGCGTCACCGTGACCGAGGTGTTGTCGGGGTCGACGTCGGCGGCACGCGCGGCGAAGCGGGCGAGTGCCGAGGCGATGACCTCGTTGTCGACCACGACGGCGGCCCGGTCATCCACCAGCAGGTGCCGCGCACGGCGGCCGCCCGTCAGTGCGATGACGATGAGCACGATGCCGACGAGAGCGGTGATGCTGCCCACCACCAGCACGGCGCCGGTCGGGTAGGTGTCGGCCGCGCCGATCGCCGTGGCCACCTGGCTGGGGCTCGCGACGAGCGCCGGCTGGCCGAGCATGTTCAGCACGATCTCGACGCCGGCGTACACGAAGAGCAGCACGATCAGAACGGCGAGTACGATCGCCAGCAGCGACCGCGGTGAGTGCAGCTCGCGGCGCGAGATGCGCCGGTAGAGCCGCTCGGTCACCGCTGGTGAGTCGGCCGTGCCGCCGCCCGGGCGGTCAACGGCGCCCGCTGCGGTGCCGGTGCGGGCGACCGACTGAGCGTCGGTTGCGCCCGCGGTGGTTCGGGTGATGCTCATTTGACGCGCTCCTGGTGTCTGATCTCGGCGCCGTTCAGGCGGATCGTGACCGAGTGGATGCTCGACCCCGTCAGGTACTGGGCCTGTTCGCGCACGACCGACTGGGCTCGTTCGGCCCGCTCCAGAACCGTTCCGCCCGAACGCAGCACCGCATTGTCGTCGCCGCCGATCTGGTTCAGCGACACCACACGGATGGGGCTGCTGATCGACACGGCCAAGGCGCCGTCATGATCGCTGAGGCTGACCGAGACCCGGCTCGGGGCCACGTCGAGGGCGGTTGCGGCGAGGGCGGTGACGACGCGTGTCAGCGCCCTCGCCGTGACCTGGGTGCGGCCGCGGCCGGCGCTCACGAGGAGGAGCGTTTCCCTTGGAACGCTCCCACAAGGGCGCGCACGTCGATGCGACCGTCGACGATGCGGCCGATGACGGCCCCGATCGCCATGGCGACGAGCACGAAGACGAACGCCCAGAATCCGAGGACGATCCACACGAGGGCGAGAACCGCCCCGGCGAGTATGCCGAACTTGGTCGCGGTCACTGTACGCGCGCCTCTGCCGGCTCGTCGGTGTCTTCTGAGGCGATGAACACGTCGTTGACGGTCACGTTGACTTCGGTGACCTCCATGCCGATGATGGTCTCGATCGCCTCGATGACGGCGGAGCGAACGTCGGCCGCGACATCCTGCAACGGCACCGGGTACTCGGCGACGATGGCGACGTCGACGGCGACCTGGGTCTCGCCCACCTCGACGCTGATGCCCTGCGACAGGTCGGTGTTGCCGATCACGTTGCGGATGGCGCCGAGCGCGCGGGCTGCCCCGCCGCCGAGCGCGTGCACTCCGGCCGCCTCGCGGGCGGCGATGCCGGCGACCTTCGCAACGACGCTGTCGTTGATGACCGTCTTGCCGAGAACGGTCTCAGTGGCGAGCGGCGTGCCTGCCGCGATGGTGGCGGGTGTCACGGGGGTGGATGAGCTGGCCATGTCAAGGCTCCTTGGTTCTAGTGGTCGTCTTCTCCACGATGCGTGAAGATGAGGTGTTGCCAGTAAGACGTACCTCGAACCGGATTCGTCACGCTCGCTGCAGAAGTTTTCTCGAGAGGCGATATCGGTGGCTGATTTCACAGCGTCGAAGCGCACGTCGCTCGCCGAAGCCGATGACAGAACCCTCGCGGGTCGCGCGGCCGACGGTGACGTAGCGGCCTTCGAGGTGCTCGTGCGTCGGTACGGACCGCTGATGCGCGGGTACTCCACCCGGCTGCTGGGTTCGACTGACGAGGTCGACGATGTGGTGCAGGCCGCGTTCATCACGGCCTGGCAGCAGCTGCCGACGCTGGCCGACGGGGCCGCGGTGAAGAGCTGGCTGTTGCGGGTGGTCAACCGCAAGGCCCTCGACCGCATCCGTGCCCGTCGACCGCACGACGACCTCGACGACGAGACGCGACCGGCGCTCACGGCCGACCGGTCGGTGTCGCCCGAGGCCCTCGCCGAGCATCACGCGGTGCAGTCGGCGTTGTCGACGGTGCTGGCGTCGCTGCCCGAGCGACAACGTCAGTGCTGGCTGATGAAGGAGATCGCGGGATACTCTTACGACCAGATCGCCGACGAACTCGACCTGCCACCCAGCACCGTGCGCGGCCTGCTCTCCCGGGCCCGCACGAGCGTGATCGCACGAATGGAGCCATGGCGATGACCACCCCCATCGACGACGCCACGCCAGGCGACGAAGTACTCGTGCTCGGCGACGTGCAGTTGCGCAGCGCCGACCTGGCCGGCCACACCATCGACGACCTCGTCGACTACTACGACGCAGGGCTGCTGCCTCCGGATGCCTCGATCGACTCGTCTGCCGGCTGCCAGATCGCCCTCTCGGCCATCGCCCGGCTGCGCGCCCTGACCGCCCGGCTCGTCGAAGACGACACGGCCGACCAGCCGCCGGTGAACGAGAGCTGGATCTCGGGCCTGCTCGGCCAGATCGGCAGCCAGGCCCAGGCGGGACGCGACATTCCGCTGTTCGGCAGCGTGGCCGATGGCGGCCTGGTGATCACCGAGGGGGCGGTTCGGGCGATCATCCGTGGCGCCGGCGACCGCATCGACGGCCTGTTCATCGGCCGGTGCCGATTCGCGGGAGACGTGACGGTGGCAGAGGCGCCGGTCGAGATCGACGTCGACGTGAGCGTGCTGTGGGGCCAGAACATCGCCGAGACGGCGGCGCTCGTGCAGCTGGCGATCGTCGACGAGCTGCAGCGCCACACCCGGCTGAACATCACGGCGGTCAACGTCACGGTGCACGATGTTCAGCGCCTCGCCGAACCCGATGGCGCGACAGGCACCGACGGCGCGACAGGCACCGGCGGCGCAGTGGGCACCGACGGCGCGACGGGCACCGACGAAGAGGGGGCGTCATGATCGACAGCACCGAAGCCGACAGTGCTGCAGCCGGCAGCATCGCGGCGAGCCTCGCCGAGATCGGCGGCACCCGCGACGGCAGCACCGCGATGACCGACAGTGTCGCCGTCGCGGTCGAACGCCTGCTGCGCGAGGTGCCCGGCGTGACCGCGATCTACCCGAGCGCCCCGCTGCCCGCCCTCGTGGTCGGCACCGTTCTGGCCACGCACTCCGTCGCCCAGGCGCCACCCCTGGTCACCGTCTCGGTATCGGGCGGCCAACTGCGGGTGACGGCGCTCATCGGCGTCGACGCGGCCGTCCCCGCACAGGCGACGGGCCGCGACGCCCACGATCGCATCGCCGACTATCTGGCCTCAACCGGCGTCGCCGCCGCGCCGACCGCCCGCGTGACGGTTCGCATCGGCATGGTCGGCTAGCTGCCGCAGCCCCTCGACGAAGAGCCGAACGCCGAATGCGAACGCGGCCGCGCTGTCGTCGGGGGTCTCGGGGCCGGCGGCCACCCCCATGCTGTCGTACTGCATGCGCTGCTGTTCGTGTGAGACGTGCCCCAGAACAAAGTGCAGCAGGGCAGTGGATGCCCGGCTCGTGGTCTCGTCGTCGAACCCGCCGAGGCGCACGGCGTTCTCGAGCCGCTCGAGCGGAACCGAGGCGCCGAGCCCCAGTGCGAAGCTGCTCGACACCACCTCGGCGCCATCGCGGTAGGTGAGCAGCGCGTCACGCAGGCCGGTCGCCTCGGCGGCGGTGACGAGCATCCAGTCGGCCGACGTGTCGGGCAGTGCCCGGCCCCTGGAGGCGATGCGGTCGGAGAGTTCGGCGAGCAGGGTCTGCTTGTTCGGAAAGTGCCAGTACAGGGCACTCGGCTGCACGTCGAGGGCGGCCGCGAGGCGGCGCATCGTGAGGTCGGGCAGACCGTGCTCGTCGAGGATGCGCAGGGCGGTCTCGGCCACGTCGTCGCGGGAGTGCCGTACCGATCGAGGGGCCGGCGCCGGCACCGGCTCGTGCGCTGTCGTCATGATGCCACTATAGTGAACACCGTTCAGGTGAACAGCGTTCAGGAGACACGACATGACCCCGCAGCTCGAGGCCACCCCGCGAGAATCGGCGAGCCGCTGGCGCATCGACGCCACCGACATCGCCCGCATCGCCGTGTTCGCAGCGATCACCGCTGTGCTCGGCCTGCCGGGCGGGTTCGCCGTGTTCGGGTCGGTGCCGATCACCGCACAGACGCTCGGCGTGATGCTCGCCGGTGCGGTGCTCGGGGCCTGGCGCGGCGCCCTCTCGATGCTGGTCTTCCTCGCCCTCGTCGCGCTCGGGCTGCCGCTGCTGGCCGGCGGTCACGGCGGCATCGGGGTCTTCGCCGGTCCGACCGCCGGTTACCTCGTCGGCTGGGTGGTGGGTGCGTTCGTGGTGGGCGCGATCGTGCACGCCGGCCGTCGCCGGCTCACCTGGCTGCGTACGAGCGTGGGCGTGGTGGTCGGCGGAATCCTGGTGGTCTACGCGATCGGCGTGCCCGTCTCGGCCTTCGTGCTGCGCCTGCCGCTCGGCCAGACCATTCTGCAGAGTCTCGTCTTCGTGCCGGGCGACCTCGTGAAGGCCGTCATCGCCGTCGTCATCACGATGACGCTCGTTCGCGCCTACCCGCGGGCGTTCCGGTCGCGATGACCGAATCGATGACGACCGACTCGATCGAGGTCAGCGACCTGTCGGTGCGCCTCGGCGACCGCCTGGCCCTCGACTCGGTCACCCTCACTCTCGAGGCGCGGCGCATCGCCGTGATCGGTGCGAACGGGTCGGGCAAGTCGACGTTCGCACGGGTGCTCGGCGGCCTGATCGCTCCGACGTCGGGCAGCCTGTCGGTGCTCGGAGTCGACCCGGTGGCCGAGCGTACGCAGTTGCGGCGCCTGGTGAGCCTCGTGTTCAGCAACCCCGACGCCCAGATCATCATGCCCACGGTCGCCGAAGACGCCGCGTTCTCGCTGCGCAGTGCCCGACTGCCGCGGTCCGAGGTCGCCGAGAGGGTACGCGAGGCACTCGACCAGTTCGGCCTGACCGAGCTCGCCGACCGGGCCGCGCACGATCTCTCGGGCGGGCAGAAGCAGCTGCTCGCGCTCTGCGGCGCCGTCATCCGCCGACCGCAGCTGCTGATCGCCGACGAGCCCACCGCCTACCTGGATGCCCGCAACAGTCGCCTGATCGCCGACCACCTGCTCGCACCGAGCGACCGCCGGCTCGTTCTGGTCAGCCACGACCTGGCGCTGGCCGAGCGCTGCGACGTGGCCGTGCTCTTCGAAGACGGCCGGATGCTCGGCCTCGGCGACCCCGCCGACATCGTGTCGCGCTACGAAGCGAGTCTGGCGTGCTGACGCTCTACCGCCCCGACACCGGCTGGCTGCACCGTGCCCCCGCGGGCCCCAAGGCGTTCGTGCTGCTCGTGATCGTGCTGGCAGTGTCGCTGCTGCCGTCGACCTATCTCTCGGCCGCCATCGCCGCAGCCGTCACGATCGCGGCGTACCTGCTCTCGAGGCTGGGGCTGGCCGAGCTGGGGCGGCAGGTCGTCGCCGTGCGGTGGATCATCGTGGTCACCTTCGGCTTTCAGGTGCTGTTTCTGCCGATGGAGTCTGCCGTTGCGAACACCTCGAGGGTGGTCGCCGCCATCGTCATCGCCGCCCTGCTGGTGCTGACGACCCGCGTGGCCGATCTGCTCGACGCGTTCGAGCGCGGGCTGGGCGTGTTTTGCCGGTTCGGACTCGATCCGGCACGGGTGGCGCTGGTGCTGGCCGTGGCGATCACCACCGTTCCTGTGCTCACCCGGCTCGCCGTGGGCGTGCGCGAGGCCCAGCGCGCCAGGGGTGCCCGGGCCGGCGTGCGCTCGTTCGTCATCCCGTTTCTGGTGGTGTCGCTGAAGCACGCCGACGAGCTGGGTGACGCGCTCACCGCCCGGGGCGTGGCGTGATGCGGGTGCTCGGCCCGACCGTCGACGACCAGACCCGGTGCGTGCACTATCGCAGCGAGCTCGACGTCATCGCCATCAGGTTCGCCTGCTGCGGGGAGTACTATCCCTGTCATCTGTGCCACGCCGAGAACGCCGGCCACGACGCGCGCACCTGGCCCGCCGGCCGGCGCAACGAGCGCGCGGTGCTCTGCGGGGTGTGCCACACCGAGCTGACGATCGCCGAGTACCTCGGGGTCGACGCCTGCCCCCACTGCGCCGCCGCCTTCAACCCCGGCTGCCGGCTGCATTCGCACCTCTACTTCGCCTGACCCGCGCTCGGCGCGTCACACTGATCGCGCTTCGCCTGCCCTCGACGCGACGCCTGTCAGATGTCGAGCGCGGTCGCGCGCGCCGGCGGCGGCCCCACCACCACGAGGTCGAGCTCGGCCTGCGCCCGCCCGAAGCCCTCGGCCGGAAAGAAGAACTCGCCGCCCTCGGGGTAGACCGGGTCGGTCGTGGGCTCGTTCATGTAGTCGAAGAACTTCTCGAAGATCGACGGCGCGAGAAAGCCGATCATCTGCGTGTGGTTCGAGTCGAGCGCGAACGAGTGGATGGTGCCGGCCGGCGCGTGAACGAAGTCGCCCTTGGTGAGCAGCACCTCTCTACCGTTCACGTACAACCAGAGCCGCCCCTCGAGGCAGAGGAAGTTCTCGGTGTGCCGCTGATGGAAGTGCAGTGGAATGTAGCCCGCCTTCGCCCCCGACGTGTGCATGGCGAAGTAGTCAGACCCGGTGTTCTCGCCGCGGGAGAGAAATGTGTTGAGCTGGTTGAACGTGCGGGTGTGCTCACCCTCGCCCTGGCTCAGGTAGAACGGCACCACTCCTGACGGGCGCTCCGAGTCGTGCTGCAGCGTCGGCTCGCTCTTGTCGAGCGACGCGAACTGCACCCCGAACTCCGGGCCGACGGCGGCGAGTTCGTCGACCGAGACGACCCGGTTGGCGCGGGCCGGATGCACGTGGCTGTCGACCGCGAGCCCCACCCTCGGCAGCAGCCCGATCGACGCTCCGCCTGCCGACCAGAACAGCAGCCGGGTGTAGTTGCTCAGAAAGCGGTAGGCGAACGGAGTGCCGGCGGGAATGGCCACGGTGTCGCCCGGGGCCAGGATGCGGGCATCCTGACCGAGCCAGAACTGCACCAGACCGTCGAACACGACCACCGTCTGGTGCTCGTTCGCGTGGGTCGCGAACGGTGCCTCGGCACCCCGGCCTCCTGACACGTAGTGCGACGAGAACAGCCCGCCCGTGTCGTCGGGCCGGGCGATCACGGTGTAGAGCTTCGCGTCGATCTCGTAGCGGGCGCCTTCGCCCGCGGCCATGACGTAGGGCGCCACCTCTCCGGGCAGGGCGTTGACGACGGGGGCGGGGGGTGTGGGAGACATCGGTGCCTTTTCTGTCAGTTCTCGGTGGTGATGGTGTTCGCGGGAATGGCGATGTGCGCCTGCACGGGCCGGCTGTGGCCGAGCTGCGCGCGCAGGAACGTCTCGATCAGGTCGAAGGATGCCGGAACGAACGCCTCGCCCTCCGCCGGCGGGTGACGCAGCACCTCTGCGCTCGCGTTCGGCTCGGCCTCGAGGCGCCCGGCGTCGATCGGCGGACCCGCCAGCTCGTTCGACCCGGCCGGGTTGAAGAACCCGTGCCCGAACCCTTCGATGACGTACAGCGTGGCCGGTACTCCCTGCGCCGCCAGCGCCTCGAACAGCGCGACGCTCTGGCTCGCCGGAACGAGCGGGTCGGCCGCCCCGTGCATGATCAGAAAGGGCGGTGCGTCGTCGCGCGCCTGGCGTGCCGGGCTGGCCGCCACCGCGAGCTCTTCGTGCTCGGCCACGGGCCCGCCGAGCAGCCCCTCGGTGGGCGGCACCGACTGGTCGGGCGCGAGCAGGTCGCCCGCGCCGTAGCCGTCGACCACCGCCTGAACCGCCGCCGACGTGCCCGAGGGGGTCTCACCGGGCAGCGTCGCGACGCCGCCGAGCACCCCGGCGAGGGCTCCGAGATGACCGCCGGCCGACGACCCCCACAACCCGATCGCATCGCCGTCGAACCCGTAGTCGTCGGCGTGCTCGCGCACCCAGCGGATGGCCGTGCGAACGTCGAACAGCTGTGCCGGAAAGACGGCCTCGCCGCTCAGCCGGTAGTCGATGCTCACCATTGCGAACCCGCTGTCGGCGAAGTAGCGGTGCAGGTCGGGCGCGAGCCGGCGGTCGCCCATGCGCCATGCGCCGCCGTGCAGCCAGACGATCACGGGCAGGGGCATCAGGGTGTCGTCTGGCAGCACGATGTCGAGCAGCAGGCCCGGCGCGAACTCGATATCGAGTAACTCGGTCATGACAGTCCCAGCTTTCTGTAGCGCTCGAGGCGTCGGCCGAACCGGTCGTGCGGCTCTTCTGCCGCGAGTCTTGCGAGCGAGTATTCCACTGCGGCGCCCGCGCGGCGAGAGAAGCGATCTGCTTCGTCGGCGGCATCCGGATGTTCGGGAACGATCAGGTCGACGATTCCGGCCCGTTTCATCGCCACCGAGTCGACGCCCTGCTGCGCCGCGAGCTCGGGCGCGTGAGTGGTGTCGCGGTGCAGAATCGCGCTGGCACCCTCGGGCGGCAGCGGCGAGAGCCAGCCGTGCTGGGCCGCCAGTGTCACGTCGGCGGGCACCAGGGCGAGTGCCCCGCCGCCCGTGCCCTCGCCGAGAATGAGCGAGACCGTGACGCTCTTCAGCATTACCAGCTCGGCGAGGCAGCGGGCGATCTCGCCGGCGAGTCCGCCCTCCTCCGCCTCGCGCGACAGGGCTGCGCCGGGGGTGTCGATGACGGTGACGAGCGGAAGGCCGAGTTCCTGCGACAGCCGGATGCCCCGCCGCGCCTCGCGCAGCGCCGCCGGCCCGAGCGGGGCGCTCGACCGCTTCGGCAGGCGGTCGTGGCCGAGCAGCACGCACGGCTGTGCACCGAACCGGGCCAGCGCGAGCAGCAGGCCGGGGTCGTTCTCGCCCTGCGCGGTTCCATTCAGCGGCAGCACGTCGGTGGCCGCGGCGCGCAGCAGGGCGCGCACGCCGGGGCGGTCGGGGCGGCGCGACCGGGTCACCGAGTCCCAGGTCGAGACGAGCTCGCCGTCGAACGACTGCGGGAGAGCGGGCGGTTCGGCGGCGGGCGGGGCGAGCAGCACGCTGAGGGCACGGTCGATCACCCCGGGCAGGGCGTGCGGCGGCAGTACGGCATCCACGAGGCCGTGCCGGAAGATGTTCTCTGCGGTCTGCACGTCGCCGGGAAACGGAGTGCCGTAGAGCGCCTCGTAGACCCGCGGGCCCAGAAAGCCGATGAGCGCGCCGGGCTCAGCGACGGTGACGTGCCCGAGCGACGCCCACGAGGCGAGTACGCCACCGGTGGTCGGGTGACGCAGATACACCAGGTAGGGCAGGCCGGCCTCTTTGTGCGCCGCGACCGCCGCCGCGATCTTCGCCATGCCGAGAAATGCGATCGTGCCCTCTTGCATGCGCGTGCCGCCCGAGGCGGGGCCGGCCAGAATCGCACACCGCTCGCGGGTGGCCCGTTCGATGGCGAGCACCAGCCGCTCGGCGGCGGCGACCCCGATCGAGCCGGCGAGAAACGTGAACTCGCTGACCAGCAGGGCGACGCGCCGACCCCGGATGAGTGCGGCGCCCGTCAGCACCGACTCGTCGACCCCGCTGCGCTCGCGGGCCTTCTGCAGCGCGGCGGCGTACTCGGCGTCGGGATGCACGTCGACGGGCGGTTCGTCCCACGACTCGAAGGTTCCGTCGTCGGCCACGATCTCGATGAGGTCGCGTGCCGTCAGCCGCGGGGCCGGCCGGATGCCCGGCCCCGATGTCACGCCCGGTGCAGCCATTCGCGCACCGCCTCGCCGTGTTGGTCGAGGGTGGGCGGTGCGGTGTGCCGGCGGCGTGTGGTCTCGACCTCGGCCTCGCCGCTCGCGTCGAAGAAGCGCAGCGGCGCACCGGGCAGCTCGATGGGCCCGAGTACCTCGTGGTCGACGGTCACGACCAGGTTCTGCGACCGCACCTGGTTCCAGGCGTAGACCTCGTCGAGGGTGCGAACCGTGCCGGCGGGAACGCCGGCCGATTCAAGCAGCGCCAGCAGGGCATCCGCCTCGAAGGGGGCGAAGGCACGCTCGACCAGCTCGATGGTGGCCGCCCGGTTGGCCACCCGGTCGCCGTTGGTGGCGAAACCGGGTGCGGCCGGGTCGAGGTCGAACAGAGCGCAGAACTTCTGCCACAGGCCCTCGCTGCCGAGGCTGATCTGCACGGCGCCGCCACGCGCGCAGTGGAACAGGCCGTACGGCGCGATCGACGGGTGATGGTTGCCCTGGGCGCGTGGAACCTGTCCCGCCACCGTCGCCCGGGTGCCCTGGAAGGCGTGCACCCCCACGACCGAGGCGAGTAGCGACGTGCGAACGATCTGGCCGCGGCCGGTGCGCTCCCGTTCGAGCAGCGCCGCCAGAACGCCGGTCGCGCCGTAGATGCCCGACAGCAGGTCGGCGATCGGCACGCCGACGCGCTGCGGGTCGTCGGGCCCCGACCCGGTGAGGGACATGAGCCCTGCCTCGCCCTGCACGATCTGGTCGTAGCCGGCCCGGCCGCCCTCGGGGCCGTCGTGCCCGAAACCGGTGATCGAGAGCACCACCAACCGCGGGTTGAGCTCGGTGAGGCGCTGGTTCGAGAAGCCGAGCCGTGCCATGACCCCGGTGCGGAAATTCTCGATCAGCACGTCGGCGCGCGTCACCAGGTCGGTCAGCAGGGCGACGCCGTCGGCGCTCTTCAGGTCGAGCGCGACCGACTCTTTGTTGCGGTTGCAGGAGAGGAAGTAGGTGGCCTGCCGGTCGTCATCAGGCCCGACGAAGGGCGGCCCCCAGCCGCGGGTGTCGTCACCGGCGCCCGGGGTCTCGAGCTTGATGACGCGGGCGCCGAGGTCGCCGAGCATCATGGCCCCGTGCGGTCCGGCGAGGGCGCGGCTGAGGTCGATGACCAGGGTGCCGGCGAGCGGGCCGCCGCCGCCCAGCTCAGCGTCTGCGGCGGTGTCGTCGGTGAGGGCGGCGGTGCGGGCATCCGTCATCGGGTGACCTGCCTGCCGTACTTCTGCCACGCGATCGCCCGGCCGTAGTCGTTGGCGTTCGGTGTGCGGATGACCGTGTGGATGTGAAAGTCGCCCGGGTCGTCGTTGCTCAGGAAGACCCCGGTGTGGTGGTCGAGTTCGAGCATCGCGACCGGGCTCTGGAGGCGGAAGTAGAAGGGTTCGGCGCCCTCGAACCCGCCGATCCACGAGAACCAGGTGTCGTCGAGGTGCGCTTCGATCTCGGCCAGCCGGGCGGCGGCAGCACCGGCGGGCATGAACGCCAGGAACTGGCGCACCAGGTCGAGAACGAGCTGCTGCTGGCCGGGTGCGAACTCGGTCACCTGCACACCCTCGTAGGGCACCACGCGGTTGTCTTGGAAGCAGCCGCCCAGGTGCCGCTCGTCGCCGGCGTGCAGGCGGCCCGCGGGCATGGCGTCGTCGACCATCTGCTCGTACACGACCACGCGGTCGCGCAGCCCGCTGTCGAGGCCGGCCATCAGCGCTCGGGCGGTGGCGATGCGGTCGCCGAACACCCGCAGGCCGGCGCGCGGCCCGTCGTCGACCGAGCTCGGCTCGGCACCGAGGAAGACGGGCGAGAGCACCAGCTGGTCGCCGGCCAGCAAGGCGTTGAGGGCGACGTGGTGGCCGAACAGGTGCCAGCCCCACGGTTCGTCGACCGAGGGATCGCCGAACAGGGCGAAGTTGTAGCTGCGATCGTTCATCAGGGCCGGCAGCTCGACCACCTGGCCGAGGTAGCCGTTGATGTACATCAGGTCGCGCACGAGGGCGTAACCCTCGGGGCTGAGGCTGGCCTCGACCACCGCGAGGATGGCCGCGGCCGTGGGCTCGTCGACCTCGTCGAGGCGCAGGCCGGTGTCGTGCTGCAGAAACTCAGGATTCGCCCAGCTGCGCCACTCGTGCGCGTCGAGCGGGTACCGCAGACGGGCCGCCTGCTCGCCGCCGACCGTCTCGAGAAGACGGATGGCCGCGTCGACCATGGCCGTCGCCGGTGCGTTCTCGTCACGCAGCTCGAACAGGTCGGGTACGATCCGTCCGTCGGTGGTGATTCCGACGTAGGGCTTCGGGTACAGCTCGGCCCAGCCCACGATCATCGGTCCGGCGAACGAGTCGCTCTTCACCGCCTCGGCGTACTCGTGGGCGTCGAGGCCGCGGATGCCGGCGACGCGCGGGTCGTCGGGGGCGTAGACGTAGTCGCGAAAGTTCGAGGTGGTCATCGGCGGGCTCCGTGCGTGAGGGCGGGTGCCGCGGTCGCGGCTGCGGCCTCAGGTGCGGCGGTTTCGGTCGCCCCGGGTTCGGCTGCAGCGGGTTCGGCTGCAGCGCCCCAGCCGGCGGCAAGGTCGAGGGCGGCGGGCACGTCGGCGAGCGAGCTGCCGCGCCAGGCCACGTGCTGGTCGGGGCGCACGAGAACGGCGGGCGCGCCCCACAGGTCGAAGAGGGCGGGGGCGTCGAGCTCGACGACGGTGACGGGCACGCCGTGCGGCGACTCGAGACCGTCGAGCGGCTGCCGGGCATCCAGGGCCGTGCGGGCGTCGACGAGCAGGGTGAACCCCGTGTCGACGAGCAGGTCGTAGACCGAACGGCCGTCGGCGAGCCAACCGTGCGGCAGCAGCATGCCGGGGTGGGCCGACGGCACGTAGGTGATCGGGTCTTCGGCCGGAGCGGCACCGGGTTCTCGAGCGACGATCGGCGAGTCGGCGTACGAGTAGCCGAGCACCAGGCCGAGAGAGCTGAACTCGCTGCGCTTCACCTCGAGCGCGTCGTGGGCCGCCGCGCGCAGGGCCTCGCCCGCCGCCGAGTCGACTCCGAGAACGGCGTCGGCGAAGTCGTTCGCGAGCCGGCCGCCGTTGTTCGCCGCGTCACTGATCGTGCGGGCGGCGACCGGGCGCCGCTCGAGCTCGTAGCTGTCGAGCAGCGCTTCACCGGCCCAGCCCTGGATGCCCGCCGCGATCTTCCACGCCAGGTTCACGGCGTCGGCCACGCAGGTGTTGAATCCGTGGCCGCCCCACGGAGGGTTGAGGTGCGCCGCGTCGCCGACGAGGAACGAGCCGCCGGCAGAGGTGCCCGACCCGTAGTGCTCGGCCAGCAGCATCCGGGCCGTCCACGGGTCGGTCGCGATGACGTCGACCGCCACATCTGCCCCCACCATGGTGCGAACGAGCGCCACGGGGTCGAGGTCGGGTGCCGTCACGTCGACACCCTGGATGATGGCCCACCACGTATCGTCGAGGTCGGCCCGCCCGATGATGCCCGAGGCGCCGGGGGCCATCACCCAGTACTGCACCGCATCGTCGAGGGCGACGCGCTCGGCCAGCCCGGGCGAGCGGAAGAGCACATTGAGGTTCGAGCGTGCCGCCGAACCGCCCTGCAGCGCGATGCCGAGGCTGCGCCGCACCGCCGAGCCGCTGCCGTCGGCGCCGACGATGAAGTCGGCGGTGACCTCGCGGGCGCGACCGGGCTCGGTGCTGGCCGGCGTGGCCACCGTGACGGCCCGCCCGTCGACCGACGTCACCGACAGGCCCGTCGCGAAGGTGATGAGCGGTGAGGCGACGACGGCCGCTCGCAGCACCTCTTCGACGATCGGCTGGGCGACCTGCTGGCCGGCCTCAGGCTGCAGCTCGTAGCGCTCGCGGTGCAGCTGGAAGGCGTGCTCGAACCGGCGAACCTCGAACCCGAGCAGGTGCGAGCAGAAGATCACCGTCTCTGAGTAGTCGGCGCTCAGCGGGGCGGCGGCCCGCAGCGCGTCGGCCAGGCCGAGCCGGCGCAGGTGCGTCATCGTGCGGGCGTTCGTGGTCTTCGCCCGCGGCCGGTTCGGGTCGACACCGACCCGCGGTTCGACGACCAGGCTCGGGATGCCCCGGTGGGCGAGTTCGAGCGCACAGACCAGCCCGCTCGGGCCGCCGCCGCTGACGAGCACCCGCACGTGGGGCGGAAGCGCGTCGAGGTCGAACACGGCAGCAGACATCAGGCACCCACGCGGGCCTCGGCACCGCCGATGGGCGTGACGAGCGTGCCGAGGCGGTCGATCTCGACCTCCACCACGTCGCCCTCGCCGAGGTACCACGGCGGCGTGCGAACGTAGCCGACGCCCTCGGGGGTGCCGCTGACGATCACGTCACCGGGGTGCAGGGTCATCGTCTTGCTGATCAGGGCGATGATGTTCTCGACCGAGAAGATCATGTCGCGGGTGTTGCCGTTCTGCACCTCGACACCGTTGACGCGGGTGCGCACCTGCAGGCCGTCGGCCAGGCTGCCCACCTCGTCAGCCGACACCAGGTGCCCGGCGGGGCCGCTCTTGTCGGCGTTCTTGCCCAGGGTCCACTGAGCGGTGAGCTTCTGCGCGCGCCGGGCGGTGAGGTCGTTGAAGGTCGAGTAGCCGAAGACCGCCTCTGCGGCCTCGGCCTCGTCGACGTTCCACACGGGGGTGGCGATGTAGGCGGCGACCTCGGCCTCCCAGTCGAGACCGCGTTCGCCGAGCGGCAGTGGCACGGCGGTATCGGTCACCGAGAGCGATGTCGTCCAGCGGCCGAAGATGGTGGGGAACTCGGGCGGGGTGAAGCCGCCCTCGGCCGCGTGCGCCCGGTAGTTCAGCCCGATGCAGAAGATGCGGGCCGACGCCGGCACGAACGGGATCTCTTTCACCGTGTCACGCGGCAGGCTCTGGCCGGGGGCGGTGGCCGCACGCTCGAGCCAGCCCCGGGCATCCGCCCAGAACTCGGTCACCGTGGCGAGCGGCAGAACGCCGCCCTCGTCGAGCCGGCCGACCCAGGGGGTTTTGTCGATGTCGAGACCGATGAACTTCATCACGGTTCCGTTCTCTGGCGTCTCTGCCAGCTGGGCGAGCTCCGTCGAGGAGACGGTGGCGATTAGTTATAACCATTTCACGATAGGTCGCGGCTCATGGATTGTCAAACGGGTCAGGCTCGGTGCGCGTGCCGTACGGCGGCCTCCCGGGCCAGGCCGACATCGCCCGACTCGATCGCCTCGATCAGCCCGACGTGCAGCTCGATGCGGTGCGCGAAGTACGACGGGTCGTCGGCCGTGCTCTCTCGCGTCGCGGCGACGGCCCGCGACTCGACGTACTCGACGAGACCGAGGTAGGTGGTGCGCAGCACGTCGTTCTTGGCGATCGCCGCGATGCGCCGGTGCAGGTCCCAAATGCGATGGATGAACCGGTCGGCGTCACCCGTGGCCTCCTCGATCGCCGCGGCCAGCCGGCGCAGCTCACGCAGGTCGCTCGTGGTTCGGTGGGTCGCCGCCTGCGCCATGATCAGCCCCTCGAGCTCTTCGCGCACCTCGATGGCGTCGGCGATCGAGGAACTCGAGTCTTCGACGCTCAGCAGGGTGCGCCCGAGGCGCACGATGGGATGCTGGGCGGCAACGAACAGGCCACCGCCCGGGCCCGGCTTCGGCACGACCATCCCACGGTCCTGCAGCAGCCGAACGGCCTCGTTCACCGTGGCCCTGGCCATGCCGGACGAGACGCGCAGCTCTTCTTTGTTCGTGATCCAGTCGTCGGGTTTGAGGCCGCGCTCGCGAATGTCGGCCTCGACCCGTTCGACCAGGGTCTCGGCCCGGGTCAGTGTGCTGCGAGTGGCCATGATCTGACGCTACCGCGTGCCGAGGTGCCGGCGCAGAAACGCGGTACCGAGCTCGATCAGCGGAACCGGGTCTGCACCCACGAACACGTGGTCGGCGCCGGCGACGGTGACCAGTTCGACGGGTATGCCGCTCGCGGTGAGCCGCTCATGCAGCTCGGTGCTCTGGGCGTGCGGCACGACCGTGTCGGCATCGCCGTGCACCAGCAGGAAGGGCGGCGCGTTCGGCGAGATCCACGTGACCGGCGACGCGCTCGTGGCACGCTGCGCCTCGGGCAGCGGCGACCCGGCCAGCAGAACCTGCATCGGATCGGGCGGCAGGTCGCCCCCCATAGCTTCGAGCTGGGTGATCCACTCGGGCGGAAACGACTCGAGCAGTGAGGGCATGGTGACCAGGTTGCTCACCCCGTAGAAGTCGACGATGGCCGAGACGGCGCTGCTCGGCCCGACGATGCCGTCGTCGCCCTCGAGTTCGGCGATGTCGCCGGTCAGCGCCACGAGGGCGGCGAGGTGACCGCCGGCCGACTCCCCCCACACCCCGATGCGGTCGGGGTCGATGCCGAAGTCGTCGGCGAACGCCCGCAGGTAGCGCACGGCGGCCTTCGCGTCGTGCAGCTGGGCGGGAAAGGGCGCTTCTCGCGAGTGGCGGTAGTCGATGCTGGCCACCGCGAGCCCGGCGTCGATGAGCGACTGGAAGAGCGAGCCCTCGGGCCAGTACTCAGGCAGGTTGACGCGGCTGCCGAAGAGCCAGGCGCCGCCGTGCATCCACACCACCAGGCCGACGGGCGACGGATGCCCGGTCGGCACGTGCACGTCGAGCTCGAGTTCGCGGTAGCCGGCGATCGCCGAGTACACCAGGCCCCACCAGCTTCGGGCGCCGACGGGTGCGGCTGGGGTGTCGGCCGCGCCGGGTGCCCGGAACGTGGGAGGCATCGGCGGGGCGGGCGGCAGATCTTCGATCGACATCATCATCTCCTTCGACGGTCATCCCACCATAAATGACGGAGGACTAAACAGTTATAACCTTTTGTGCTAGAACTTGTCGTGAAGACTTCATCACCGTGATGGGTCGCGATGCAAAGGTGCCCGCAAACATGACTATTCCCGTGTCTCCCGACGCAGCCGCCGCGGCGGCGGCGACCTCTGCGGAGGATGCCCCTCTCGGAGGCTGGCAGAACCCGCGCCGAGGATTCCTGTTCTTCTTCGGCTTCGCCGCGATCGGCGCCGGCATGGCCCAGCTGGTGCCCGCCGTGCTCACCGTCTCGCTGAAGGCGACCATCATCGACCCGGCGAACGCCGGCACGATTCTCTCCATCGCCATCGGAATCGGTGCGGTGGTCGCCCTCATCGCCTTTCCGCTCTTCGGCCGGCTGAGCGACCGCATCACCTGGCGCACGGGGCGCCGCCGGCCGCTGTTCGTCATCGGTGCGGTGCTCTTCGCTATCGGAGCCGTGCTCACCAACCTGGCCGACTCGACCGGGCCGCTGGTGATCGCCAGCGTCTTCACCCAGGTCGGATTCGCCGCCACCACAGTCGGGCTCACCGCGGTCATTCCCGACCAGTTCGAGCCGCTGAAGCGTGGTCCGGCGTCGGCGATCGCGGGGTTGAGCCTGCCGATCGGCGCGGTGGTGGGGCTGTTCATCGCGCAGTTGCTCTCGCCGAACCTCACCGCGATGATCCTGGTTCCTGCGGCGGTGTCGGTCGTCGGCATCCTGCTGTTCGCGGTGATGCTCAGAGAGCGTCCGTTTCCCAAAGAACTGCGCCCCGCCTTCACGCTCGTGTCGTTCTTCAGCACGTTCTGGGTCAACCCGGTCAAGCACCCGCCGTTCGCCTGGGCGTGGTGGAGCCGCTTTCTGCTGTTCTTCGGTGTCGCCGCGGTGCAGGCCTACCAGGCGCTGTACCTGATCTTCGTGCTGCACTTCGACCCCGTGTCGGTGGCCGGCGCGGTGTTCGTCTCGACGCTGGTGCTCACGGTGATGGCGCTCATCTTCGCCGCGATCGCCAGCAAGGTCTCTGACCGCATCGGGCGCCGCAAGCCGTTCGTGATGGCAGCGTCGCTGATCTTCGCCGTCGGTCTCATTGTGGCTTCGGTGGCGACGTCGTTCCCGGTGTTCCTGGTCGCGATCGCGATCGTCGGAATCGGCCAGGGCGTCTACTTCGCCGTCGACCTCGCCCTGGTCAGCCAGATTCTGCCCGACTCGAAGAATCCGGCCAAAGACATGGGCGTGATCGGCCTGGCTAGCACCCTGCCGTCGTCGATCGTTCCCGCCATCGCGCCGGCAGTGCTGGCGATCGGCGCCACTGCGGCGATGACCCAGAACTACGCGGCTCTGTTCGTCGCCGGGGCGATCGCGGCCCTGATCGGCGCTCTGCTGATCATCCCGATTCGCGGGGTCAAGTAGCGCAGAGCGAAGAAGGGCGGGGCGCGGGCAGGGGCAGGGGCCGGCCTAGAGGTCGAGGCCGTAGCCGAGGGGGAAGAGGGGGTCGGTGGTCGCGGCCGGCACGTCGGCCAGCGCGGCGTCGACCGCCGCCTCAGACGAGGGCACCTCGATAGGCAGGCGCCCCTGGGGCGGCACGACTCCCAGCACCGCGTCGAGCCAGGCGTCGTCTGAGGTTCCCCAGTGGGCCGTGACGGCGGCCGCGGCCGCGGTGATGCGGGCGAGCATGGCCGGCCGCTCGAGGTAGACGTCGACGATGGTGGGCACCGCGGCCGCGAGCGTGAGCACGGCCTTCTCCAGCTCGGGGTCGAACGTCAGCGTGCCGGCGTGGAAGAACGCCTCGAGTGCATAGTCGTCGCGCGGGGTGAATGGAGCCGCCAGTCGTACGAGGGCGACCTCGGCCGTGGCGGCATCGTCGACGACCTCGAACCCGCGTGCCCGCAGAACCTCGGGGTCGAGCCCGGTCGCGACGACGCGGGCGCCGGGCGCGAGCCGCAGCGGCAGGATGCGTTCGTTCGTCACGGCGCCGAGCGCGCGGTTGCTCAGAACGGTGACCGAACGGGACTGCGCCGAGCGGGCATCCCGAACGAAGTCGGCGCGCCCCACGATGCTCTCGGCCGCAGCCTCGTCGACGAAGGGATCATCGAACAGCCCGAGCCTGAACTTCACGAGCAGCAGCCGCAGCACCGACTCGTCGAGCCGCGACTCGTCGATCACGCCGTCGTCGACCAGCTCGATGAGCAGCTGGGTGCAGGTCTCGCCGCCGATCTGGTCGACGCCGGCCTCGATGAGGGCAGCCACCCGTTCGCGCGGCGTCAGGTGCTCGACACCCCACGCGCGACCGATCGAGCGCCGGCCGAACATGACGCCGTCGGTGACGACAGTGAAGTCGGTCAGAACCACCCCGTCGAAGCTGAGGGCGTCGCGCAGAATCTCCTGCAGCACCACCCGGTTGAACGCGAACCCCACCTCGGGCACGGGTGTGCCCTGCCAGGTGAGCCCGACCGGCATGCCGTAGTAGGGCATGATCGCCGACGTTCCGGCCGCAATGGCCGCCCGGAACGGCTGCAGGTGGTCTTCGAAGCGGCCACCGGGGTAGACCTGCTCGCGCCCGTACACGAAGTGCGGGTCTTCGCCGTCGCGCTGCGCCCCACCGCCCGGAAAGTGCTTGGTCGTACAGGCGATGCTCTGCGGGCCGAGCTCGGGCGACCGCTGCAACCCGTCGAGGTACGCCACCACGAGCCGTGAGGCGAGCTGCGGGTCGACGCCGAGCGTGTTGTACTGCCGCGCCCAGCGCGGGTGCGTGGGCAGGTCGACCTGCGGGTGCAGGGCGGCGCGGATGCCCGTGGCAGCGTATTCCTGCCGGGCGACATCGGCGTACCGCCGTACCACCTGCTCATCACGCAGGGCCGCGAGCCCCAGCGTCTCGGGCCACATCGAGAAGCCCTGCGAGGCCATGCCCGCCCCCGGGTTCGACGAGTACGAGTTGCGCCCGTCGGTCGACACGGTGACCGGAATGCCGAGGCGGGTCTCGGCCGCGGCCTCCTGCAGCCGGTTGTTCCACACCGCACCGATGCGCGGCGAGCTGAACGCGAACGTGTAGAGGTGGGTGATGTGCCGGTCGCGGATGAAGCTGCCGGTCGCCACGTCACCGGCCGGCGTCGGGCCCTCGACGAGCTCGCCCTCCTGACCGGCGGGCACGGCGGCCTGGAACATCAGCCCGGCCTTCTCGGCCACCGTCATCCGGCCCAGCAGGTCGCGGGCCCGCTGCTCGGGGGTGAGCCGCGGGTCTTCGTACGGCTCCATGGTGCCGTTGTGGTTGAGGTCGCGGTACCGCGTGCCGTCGGCGGCGGTTGACAGGATCAGGGGCATCATCGGCCTTTCATCGTGCGGGAGACTGGACTCACCGTAACACGAGCACCGACCATGTGTTAGGTAAAAGCCTGACGCCTGTAAGATGAACCCGAGGAGGTGCCCATGCCGCTCAGCGACGACGTGACGGTTCGGCGCAGGTCGAGCATCCAGAGCACGGCCACGCAGCTGCGGCGCGCGCAGATTCTCGACGCCGCGACCGAGGCGTTCATCGCCCAGGGCTACAACGCCACCTCGCTCAGAGACGTGGCCGGCCGTGCGGGGCTGTCGCACACCGGCCTGCTGCACCACTACCCCGACAAGGCCGCACTGCTCGAGGCGGTGCTCGACGACCGGCTCGAAGGGGTGTCGACGACGGTGCCGCTCGACGCCGCCGACGGCGAGACGTTTCTGCGCGCGCTGCTCGAGCTCGCGGCGCGAGACGTACAGAACCCGGCGACGATCAGGCTCGTGTCGGTGCTCGGCGCAGAGGCGGTCAACCCCGGGCATCCGGCCCACGGGTACTTCGTCGCCTGGTATGCGCTGGTGCGGCAGCACCTCACCCGGGCGCTCGACGATCTCGACCGGCGCGGGCTCTACCGGGCGGCGATACCCACCTCGGTCGCCGCGCTGCACCTGCTCACCATGCGCGACGGGCTCAACCTGCAGTGGCTGCTGTCGCCGGGCGGGGTCGACCTCGTAGAGACGATCCGCGCCCAGTTTCGGCTCTACGTCGACGTGGAGCTGTAGGCGCCCGTCGCGGGTGGCGTCGGCTACGGGTGTGCTGGCGAGCGGATGCCCGGCTCGTGGTCGGGTCGGCGGGGGCGCTGGCGGGTGCGCTGACGAGCGGATGCCGCGGTGAACCCGCCTACGGGTGCGCCGGCGAGCGGATGCCCGCGGTGAACGTGTGCGCACTGGTGCCGGCTGCGAGCGGCACAGTGCCCTGCGGCGTCACGAGTGCCGCCTCGACGCCGAACGGAACCGTGACCTCGATCTCCACCGTGTCGCCGATCTCGACTGTGTCGCCGGTCTCCACCGTGCCGCCGGTCTCCACCGTGTCGCCGGTCTCCACCGTGCCGCCGGTCTCCACCGTGTCGCCAGTGCGGCGCCAGTGCACGGCGAGGCGGCCGAACGGCGTCGTCACGCTCGCCTCGACCTCGTCGAGCCCGCAGTCGACGTCGGGAGCGATGCGCACAGAGCGGTAGGCGACCGCGGTCTGCTCGATTCCGGCGATGCGCCGGTACAGCCAGTCGTCGACGCAGCCGAAGGCGTAGTGGTTGAGCGAGGCGGCGCGCGCGGTGCCGTCGGGGGCGATAGCGTCCCACGACTCCCAGATCGTCGTGGCGCCGTGGTCGACCTCGTACAGCCACGACGGCACCTGCGCCTGCCAGAGCACCCGGCGGGCCAGGTCGTCGTGACCCGACTCCCAGAGCGCGTCGAGCAGGTACGGCACCGAGAGAAAGCCGGTGTCGAGCCGGTCGCCGTTCGCTTCGACCAGCTCGGCGAGCCGGTCGCCGAGGCGTTGCCGTAGCTCGCCGGGCGCCATGTCGAAGGCGAGCGCGAGCGCATAGGGGCCCTGCAGGCCGCCGTCGGTCTCGGCCGCGGCAGCCGCAGGGGCCGCCGTGACCGCTGGGGTCGTGGTGGGCGCGACGGGGTCGGAGTCGGCGGGGAGGTTGTGCTGGGTCGTGTGCTCGTCGGCGGGGAGTCCGTGCGGTGAAGGGTGCTCGTCGGCGGGAAGGTCGTGCGGTGTAGGGTGCTCGTCGGCGGGGAGGCTGTGCTGGGCCGGGTGCTTCTGGGCGGGGCGGCCGTGCAGGGCCAGGCGGCCGTCCGGGGTGACGTACTCCTCGGCGAAGGCGCGGCGCACGGCGGTGGCCCGGGCGGCGAAGTCTGCGGCGTCGGCCGTTCGACCGAGTACCTGCGCCATACGCGCCGCTAGGGTGAGCGTCTGCGCCTGGAACATCGGCCCCACGATCTCGCTCGTCAGGGCGGGGGCGATGCCGATCGCCTCGTGCATCGGGCGGTCGCGCAGCGTGCTCGGCGTCAGCCAGTCGCCGAAATGGTCACCCGTGTTGAAGAGCAGCGCGTGGTTCGCCCGGCGCCCGTCGTCGACCGACGCGGCCGTGGTCTCCGGGTCGTTCGACAGGGCGGCGGTCTCCCGGCCGCCCGATGCGTCCGAGCCCGCCGGGGTCTCCGGGTCGACCCAGACCGGAACGGCCCGGGCGGCCTCGGCTCGCTGGTACTCGATCCAGCGGGTGATGGCGTCGTAGTTCTCGGCCAGTACGCGGGTGTCGCCGTACTTCTCGTAGAGGGTCCAGGGCACGAACGCGATCGCATCGCTCCAGCCCGCCGACGCCACGATGCCCCCGATGCCGGCGGCGGCGGCCGCCGCCTGCGCGTCGAACGGCGAGTAGGGCGAGAAGATCGGCACGCGCCCGTCGGGCAGCTGGTCGGCGCGCAGGTTGCGCAGCCACCGGGTGAGAAACGGCGCCACGACCATGTTGTTGGCGCTCGCGGGTGCGAAGACCTGGATGTCGCCCGTCCACCCTGCGCGCTCCCGCTGCGGGCAGTCGGTCGGCACCGAGAAGAAGTTCGCACGCTGGCTCCACACGACGTTGTCGTGCAATCGGTTCAGCCGGGCATCCGAGGTTCTGAAGGAACCCGCCGCCTCGAGGTCGCTGCCGATGACCACGGCGACGATGTCGGCAGGGTCGGGTGCCCGGTCGAGGCCGCCCACCCGCACATACCGAAACCCGTGGAACGTGAAGGTCGGTTCGTACGTCTCCGCCCCATGGATGCCCGACCCCGCCGCCACGTACACATCGGCCTGCTCTTTGTTAATGCCGGCGATGTTCGCGAACCACGACCCGTCTGGGTTCAGGGTCTCGGTGTGCTCGAGAATGACCGTCTGGCCCGCCCGCAGCCCCCGCATCGTCAGGCGCACTCGCCCGGCGATCACCTGCCCGAAGTCGACGATGTACGCCGCCCCCGTCGCCTCCGTCGCCTCCGTCGCCTCCGTCGGCACCGCGTCCGTCGCCGGCACCGTGTCCGTCGCCGGCGAGGTGCCCGCATTCGGCAAGGTGTCCGCCGCCGGCGAGGTGCCCGCTGTCGGCGTCGTCGGCGCGGACTCGGCGGGCGGCTCCGCGGTGATCGTCACCGGGGTCAGCTCGAGCAGGCGCCGCACCGGCTCGCCCGAGAACGGCACGATCGTCGCGGTGCTCTCGCCCGAGGCCTCAGCGACGCTCCAGCCCGAATCGTCGAAGCCGGGCGTGCTCCAGCCGGCCATGGCGGCCGCCGTGCCGGCGTCGAACAGCTCGCCGACGAACAGGTCGGCGTACCGCCACGGCGCCGCGTGACAGGTCACGCCCCGCCTCCCACTGCCCGAGCCGCTGCCCGCGCCGCCCCCTGAGCCACCCGTCGGTGCGCCCGACGCCACCACGTCGACACGACCGTCGGCGTACTCCAGGTGCAGCTGCCAGATGGCCGACGTGCGGTCGCCCCACTGCGCGCTCGACCCTGTGATGCCGATGCGCCCGGCCCACCAGCCGTCGGCGAGCGCGATCCCGAGCACGTTCTCGCCAGAGCCGAGCAGCCCCGTCACGTCGTAGCACTGCGCCGAGACGCGGTGCCCGTAGCTGTCGAACCCCGGAGCCAGAACCTGGTCGTCGAGCGCCGCCCCGTTCACGGCCACCGTGTAGGTGCCGTGCGCCGTCGCGAACAGCCGTGCGCGCGTGAGGCCCGGTCTGACGGCGAACGACTGCCGGAGCAGCTGCGCGGGCCGCAGCCGACCGTCGGGGGTGCTGGCCGGCCCGCGCCCGAAGATCCAGTCGGCGAGGCTCCAGCGTTCGATCTCGGTGGGATGCTGAACCGGCGCCACCCACGAGGCCGTCCAATCGGCGGGCGAGAGCAGCGCGGTCTCGAAACGTGTTTCGGCCCAGTCGCCCGGCAGAGCATCCGGAGTCGTGAGCACCCGCACGCGCGAGGCGATGGCCTCCGAGCACCTGAAGGCCGTGATAGTGCAGGTCAGCGTCGACGACCAGATCGTCACGACCCAGGCGTTCGGCGACTCGATCACGGGCGTGCCTGCGACCACCGACATGCATTTCAGAAACGGCGCCGTCGCCTTCGAGTACGTCTCCACCCTGCTGCTCGAGTACGTCGACGAGGGCAAGGTCGGCCTCGACGACACCATCGACAGGTGGATGCCCGACCTCCCTGAAGCGAACCAGGTCACCCTGCGCATGCTGGCCAACCAGACGAGCGGCTACCCCGACTACGAGAAAGACCCGGGGTGGAATGCGTCGTACAACGCCAACCCGTTCCAGGTGTTCGACTTCGATCAGCGGCTGGGATACGCCTTCGACAGTCCCATGCAGTTCGCCCCCGGAACGAACTGGAGCTACTCCCACACCAACTTCATGATCCTCGGCCAGCTGCTCTCCGAGATCGGCGGCGCTCCCCTCGACCAGCTACTGCACGACAAGGTGCTGGCGCCGATGGGCCTCACGCAGACGGTGGCCTCCAGCTCGTCGATGGTGCCCGACCCGGCGCTGCATGCGTTCACCTCCGAGCGGCGGGTGGCACTGGGCATCCCGTCGACCACGCCATTCTACGAAGAGTCGACCTACTGGAACCCGGTGTGGGGCACCCCGATGGGCGCCGCCGAGACGACCGACATCGCTGACCTGACGAAGACTGCGATCGCGGTGGGCACGGGCAAGCTGCTGTCGCAGTCGAGTTATCACGCCATGACCGACTCTTCTCTCATCGGGTTCGGTTCGGCCCAGCCGCAGTGCGCCGGGTCGTGCTTCACCCAGGTCGACGGCTACAACTACGGCCTCGGCGTGGTGCGCTCGGGGTCGTGGCAGCTGCAGAACCCGCTGCTGAGCGGGTACAGCGCCACCGCCGCCTACCTGCCCAGCCAGAAGATCGCGATCTCGGTGGCCGCCACCTTCCAACCCGAGGCGTTCGCAGAAGACGGCGCGTATCCGAACGCCAGCGACAAGCTCTTCCGCCAGATCGGGGCGTACCTGGCCCCGACCGACCGGCCTCCGTCGAAGTAGGAGCTGTGCGAGCATCCGTCGCCAGATCGGCTGCCGCCCCACGCGTGACCGAACCGCATGCCCGCGCCTCCGTCGCAGGCCAAGGCCCCGCTTCGAGGTGACACGGCTCCCCGCGCGCATCCGTCGGCGACACGGATGCCCGCCGTAGGCTGCTCGTATGAGCCCCCTCTCCCGGCGCCAGTTCTTGCTCACGGCCGGCACCTCGGTCGCCGCAGCCACCCTGCTGGCGGCCTGCTCCTCGCCCACCCCGGCCCCGTCGACGTCGACGGCCACACCCACTCCCACCCCCGTCGGCCCTCCCGTCTGGACCGACCTCTCCGCGCAGGTGCAGGGCGCCCTCCTGCTGCCGGCCGACGCCGACTACGCCACCGCGAAGCTCACCGAGAACCCGCGCTACGACGACGCCCAGCCGCTCGCCATCCTGCAGGCGAGTTCGGCCGCCGACGTGGCCGCCGGGCTCGCCTTCGCCGCGAAGTACGCACTGCCGCTGGCGATGCGCGCGGGCGGCCACAACTACGAGGGCTGGTCAGCGGGCGGGGCTGCCGGGTCGGGGGTGCCGGCATCCTTCGTCATCAGCACCGCCACTCTCACCGACATCGCGCTCAGCGCCGACCAGAGCACCGTGCAGGTCGGCGCCGGCGCCAGCCTCGCCCAGGTCTACAACGCCGTCGGCTCGGCCGGCCGGGCCATCGCCGGCGGTTCGTGCGCCACGGTCGGCGTCACCGGGCTCACGCTCGGCGGGGGAGTGGGCGTGCTCGTGCGGGCGTTCGGCCTCGCCTGCGACCAGCTCACCGGCGTTCAGATCGTCACCGCCGACGGCACGGTGCACGAGACCAGCGCCCAGACCGACGCCGACCTGTTCTGGGCCTGCCAGGGCGGGGGCGGGGGCACCCTCGGCATCGTCACCGGGCTGACGTTCACCACCCGGGCCGCGCCCGACGTGACCACCTGGTACGTCGAGTGGCCCTGGTCGGCGGCGGCCGACGTGGTGGCGGCCTGGCAGACCTGGGCGCCGTCGGCCGACAACGACCTCTGGTCGACGCTGAAACTGCTCGGCGGCGAGTCGCACCAGGGCGACCCGAGCGTCTCCGTGTCGGGAACCTGGATCGGCGGCGGCTCGCTCGACGACCAGCTCGCCCCGCTGCTGAACGGCGTCAGCGCCTCGCCCACGGCCAACCAGTCGTTCTCGCACACCTACCTCGAGGCGATGATGACCGAGGCGGGCTGCCAAAACACCCCCATCGAGCAGTGCACCACCGGCCCGGGCGGGGCACTCACCCGCGAACCGTCGTCGGGAACATCCAACATCGGCTACACCACCCTCGACTCGGCAGGCATCGCCGACCTCATTGCGCAGGTCGACGCGGCGCAGAGCGTGTCGGGCATGACCGAGGGCGGCATCTCGATGGATGCCCTGGGCGGCGTCGTGGCAACCGTCGACCCCTCGGCGACGGCGTTCGTGCACCGCACGGCACTGATGACCGTGCAGTACACGGCGACCTTCGCCGTCGGAGCAGACCCGACCCCGTTCGACGCCTACGTGCGAACGTTCCGTTCGACGATGACGAACCACTGGCAGAACTGGGCCTACGTGAACTACTGCGACGCCACGGTACCGGATGCCCCCACCGCGTACTTCGGAGCGAACCTGCCGCGCCTCACCCAGCTCAAGCAGCAGTACGACCCGAGCGGCCGCTTCACCCAGCCCCAGTCGTACTGACGCGGGTTGCGGGCCCCGCCGGGCATCCGCTCGCCGCGTCGCGCCCGTTTTGCGCAGAGGGCCGCTATCGACGCTTTTCACGTGCCGTTGCGCAAAGCGGACGACCGGCGAGACGTCAGCAGTCGGCGTTGAAGTCCTGCGGCACCGAGATCGCGGTGATGACGCCGTTCGTGGCGGTCACGACGGTACCCTCCGTGCTCGACTCGCCGCCGGGCGTGACTGACTCGAGCACCGACGTGTACGTGCCGTCGTCGCGCGTGGGCTGGCTCGACGGAACCTTCGCGATGTACGTCGACCACGTGTCGCCGACACTCGCGCCGAGGGCGGTGGTCACGTCGACCGACGTCGGTGCGGTCTTCGCGTACAACGTGAACGTCTTATCGGCCGACGCGTCGCTGCCGAGGTAGGTCAGCTGCAGCGAGCCCCAGTCGTAGGTCGTCTGGTCGGCGTTGCACTTGCCCGCCGCGAGGAAGGTCGGCTGCACGGTTCCGAGCACGGCTGTCAGGGCGTCGATCGCGGGCTGCGCTCCGTCGAAGTAACCCGCCAGGATGGTGCCCTCGGGGGCCGTCACCGAGATGCCGTCGGCGTTCAGGGTGATGGCCTTAGCGGCCACCGGGTCTTCGGTGGGGGTAGACGTCACGGTCGCCGTGGCGGTGGGCGCCGGCGCGGTCACGGTGACGGTGGCGGCCGGGGTGCCGCCCCCCGAGCATCCGGCGAGCAGAACGGCTGACAGGGCGGCGGCGGTGGCTATCACGGCCAGGCGGGGGAGTCGGGTCACGGAGTTCAGTATGGCGTGAAACCGGCCACCGGCAGTCGAGCTGCCCATCGCGACGCGCGGAACGACCTGAAAGAGGCGGTGGATGCGTACGAGACGGCGCGAGAGCGCCGGCAGGCGCCCCGGAACGGCGCAACAGCGCCCGCCGGTCGCGGCGGGGCGCCCGCGAAGTGCCTGCCTCCCGCCCCAGACGGCGAAGGTAAGCTGGCCGCGTGCTTCTCAGTGACCGCGACATCAGGGCCGAACTCGACAGCGGGCGCGTCGGGCTGACGCCGTACGAGCCCGCGATGGTGCAGCCGTCGAGCGTCGACGTGCGGCTCGACCGGTTCTTCCGGCTCTTCGACAACCACAAGTACCCGTTCATCGACCCGGCCGAAGACCAGCCCGAGCTGACCCGGCTGATCGAGGCGAAGGGCGACGACCCGTTCATCCTGCACCCCGGTGAGTTCGTACTCGGCTCGACGTTCGAGCAGGTCACCCTGCCCGACGACATCGCGGCGCGCCTCGAGGGCAAGAGTTCGCTCGGCCGGCTCGGCCTGCTGACCCACTCGACGGCCGGCTTCATCGACCCCGGTTTCTCGGGGCATGTCACGCTCGAGCTGTCGAACGTCGCCACCCTGCCCATCAAACTCTGGCCCGGAATGAAGATCGGCCAGCTCTGCTTCTTCCAGCTCTCGTCGCCGGCCGAGCATCCATATGGCTCGGCGCAGTACAGCTCGCGGTACCAGGGCCAGCGCGGGCCGACGGCGTCGCGCTCGTACCTCAACTTCCACCGCACCGACGTCTCGGTCGACGTCACCGCCGAAACCGCTGCCGCTCCCGGCGCTGCCCCCTTCGTCGCCGCGACCCCCGCCACGCCGCCGCCCTCGACCGCGGCTCCCGCCGCCCGCCCCCGCACCGCAGACCCGGCGCTCGGCGGGCACGACTGAGCCGAGCCGCAGTGCCTCCCCCCGACGACGACGCCGAGACCGCCAGCCCGAGCGCCCCGGTCTCTAACCGCGCCGCCGCCGCGCACGACGCCGGGCTCGTGGCCCCGAGCCGGCCGGTCTCTGCCCGCGGCGCCGACGACGCCGAGACCGCGGCACTGACCCGGCAGGTGTACGCCCGCGACACCCCCGCCGACGAGCGTGAGGCCGCATCCGTTCGCCTGGCCGCACGGCAGGCGTCGTCGGCCGCCGCCCGCCAGGCCGACGAGGATGCCCGGGCGGCCCACCTCGCAGTCGAACGGGCCGCACGACGGCACCGTGCCGCCCGTCGACGGTGGATCACCCTGGGCGTCACCGCCGCCCTCCTCGTCACCGCCGGAACCTTCGGCGTCGCCCTCGCCTCCGGCTCCCTCTCACCCGCCCCGGGCCCCCTCGCCGCCTGCCCGACCGCCGCCCCCAGCGCCACCGCCACCGCTACCGCCGCCGCCGCCGACGCCGCTGCCGCGTCCGCTGCGTCTGGCTCGCAATCGCCGGCCGGCGGCACGCCGACCACCGTGCCCAGCCCCACCGGATCGCAGCGCGCCGATGAGGCGGGTGGCGCCGGGGGTACCGACCCCGTCACCTCCAGCGGGGGCGGGGGTACCGACTCCGCCACCTCCAGCGGCGCCGGGGGCTCCGACCCCGCCACCTTCACCACCCCTCCCGCCGGAGCCAACCTGCCCGTCGGCGCCTACGGGTCGTACGGCTCGTACGACGCCGCCCTCAGCCAGGGCGAGGGCCCCGGCGGCGCGGGCGCGGGCATGGCCGGTGTTCCCGCGACTCCCGGCACAGCCGGCGCGGGCGGCGCAGACGACTCGGCCTCTTTCGAGCCCGGCACCGGCGGCGGTTGTCTCGACTCCACGGGTTCGGTCACCTCGAACGGCTCCGGCGCAGGCTCCTCCGATGGTTCGGGTTCGGCAACCGGCTCCGCCGCGGGCACCACCGGCACCGGCACGTCGGGCACCGCGACATCCGGCACCCCCAGCACCGCCGGCTCGAGCACCACGTACTCCAATGCCACCGGCGCGCCCTCCGACGGATCCACGAACGCAGCCGGCACCCCCACCTCCGGCGCCGCTACGACCGGAGGCGCCTCCAACGCCGACGCCACGAATCCTGCGCCCGGCGCCGATCCCGCGCCCGGCGCCGACCCCGGCCCCACCGGCCGCGGCTCGTCGAACGTCGTCGGCGTGGCGAGCAGCCCCGAGCCCGCCCTGTCGCCCACGTACATCTTCGCCAATCCCCAGACGGCCGCCGATCATCCGGGTGACGCCATGCCCGGCGACACTGTCGAGTCGAGCTATCGCCTGTTGAGCCGCGGCCAGTACACCCCCGGCTCCGCGTACGCCGCCCTCACCCCCGACGGGCGCATCTGCCTGGTCGTCTTCGGCGGAACCTCCTCGTTCGGCGAGACCTGCCGCACCATCGCCCTCACCATCAGCAACGGGCTCACGGCCAGCGTGACCACCACGACCATCCTCAACCCCCGCTCGGGCTCGAACCTGGTCGTCATGGCGCACTTCGCCGCCCAGTGGAACTCCGACGGCAGCTTCAACCTCCTCGTCACCGACCCCGCCCCCGCGGGCCCCATCTCCGGCTGACCCCGCCCCCCGGCTCACCGCGCGCCCGCCACCGGATGCCCGCCAGCCCGCCGCGATAGCCTCGAGTGGTGACCACCGCGCATCCCGCCCCCACCCGCGTCTTCGCCACCGCCCTCTTCGACATGGACGGCACCCTCATCGACTCCACCCCCGCCGTCGACCGCTCGTGGACTCGCTGGGGCGAGGAGTACGGCATGGATCCGTCGTTCCGCATCGGCATGCACGGCCGCCCCGCCCGCGACATCGTCACCTCGCTGCTGCCGCCCGACCGGGTCGACGAGGCGTTCGCCCGCGTCGAGCAGCTCGAACTCGACGACACCGACGACATCGTCGTACTCCCCGGCGCCGCCGAACTGCTGGGCAGTCTGCCTGACGCCCAGCGCGCGATCGTCACGTCGTGCACGCGCCGGCTCGCCGCCGTGCGCATCGCCGGCTCGGGCATCCCGGCCCCCGCCACCGTCGTGACCGTGGACGACACCTCTCGCGGCAAGCCCAACCCCGACCCGTTTCTCGAGGGAGCGCGCCGCCTCGACGTCGACCCGCACGACTGCGTGGTGTTCGAAGACGCCCCCGCCGGTCTCGCCGCCGCGAAGGCCGCCGGATGCTTCACCATCGCCGTAGTCTCCACTCACCAGCGCGCAGAACTCGACGCCGACATCGTGGTCGACTCCCTCGCCGACGTGCTGCTCACCCCCGCCCCCGGAGGCTTCACGGTGTCGCTCCGCTGACGCGCGGGTCAGCGCAGGGCGAGCTGCGGCAGCTGCAGGGTGAGCCAGGGGCTGAACGCCCAGGGGGTCGCCTCGATGGCGGCGAGCAGCGCGGCGGGATCGACCCACTGCGTCTCGGCCACTTCGCCGGGGTTGGGCAGCAGGGCATCCGTCACCGTCGCGGTGAACACGGGGCAGATCTCGTTCTCGACCAGACCCGAGGCGTCGACGGCGCGGTACCTGAAGTCGGGCAGCGCCAGCTCGAGCGAGTCGAGGGCGACGCCGAGCTCGGCTTCGGCGCGGCGGGCGACCGCGTCGACCATCTGCTCGCCGGGGGCCGGATGCCCGCAGAACGAATTGGTCCACACACCCGGCCACGTGCGCTTCTGCAGCGACCGCCGCGTGACGAGGATGCGCCCGGCCTCGTCGAAGACGTGGCACGAGAAGGCGAGGTGCAGAGCGGTGTCGGCGGTGTGCACGAGGGCCTTGTCGGCCACTCCGATCGGCACACCGGCCTCATCGAGCAGCACGACCTGCTCGACGTGCTCATGCTCGACGTGCTCGACCTGCTCATGCTCGAGCTGCCCGACCTGTGCCACCCCGTGCTGCGTGATCACCCGCCCGCCTCCTCTGCTGTGACTCCAGCCTAACGCCGCTGCGAAATTAGACAGCCTGCTGACGATAGCTCCCCAGCACAGCAGGTGACCTGCCCCGACGCAAGGCCTTGACGCCTTCAGCCGAACTTTCGCCCGACTGGGTTACGCTCGCAGAGTGGACCCATACGACCTCGTGGTCTCAGCAGAGCGCCGGCAGAGCCAGGTCGATGCTGTGCTCGACCGGTTCTTCGCGATCTCCACGAATCGCGCCGCCGCGGTGGGCGAGCGATACGTGACGCTGTGGCAGACGCTGGAGCGAAACACGGCCGGCGGCAAACGCTTCCGGCCGTCGATGGTGATGGGCGCCTACGAGTCGCTCGGCGGCACCGACATGGAGGCCGCCGCCCACATCGGCGCCGCCTTCGAGCTGCTGCACACCGCGCTCATCGTGCACGACGACGTCATCGACCGCGACTTCATCAGGCGCGGCGGCGTGAACGTCTCGGGCGTGTACCGCGACTTCGCGCAGACCGCCGGCATTCCCGTGCCTGCCGCAGAGCACCGCGGAATGTCGGTCGCCGTCATCGCGGGCGACCTGGCGCTGTTCAACGCGTTCCGCATGATCGACAAGGCCGGTGTCGACGACGAGATGCGCCAGCGCCTGCACGACATCTTCGACGAGGCCATGTTCGCCTCGGCCGCCGGCGAACTGTTCGACGTGGACTTCTCGCAGCTCAAGTCGATGCCCACCGTCGACGAGGTCGTCGACATGGAGCGCCTCAAGACCGCCGTGTATTCGTTCGAGGCCCCGGTCGAGGCGGGTGCGGTGCTGGCCGGCGCCGGACAGGAGGCGGTCGAGGCGCTCGCCGGCTTCGGCCGCAACATCGGCATCGCCTACCAGATCGTGGATGATCTGCTGGGCGTCTTCGGCGACGAGGCCGCCACCGGCAAGACCACCATCGGCGACCTGCGCGAAGGCAAGCGAACCGTGCTCATCGCCTACGCCTCCGGTCGCCCCGAGTGGATCGAGATCTCGCGCTGGCTCGGTCTGCCCGACCTCACCCGCGCCCAGGCGGGCGTCGTGCGGCGCGCGCTCGAGGAATGCGGGGCACGACAGTACGCCGAAGACCTGGCGCGCGCCTACGCGGCCCGGGCATCCGACCATCTGGCGTCACCGGCTCTGCCCGACACGGTGCGCGCCGAGTTCACGCCGGTGATCGACTCCGTGCTCGAGCGGGTGCGATGACGTCGCCGGCGCGTTCGCTCTACGACACGGTCGCCACCGAGACGGCGAGCATCGTCATCCACCGGTATTCGACGTCGTTCGGCCTCGCCTCCCGGCTGCTGGGCCGTGACGTGCGGCAGCACGTCGAGAACATCTACGCGCTCGTGCGCCTCGCCGACGAGGTCGTCGACGGGGTCGCCGCCTCGGCCTCACTCGACGTGGTCACCATCGAACGCATGCTCGACGCCCTCGAGCGCGAGACCCTTGACGCCATCGACGCCGGGTACAGCACCAACCTCGTCGTGCACGCGTTCGCCCTGACCGCCCGCGAGGTCTCGTTCGGAGCCGAACTCGTCGAGCCGTTCTTCGCCTCGATGCGGGCCGACCTCACCGCGGTCGAGCACACCCCCGAGAGCTTCGACCTCTACGTGTACGGCTCTGCCGAGGTGGTCGGACTGATGTGCCTCGCTGCATTCCTCGAGGGGCATACGGTGACGGATGCCCGGCGAGCCGACCTCGTCGACGGGGCCCGGCACCTCGGCGCCGCCTTCCAGAAGATCAACTTCCTGCGCGACCTGGCCGCCGATTTCGCGGGCCTCGGTCGCAGCTACTTTCCGGGTGTCGACGTGACGACGTTCAGCGAGCAGGCGAAGTCGCTCATCCTCGACGACATCGAGAACGACCTGCGCATCGCCCGCAGCGTGCTCGGCTATCTGCCCACGTCGAGCCGCCGAGCGGTCGCGCTGGCGCAGGGGCTCTTCACCGAACTCACGGCTCGACTGCGTGCGACGCCGGCCGCCGTGCTCGCGCAGACGCGCATCCGGGTGCCCAACCCCGTCAAGCTCCGCATCGCTGCTTCGGCCGCGGCGGGGCGCCTACCGAAGGAGATTCCGTGAGCCCCGACAGCCCCGAGAGCCCGCAGACTCCGGGCGGGCCCGACGACGTGCCGTTCGACGAGGCCGAGACCGTGGAGATCACCCGTCTCACCGACGGCGACGGGATGCCCGGCGTGCCGTTCGACGAGGCCGAGACGGTCGAGATCACCCGTCTCACCGAGCTGCCCGGCGTGAGTGCCGCGTTCGACGACGTCATGGCCACCGCCAGGCCGCACGCCGTCGTGATCGGCGCCGGAATCAGCGGACTCGCGGTCGCCGGCCTGCTCACCCGCGAAGGCTACCGGGTCACGCTCGTCGAGAAGCGCGAGAGCGTCGGCGGCCGGGCCGGGCTCTGGGAGAAAGACGGCTTCCGCTTCGACACCGGCCCGTCGTGGTACCTGATGCCCGAGGTGTTCGACCACTTCTACCGACTGATGGGTACCACCGCCGCCGACCAGCTCGACCTGCAGAAGCTCGACCCGGGCTACCGTGTGCTGTTCCAGGACGAGCACAACGCCGTCGACATTGCGGCGTCGCGCGACGAGAATCTCGACCTGTTCGAGTCGCTCGAACCCGGGTCGGGCGTGCGCATGGCGGGCTACCTCGATTCGGCCGCTGAGACCTATGACCTGGCCAAACGCTACTTCCTCTACTCGACCTTCGAAGACCTGCGTCCGCTGCTCACCGGGCCGGTCACCAAGCGTTCGCCGCGGCTGGTGCGCCTGTTGGTCGAGTCGCTGAACAGCTTCGCTGGGCGCACGGTGCGCGACCCGCGGCTGCTGCAGATTCTGGGCTACCCCGCCGTCTTCCTCGGATCGTCTCCATATTCCACTCCGAGCATGTACCACCTGATGAGTCACCTCGACCTCGACGACGGGGTGCTCTATCCGCAGGGCGGACTGCACCGGGTGATCGAGACCATCGAACGACTCGCCCTCGAGGCCGGGGTCGAGATCGTCACCGGGGCGAGCGTCAGCCGCATCGTCACCACCGATGACGAGGTGGAGGCGGCCGCGCATCCGGAGCCTGCGCCCGGAGCGTACGACTACGACACGCACGAGTTCGACACCAACGTCATCGACCGTGACGAGCTGCGCCGCGTGCTGGCAGGCGAGATCGACGACGACGCCGTGCGCCCCAGCGCTGGCACGCCTCACGGCAGCGCAGCCAGCACCCCCACCGGAGGCACCTCCACCGAAGGCACCCCCGGTGACGGCGACCCCGGCGATGGCGACCCCACCGTGCCTCCCGGCAGGTCAGGCGCCGCCCCGGCCCGGGTGTCGGGCATCCAGTACCTCGACGCCGCCGGAACCGCCCACTCGCTCGACGCCGACATCGTGGTGGCGGCCGCCGACCTCGAGCACGTCGAGACCACGATGCTGCTGCCCGAGCTGCAGACGTATCCGGCCTCGTACTGGAACAAGAAGACCGCCGGCCCCAGCGCCGTGCTGATCTACCTGGGTGTCTCGGGCGAACTGCCCGAACTGCTGCACCACACCCTGTTCTTCACCAAGAGCTGGAAGTCCGACTTCACGCAGATCTTCGGAAAGACCGGCATCGCGGGCCTCGGCCGGCGCGGCGCCACGTCGGTGCCGAGCCCGGCGTCGATCTACGTCTGCCGGCCGAGCGCCACAGATGCCTCGGTGGCGCCCGAAGGCTCGGAGAACCTGTTCGTGCTGGTGCCGATCCCCGCCGATCCGTCGATCGGGCACGGCGGCGAAGACGGCGCCGGCTCGCCGCAGGTCGAGGCGATCGCCGATGAGGCGATCGCGCAGATCGCGTCGTGGGCGGGCATCCCCGACCTCGTCTCGCGCATCACGGTTCGCCGCACCGTCGGCCCTGCCGATTTCGCCGACGACCTCAACGCCTGGAACGGCACCGCCCTCGGCCCGGCGCACACCCTCGGGCAGAGCGCGTTCTTTCGCGCCGGCAACGTGAGCAAGAAGGTGAAGGGGCTGTACTACGCGGGCGGGTCGACCATTCCCGGCATCGGATTGCCGATGTGCCTGATCAGCGCCGAGCTCGTCATCAAGCGCCTGCGCGGCGACACCTCCACCACGGCCCTCCCCGAGCCGCCGCTCACCGTGCGCGAGGCCACCGCCGCACCCGAGCCGGCCCCGGCGCCCACCCCCGACTCCGCCTGATGGGCCTGCTCTACCTGCTCGGGCTCGCCGTCGCGCTCACCGGAATGGTGCTGCTCGACCGGCGGTTCCGCCTCTTCTTCTGGGCCGATGCACGCCGCGCCGCCATCGTGCTCGTCGTCGGCGTGCTCTTCTTCCTCGCCTGGGATCTCGCCGGCATCGGCCTCGGCATCTTCTTCCGCGGCGAGACCAGCTTCATGACCGGTATCGTCGTGGCCCGCGAGCTGCCGCTCGAAGAACTCTTCTTTCTCACCCTGCTCTGCTACCTCACCATGAACCTCTTCTCGGCGGCGAACCGGATGCTCGGCCGCACCGCCGCGCAGGGCCGCCGCACCCCGGGGGGCCGCCCGTGACCTACTGGGGTCTGAACGCCTTCTTCCTGGCGGCCGCCGTGCTGCTCGCGATCGTCGCGCGCATCGTTCGCCGCCGACCGCGGCTGCTGCCGCTCGTCGTCACCGCGGGCATCCTGCTCGTCGTCACGGCCGTCTTCGACAACGTGATGATCTCGATCGGCCTCGTCGGCTACGACCGTGCCCTCATCTCGGGCGCCTTCATCGGCGTGGCCCCCCTCGAAGATTTCGCCTACGCCGTCGGTGCCGTGCTGCTGCTGCCCGCCCTCTGGGCCCTGCTGCCGAACTTCTCAGGACATTCGGGTGCCCGTGTGGATGATCCACGAGACTCCCGCAATGTTCTGAACGATGCGCGACCGGAGGGGGAGTCACGGTGAACACTCTGCGCCAGGTGCTGCTCTCGTCGCGGCCGCTCTCGTGGATCAACACGGCCTTCCCGTTCGCGGCGGGCTACCTGCTCACCACCCGCGACGTCGACCTGACTTTCGTGCTCGGCACCCTGTACTTCCTGATTCCCTACAACCTGGCCATGTACGGCATCAACGACGTGTTCGACTACGAGTCCGACCTGCGCAACCCGCGCAAGGGCGGCGTCGAGGGCGCCGTGCTCAGCCGCGCGCTGCATCGGCCGACGCTCATCGCGGCGGCGGCCACGAACATCCCGTTCCTGGTGTACCTCGTCATCGTCGGCTCGCCGCTGTCGTGGCTGGTGCTCGCCGTCAGTGTGTTCGCGGTCATCGCCTACAGCGCCCCGCGTCTGCGTTTCAAAGAGCGCCCGTTCGTCGACTCGCTCACGTCGAGCACGCACTTCGTGAGCCCCGCGGTCTATGGCCTGGTGCTCGCCGGCGCCGTCTTCACTCCGCAACTGTGGGCACTGCTCGTCGCCTACTTCCTCTGGGGAATCGCCAGCCACGCCTTCGGTGCTGTGCAAGACATCGTGCCCGACCGCGAGGGCGGCATCGCGTCGATCGCCACGGTCATCGGCGGCCGGCAGACCGTTCGGTTCGCGTTCGCGGCGTACGTGCTGGCCGCAATCCTCATGCTGTTCACGGCGTGGCCCGGCCCGATCGCCGGCCTGCTGGCACTGCCGTACGCCATCAGTGTGCTGCCGTTCTGGTCGGTCAGCGACGCGGATGCCGAACGAGCCAACCTCGGCTGGCGCCGTTTTCTCTGGCTGAACTTCTTCACCGGGTTCATCGTGACGCTGCTGCTCATCTGGTACTGGGCCCTGACCGCCGCGCTGGTTGAGTAGGCGCGCAGCGCCGTATCGAAACCTCACGCGGGTTTCGATACGCTCCTGCGGAGCTACTCAACCAGCCTCGACCTGCGTCGCCTTCGCCGAGACTGGGATGAGCACCGCGAGCCCGATGGCGATGACGAGCACGATGCCCAGGATGCCCCAGTACTGCGCGCCGCCGATGGAGACGAAGATGGCGAACGCCGTCGGTGCCAGGAACGTCGCGGCTTTGCCCGTGGTGGCGTAGAGGCCGAAGATCTCGCCCTCGCGGCCCGCCGGAATCATGCGCGCGAGGAACGACCGGCTGGCCGACTGCGCCGGGCCGACGAACAGGCAGAGGGCGAGCCCGAACGTCCAGAACGCGATCTGGCCCGAATTGTGCAGGAAGAACACCGCGAGGCCGCAGACGACGAGACCGATCAGCGCCGCCACGATCACCGGTTTCGGCCCGAGCCTGTCGTCGAGGCGCCCGACCAGTACGGTCGAGAGCCCGGCGGTCACGTTGGCGGCGATCGCGAAGATGATGACCTCCGAGGGCGAGAAACCGAAGGTTCCGGCCGCGAGGATGCCGCCGAACGTGAACACGCCGGTCAGGCCGTCGCGGAAGACCGCGCTGGCGATCAGAAAGTAGAGCGTCTGGCGGCTCGTGCGCCAGAGCCGGGCGATGTCGCGGCCGAGGCGGGCGTACGAGGCGAAGAAGCTGACCCTGTCGCGCCGGGCGGCCGCGGGGGCGTGGTACTCGGGCACGGCGAGCAGCACCGGCAGGGCGAAGACGCCGAACCAGATGGCCGCGATCAGCATCGACACCCGAACAGAGAGGCCGTCGGCGCTCGTCACACCGAACAGCCCCACGTCGGGGTGGATGAAGCCGAAGTACACGATGAGCAGCAGCACGATGCCGCCGAAGTAGCCCATCGACCAGCCGAACCCGCTCACGTTGCCGATGGTGCGGCGGGTCGACACGCTCGAGAGCATGGCGTTGTAGTTGACCGTCGCGAACTCGAAGAACACGGTGCCCACGGCGAGCAGAGCGAGGCCGAGCCAGAGGTAGTCGGGTGTCGCCTGCACGAAGAACATCAGCGCCAGAATGACGACGACGATGTACGTGTTGACCGCGAGCCACAGCTTGCGCCGGCCCGAGACGTCAGAGCGCTGGCCGGTGATCGGCGCGAGCAGCGCGACCAGCAGGCCGGCGACACCCAGAGTCCAGCCGAGCTGTGCCGACACGAATGTCTCGTCGCCGAACGGATGGCTGGTGCTGTTGCCGGTGAGATAGACCGTGAAGACGAACGTGGTCGCCACCGCGTTGAACGCCGATCCGCCCCAGTCCCACAGGCCCCACGCGAGAACGCGCGAGCGCGGAATGGTCGCCGCGGGCCCTGCGGCGCTCGCCTGAGTTGCAGTCATGAGCACACAGTACAGTTCGACGGTAAACCGACGGTGTATTTAAAGTTGAGTCAAGTTAGCTCAAGTTTTTCGTCGAAGAGCTTGACAGGGAGGGACGCTCCGGTAAACTTGAGCGTAGAAGACTCAAGTATGCATCACATGGGTCTGCATCATCTTAAGCCGGCCGCAAGGCCAAGAAGGAGTAAAGCACATGGCTCGTGCCGTAGGAATCGACCTCGGAACCACCAACTCAGTTGTGTCCGTGCTCGAAGGTGGAGAACCCACCGTCATCGCCAATGCGGAGGGTTTCCGTACCACGCCGTCGGTCGTCGCATTCACCAAAGACGGCGAGGTGCTCGTCGGTGAGACCGCGAAGCGCCAGGCCGTCACCAACGTCGACCGCACCATCGCGAGTGTCAAGCGTCACATCGGTACCGACTGGACTGTCGCCGTCGACGACAAGAAGTACACCCCGCAGGAGATCTCGGCCCGCATTCTCGCGAAGCTGAAGCGTGACGCCGAGTCGTATCTCGGCGACAAGGTCACCGACGCGGTCATCACCGTTCCCGCGTACTTCAACGACGCCGAGCGCCAGGCCACCAAGGAGGCCGGTGAGATCGCGGGCCTCAACGTGCTGCGCATCATCAACGAGCCGACCGCTGCGGCGCTCGCGTACGGCCTCGACAAGGGTAAGGAAGACGAGCTCATCCTGGTCTTCGACCTCGGTGGCGGTACCTTCGACGTGTCTTTGCTCGAAGTGGGCAAAGACGACGACTTCAGCACCATCCAGGTGCGTTCGACCGCCGGTGACAACCGCCTCGGCGGCGACGACTGGGACCAGCGCATCGTCGACTACCTGGTCAAGCGCTTCAAGGACTCGACCGGTGTCGACGTCTCGAACGACAAGATCGCCAAGCAGCGCCTGAAGGAAGCGGCTGAGCAGGCCAAGAAGGAACTGTCGGGCTCGCTCTCGACGACCATCCAGCTGCCCTACCTCTCGCTGACCGAGAGCGGCCCTGCCAACCTCGATGAGACCCTCAGCCGCGCGAAGTTCGAAGAGCTGACGCAAGACCTGCTGGCCCGCACCGAGAAGCCGTTCCATGACGTCATCAAGGAGGCCGGTGTCTCGGTCGCCGACATCTCGCACGTGGTTCTCGTCGGTGGCTCGACCCGGATGCCCGCCGTCGTGTCGCTCGTCAAGAAGCTGACCGGTGGTCGCGAGCCCAACAAGGGCGTCAACCCCGACGAGGTCGTGGCCGTCGGTGCCGCACTGCAGGCCGGCGTGCTGAAGGGCGAGCGCAAAGACGTTCTGCTCATCGACGTCACTCCGCTGTCGCTCGGCATCGAGACCAAGGGTGGCATCATGACCAAACTCATCGAGCGCAACACGGCCATTCCCACCAAGCGCAGCGAGACCTTCACGACCGCAGACGACAACCAGCCGTCGGTGGCCATCCAGGTCTTCCAGGGCGAGCGTGAGTTCACCCGCGACAACAAGAACCTCGGTACGTTCGAGCTGACCGGTATCGCACCGGCTCCGCGCGGCATCCCGCAGGTCGAGGTCACCTTCGACATCGACGCCAACGGCATCGTGCACGTGTCTGCCAAAGACAAGGGCACCGGCAAAGAGCAGTCGATGACGATCACCGGCGGCTCGTCGCTGGCGAAAGAAGACATCGAGCGCATGGTTCGCGAGGCTGAAGAGCACGCGGCCGAAGACAAGAAGCGCCGCGAGGCTGCGGAGACCCGCAACACCAGCGAGCAGCTCGCCTACTCGATCGACAAGCTGATCAAAGACAACGAAGACAAGCTGCCCGACGACGTCAAGACTGAGGTTCAGGCCGATGTGGATGCTCTGAAGAGCGCCCTCGCCGGTGACGACGACGAGGCGGTCAAGACCGCGTTCGACAAGCTCAACGAGAGCCAGTCGAAGCTCGGCCAGGCCATCTACGCCAACTCGCAGGCCGACGAGGCCGCGGCGGCATCCGGTTCTGAGGCGCCCTCTGAAGAGGCTCCCTCTGACGAGGATATTGTTGACGCAGAGGTTGTCGACGACGACGAAACGAAAGAGCAGAAGTAACAATGGCCGTAGACGAATCAAAGCATGGCGGTAACGACCACAGCGACGAGGAGTCAGGCCAGGGCAACCCGACCGGGTCAGGTGCAGACGCAACTGACCCGGTGACGGGTGAGCCGGTTGAAGACGCGTCGTTCATCGAGGCCGAAGGCCCCGATGTCGAGACGCCGACCGGCGACGACGATTCAGAAGGCTACTCCGAGGCAGCAGAGGAAGGTGAGACCGTGGGCGAAGGCGAGCTCAACGACGACGACCTGAACTTTCTCGATGCCGTGAGCGCCGGCCAGACCGACGACTCCGACCTGGCCGCCGAGCGGCTCGCCGACCTGCAGCGGGTGACCGCCGAGTACGCGAACTACCGCAAGCGCACCGAGGCGAACCGAGAGATCGAGCGTGAGCGCACGGTCGGCGAAGTCGTCAAGGTGCTGTTGCCGGTGCTCGACGACTTCGACCGTGCCGAGAAGCACGGCGACCTCGCCGAGGGGCCGTTCGTGTCGATCGTGGCCAAGCTGCGCGTCGGTGTCGAGCGGTTCGGCCTGACCCCGTTCGGAGCGAAGGGCGACATGTTCGACCCCCAGATCCACGAGGCCATCTTTCAGCAGCCGAGCGCCGACGTTCAGATCGAGACCGTCGCAGATGTCGTCGAGACCGGGTACTACCTGGGCTCGTCACTGCTTCGCGCGGCGAAAGTTGTCGTAGCGGTGCCGAATGGCTAGCCAGGACTGGTTCGATAAGGATTTCTACAAGGTGCTGGGGGTGTCGAAAGACGTCTCTGAGGCTGACCTGAAGAAGCAGTATCGAAAGCTGGCCCGCCAGTACCACCCCGACTCGAACCCGGGTGACGCTTCGGCCGAAGCCAAGTTCAAAGAGATCAGCGAGGCCAACTCGGTGCTGTCTGATCCCGAACAGCGCAAAGAGTACGACCAGATTCGCGCGATGGGTTCTGGTGCTCGCTTCACGGCGGGTGGCCAGGGCCAGTCGGGCGGCTTCGAAGACGTGTTCGGCGGCATGTTCGGGGGCGGCGGCCGGGGTGGGGGCGCGAGCAACGCGAACTACTCCTTCCAGCAGGCCGGGTATGACGACCTGCTGGGCGGCATGTTCGGTGGCAACCAGGGCTTCGGCCAGCCGAGCGGCGGATTCCGCGGCTTCGGCGGCCCGACCAGGGGCCGTGACATCAGCGCCCGCACCACCGTCGACTTCGTCACTGCGACGAAGGGCGACACGATCAAGCTGCAGACCTCCGACGGCGGCACCATCACGGTGAAGATTCCCGCCGGTGTGTCTGACGGCCAGAAGATCAAGCTGCGCGGCAAGGGCGAGAAGAGCCCCGACGGCGGCGAGGCGGGCGACATCGTTCTGACGGTGTCGGTGCGCAAGCACCCCGTCTTCGAACGTGACGGGCTGAACCTCCGGGTCAACGTGCCCGTGACCTTCGTCGAGGCGACGCTGGGTGCCACCATCGAGGTTCCGACCCTCGGTGGCGACCCCGTCAAACTGCGGGTCGGCGCAGGCACCCCGAGCGGGCGCGTGCTGCGGGTCAAGGGCCGCGGCGTCGAGACAGCCAAGGGCACAGGCGACCTGCTCGCCGTGGTTCAGGTCGCGGTTCCATCGCACCTGTCGGCCGAGGCCCGTGAGGCCCTCGAGGCCTTCCACGCTCTCGAACCGCAGGAGAACCCGCGGGCCGAGCTGCTGGCCAAGGCCCACGAGTAGCACGACCACACGCCGCTGGTTGAGTAGGCACGCGCAACAACGCTGGTTGAGTAGGCACGCGAAGCGAGCCGTATCGAAACCGGTGACAACATAGAGAATCACGAAAGGCGAACAGGAGGGCGATGAGCGTGCCAGTGAACGAAGACGCCCCCCTGTTCGCCATCGCCGTCGCCGCCGAGCTCGCCGAGATGCACCCGCAGACGCTGCGGCAGTACGACCGGCTCGGCCTCGTCGTGCCCAAGCGCACCGCCGGTAAGTCGCGGCGGTATTCGCTGCGCGATGTCATGCAGCTGCGCGAGATAGCGCGGCTCGGCGCCGAGGGCATCACCCTGGAGGGCATCCGCCGCATCCTCGACCTCGAGAACCTCAACCAGCAGCTCGCCACCCGCGTGCGCGAGCTCGAATCGGCGCTCGCCGACGAGCTGCTCAACCGCCCCGGCCGCCGCGTCTTCGCGGCCGGCGCCGAGGGCGACATCGTCAGCCTGAAGAGCGGAACGCGCACCCAGCGCCGCACCGAGGTCGTCGTCTGGCGCCCCTGACGGCTGCGAGAATGGGGGGCATGACCACTGCGCCCCTCGGACTGCTGCTCGACATCGACGGGCCGATCGCGTCACCGCTGACCCGCTCGATCGTGCAGCCGGGCATCCTCACCGACCTGGTGAAGCTAGCCTCCGGGGGTGTACCGATCGCCTTCATCACGGGTCGCAGCGACGCGTTCGTTCGCGAACAGGTGGTTGCCCCGCTGATGGCCGCGGGGCTGAGTGCGGCGCTGGCGTCGGGCGGCCGCATGTTCGTGGTCTGCGAGAAGGGCGCGGTGTGGTTCACTCTGGGCCCCGGCGGGCCCGGTGAGGTCGAGGTCGACACCAGCGTGTCGCTGCCGCAGTACTTTGCCGACGAGATCAGACGGATGATCGACGACCGTTTCGCCGACACCATGTTCTTCGACGCCACCAAGCGCGCCATGGTGTCGGTCGAGCAGCGCACCGAGGTAGATCACGCTGTGTTCCAGGCCGCCCAGCTCGAGTACAACGAGCTGGCGTTCGACCTGCTGGTCGAGCACGGGCTGGGTGCCCGGTACGGCGACCGTGAGGTGGCGAACGCCGCCGGCGACGTGCCTTTTCGCATCGACCCGACGATCATCTCGAGCGACGTGGAGTCGGTCACGCTCGACAAAGACCGCGGCGCCGAACGGGCGCTCGGCTACTTCACCGAGCTGGGCGAGGTTCCGCACGTCTGGCGGTCGGTCGGCGACTCGCGCAGCGACTACAAGATGGCCGACTACCTGTACTCCGCTGGGTACGACGTGGCGCACGTCGACGTGCGGCCGGCCGACGGGGTGCTCGACCGCCCGTACCGGGTGATCATCGAGGGCGACCTCGTGCACGACGAGGCGGGGGCGGCGTTTCTGTCGTACTGGGTGCAGAAGCTCGGCCTCTGACCGTCAGGGCGAGTCGGTACGCGACGGCGGTTTCGAGGCGGGCGCGTGTGAGACGCCGGTGAAGACCGGTGCGCTGTTCGCGCGGGCGAGGGCCCGGGTGGCTGTGCGCTGCTGCCACGCGTCGCGCAGGCGTCTGACGAAGACGGTGAGCGACAGGTCTTCGTGCAGGCAGTACGCCGCGATGAGGGCGACGGCGCCTGCGCTGATGATGACGTTGCGGATGATCTGCGAGACCACATCGCCCTGAACGGCATCGGGGATGTCCATGGTCTCAGCGATGCTCGCCGAGGCGAAGAAGATCGTCACCGCTACGGCGAGATGGGTCTGGATTCCCTCTTTGAGGCCGACCAGAGCGAAGAGCACGACGACCCACGCCGCATACCACGGGTGGATGACCGTCGACGAGAGCACGGCGGCGGCGAAGGCGAGCGCGAGACGGGTGAGCGGATCGATCTTGCGCATGGTGAACATGATCCACGCGACGAACACGACCATGAGCGCGAGGGCCGCCATCTTGACGATCGAGACCGGCGTGGTGCTGTCGAGGCCGAGGGCGTCGAACGTGCCGCCGAACGCGCCGGAGATGATGCTCACCGGGGCGTACCAGTGCTGCACGGTGCCGGGCGTGGCGAGCGTGAAGATCCACCCGAAACCGACGTTCGTGACCCAGCCCATGGCGGCAAGCACGGCGCCCGACAGTGCGAACGTCGCAATCCAGTACTTGAGGGTGCTGCGCAGGGTGCGGCTCTGACCCGCCCAGATGATGCCGATGACCGGCAGTGCCAGCAGAGCGATCGGCTTGACCCCGATGGCAGCGGCGACGAGCAGCGTGGCGACGATCGGGTGTTTCGTCAGGGCGTAGTACATGCCGGCGACGATGAACGCGAGCATCAGGGCGTCGTTGTGTCCGCCGACGACGAAGTTGAACATGATCAGCGGGCTGGCGGCCACGAGCCAGAGTATCTTCGTGGGGTCGAGCCCGCGCAGCCGCGCGATGCGGTAGGCGTAGAGCGCAATCACGACGGCACTGGCGACGGCGATCATCCGGAACAGAGCGATGGCGGTGACCGGTGAGGTGTTCACGGCGCCCATGATCATCTGCTCTATCCAGAGCCACAGCGGGCCGTACGGCGTCTTGGCGTTGGCCCACATGGGGTCTGCGCCGATGTTGAACCACCCCGGCAGTGCCGAGATGCCGTCGTAGTAGGGGTTGAAGCCCGCGAGCATGAGGCGGCCCTGACCCACGTAGGCGAACATGTCGCGCGTGTAGAGCGGCACCGTGCAGATCAGCGGCACCGCCCAGGCGATGCTCGCGGTGATGACGCGGCGAAGAGCTTCGTCGGGAGCGTTTCGCATCTGCACGCCGAGCTTCAGCCAGGCGATGATGAGCAGGATGCTCGCGGCGATGACCACGATCGACAGCACGTACCCCGCCACGTCGTTCGACCGCAGCGTGCTGATCACGGGCCAGCTGAGCACGTTCGAGCCCGGGCCGATCCAGCCGACGCCGAGCGATCCGAGCGCGATGAAGAGCGTCGCCACCAGCCCCAGAACCAGCGGTGAGCCGAGTTCACGCCTCAACATACTTCTCACTGTAAATACTCTATGAGATGGCGGCTGTTAACGGCATGACCGTGAGCTAAACACTGGCGGAAGACCTCCCTTTTCGCTAAACTTGAGTCAGGTCGGCTCAGGTTTGGGCCGCCACCCTCTTTCGAACAACGATTCGTCAACACCGGCAAGGAAGGTACCAGCCAGATGCAGCCGCAGAGCGGTCAGCAGAATGAGGAGCAGCAGAGCGCCCTCGAGAAGTACGGCGTCAATCTCACCGAGATCGCCGCCAGTGGAAAGCTCGACCCCGTCATCGGTCGAGACGCAGAGATCCGCCGGGTCAGCCAGGTTCTGACGCGGCGCACCAAGAACAACCCCGTGCTCATCGGCGAGCCCGGCGTCGGCAAGACCGCCGTGGTCGAGGGCCTCGCCCAGCGCATCGTCGCGGGCGACGTGGCCGACTCGCTGAAGGGCAAACAGCTCGTCTCGCTCGACCTCGCCGCACTGGTGGCGGGTGCGAAGTACCGCGGCGAGTTCGAAGAGCGGCTGAAGGCCGTTCTGAAGGAGATCAACGACGCCGACGGCCAGATCATCACGTTCGTCGACGAGCTGCACACGCTCATGGGCGCGGGCGGCGGCGAGGGCTCGGTGGCGGCCTCCAACATGCTGAAGCCCATGCTCGCGCGCGGCGAGCTGCGCCTCATCGGCGCGACGACACTCGACGAGTACCGCGAGTTCATCGAGAAAGACGCCGCGCTCGAACGCCGCTTCCAGCAGGTGTTCGTGGGCGAGCCGAGCGTCGAAGACACCGTCGCCATTTTGCGCGGCCTGAAGGAGCGCTACGAGGCGCACCACAAGGTCTCGATCGCCGATGCCGCTTTGGTCGCCGCCGCGTCGCTCTCGAACCGGTACATCACCGGTCGCCAGCTGCCCGACAAGGCCATCGACCTCATCGACGAGGCCGCCTCGCGGCTGCGCATGGAGATCGACTCGGCCCCCGTCGAGATCGACGAGTTGCGCCGCAGCGTCGACCGGCTGAAGCTCGAAGAGCTGGCGCTGAAGAAGGAGAAAGACGACGCGAGCAAGCAGCGTCTCGAGCGTCTGCGGGCCGACCTGGCCGGGCGGCAGGCCGAACTCGGTGTGCTGCAGGAGCGCTGGGAGAAGGAGCGCGCAGTGCTGAACCGCGTCGGTGAACTGAAGACGCAGCTCGATGCGGCGCGGATGGCGGCCGAGAGGGCCCAGCGTGAGGGCAACCTCGAGCGGGCATCCAAGTTGCTGTACGGCGAGATTCCCGTGATCGAGCGTCAGTTGCGCGAAGCCGAGAGTGCCGAGCAGAACCCCGACGTCGAGCGCATGGTGAACGATCAGGTCACCGACAGCGACATCGCGGCCGTGATCGCCGCCTGGACAGGCATTCCTGTCGACCGGCTCACCCAGGGCGAGACCGAGAAGCTGCTCAACCTCGAGGGCGAGCTGGGTAAGCGCCTGATCGGCCAGAAGACGGCCGTGCGCTCGGTCGCCGACGCCGTGCGGCGCACCCGCGCGGGCATCTCCGACCCGAATCGCCCGACGGGCTCGTTCCTGTTTCTCGGTCCGACCGGCGTGGGCAAGACCGAGCTGGCCAAGGCGCTCGCCGAGTTCTTGTTCGACGACGAGCGGGCGATGATCCGCATCGACATGAGCGAGTACGGCGAGAAGCACTCGGTGGCGCGGCTGCTGGGCGCCCCTCCCGGGTACATCGGCTACGAGCAGGGCGGCCAGCTGACCGAGGCCGTGCGTCGGCGCCCCTACTCCGTCGTGCTGATGGACGAGATCGAGAAGGCGCACCCGGAGGTGTTTGACGTGCTGCTGCAGGTGCTCGACGACGGGCGGCTGACCGACGGGCAGGGTCGAACGGTCGACTTCAGGAACACCATCCTGATTCTGACCTCGAACCTCGGCTCGCAGTACCTCGTCGACCCGACACTGTCTGACGAGTCGAAAGAAGAGCTCGTCATGCAGGTCGTTCGCCAGGCCTTCAAGCCCGAGTTCGTCAACCGGCTCGACGACATCGTGGTGTTCTCGGCGCTGTCGCATGACGACCTCGCCCAGATCGTGTCGCTCTACGTCGACCGGCTCGCGTCGCGCGTCTCGCAGCGTGGGCTGTCGCTGGCGGTGACTCCGGATGCCCGGGCCTGGCTCGCCGACAAGGGCTACGACCCCGTGTACGGCGCCCGGCCGCTGCGCCGGCTGATGCAGCACGAGATCGACGACCGCCTCTCGATGGCGCTGCTCTCGGGGGCCATCCGCGACGGCGAAACCGTCTACGTGGGTCTCGCCGCCGAGGGCGACGCCCTCACGGTGGCCACCGCCCCCGCCGATCTCGTGACGGGCGGCTGACCGCCGCCCCCCGCCCGCCCGCTGGTTGAGTAGCGCGGAGCGCGTATCGAAACCCCCCCGA